>JAPPLI010000072.1:0-7824 GCA_028819495.1 Gammaproteobacteria bacterium | reverse complement strand
AACAGCGAATTTCGCGATACGGTTGACCTGATATGGTTCCCGACTGGCGGCGGCATTGCTGTTGGCACCCCGCGCGCTGTTCGGGAATGAACAGGATGCACGGGAGCTGCTGGATGCCTGGTGGACGCAGGTGGTGTATCACGGCAGCCTTCAGGGGGTAGGGAACAGCCACACTGCTTTTGCCAGCGACGTGCGCGATTTCATGCAGTTGTTGTCCGGCACAACGGAGGCTCAGGATGAGAAAGACGAAAAGGTGGAGAAGCAACAGCGCTTGACGCCGGATGTCGCCCAACTCACCAGCAAGCAGACAGCGGCGGAGAATGCGGAGATTTTTTCCCGCTTGAGCAGGACCCGCACAGAGAACGGCTGCCTGGACGCAGTACTGGCCACCAATATGATCTCGGTCGGTCTTGACGTGGCTCGACTGGCGCTGATGATCATCAACGGCCAGCCGTTAACCACGGCGGAATATATTCAGGCGAGCAGCCGTGTGGGACGTAGTGAGGCGCCCGGCGTGGTGTTCGCCAACTACTATCGTGAACAGGCGCGCAGCCTGTCACACTACGAGAGCTTCCGCCCTTACCATGAAGCCTTCTACCGCTTCGTCGAACCCACCAGCGTTACGCCTTATACCTACCAGGCCCGTTTGCGAGCCCTGCACGCGGCGCTGGTCATCGTGATGCGGTATGGTAAAGTTGGTTTGTTGTACAACGGCGCGGCCGCCAACTTCGATCCGGACGATCCACGGGTTTCCAAAGCCGTGGAACAACTCAAACAACGTTGTGCACTCTCAGCGCCCGACCAGGTCGATGAGGTAAATCGGCATATCGGCGCACTGGTTGCTGAATGGCGAACCGAAGTTGAACGTTGCCGGGAAGCTCGAAGAAAATTGGAGTATCAAGTCTCCAGTAATGACAATGGGCGTGATCGCCTGTTGTACAACCACGATGATCGGATTCGCGGCCTGTGGACGGCCTTGCAATCCCTGCGTAACGTCGAAAACACCGCCCTGCTCAAGGCGCTGTGAACCATGTCCCATGAATTGATCCCGATCCGCTTGTCACACCTGCTCGGCCACAGCGGCGTCGGGGCCATCGTGCGCGGAGCAAATTGGCTGGTAGTCGTTGAGGACACCCGGCACTGGACGGACCGTCAGGGCAGTTCCGCTGGCGAGCCGATTCGATATGTGGAGCGCGTGCATGCTGCGCTTGATATCAAGGAGGAACTTCGTGAGCCGCCTGTGGCGAAAGAACTTGCCAGGGGACAGGTGGATGGCGCCTGCGTGCCGGCGTTGCGCTTCCCCTCCTGGATGCGCTGCCCGGCCTGTGGTGCAATGTATCGTTGGCCATGGCAAAACACCAAGCCCGATTACGCACCCCTTTGCAATCAGCAAGACTGCAATCGACAGCTGGAGCAGGTGCCTTGGGCGCTCGCCCATCCAGAGGGATACCTTGCCGACGTGCTATGGCCTTTTCTTGCGCACAAGGACGCGCGTGAACCCTCACAACGAAACTGCAAGGTGCAGGATAAATTATGGTTAATTGAACGCGGCTACGAAGCGCGCATTTTACGGTGCGACGCCTGCGGCGCCGAAACCCGGTTTCGTGGTGATGAACGGGTGGGATTTGGTCAGGGCCGGATGCAACCATGGACCAAAGAAGATCTGGTTCCGCCAATAGAGGTTGCGAAAGAAGAAGATAAAGATATCGCGCAAGTGCTGGCGATCAACGACACGCGGGTTTACCTGCCGGTCACTGAATCCGTGCTGGTAATTCCACCGGAATCCCGTGTGCGCAAAGGGACCGTCGTGGATCGTCTGTACCGCAATTCCGGTGATCGTAGTAGCATCGACAAAGCGATGGAAAGGCTATGGAAGAAGAAAATCCCATTGCCGAAGAAAGAAATCATCCTTTTGCCGATGAACGAAATCCCACTTCCCGTGAAAAGCGTCATAAAGGAGCTGGCGACGAAATATCGCAGTACACCAGATGACATCAAAGCCGCATTGGCCGACATTGAAGATGACTATCCCTTGTATGGTGAGAACCCTACTCCGGGGCAGTTGCGGGAAAGCGAGTTCAAGGCATTCCTGGAGGCACTACCCGACCAGCGTGAGGACGAAGATCTGGTGACTCGCAACAAAAGTGACGAGTGGCGCGAACTGGAGACGGTGTTCGCATCAGATACTGACGAACGAAAAATTATCCGCGGCGTCCGCCACCTTGTGCGCGTGGACCGCCTCAAGGCGGTGAAGGTATTCAGGGGCTTCAGGCGTTTGCTTGGACAAGACACGGTGCCGCCGGACATCGCGGGGAAATCCGCTTGGTTACCGGCCATGGAGTTGTACGGAGAGGGCATCTTCCTCGTGCTTGATGAACGCCGGCTCAAGGACTGGGAGCAAACACCTGCGGTTGTTTCACGACTGAATTCGCTACTTCCACGATTTGCCCAATCCGGTCGCGATGCCCCCAATCCACTCACACCTCGGTTCATGCTGTTGCATACGCTGTCACACCTGCTGATGCGTCAAATCGAATCCGAATGCGGCTATCCGGCGGCGTCATTGATCGAACGAATCTATTGCGCCATCGCGCCGGAGCCGATGGCTGCTATCCTTATCCACGTTGCCGTTCCCGACCTTGCCGGTTCACTGGGTGGCCTGGCCGAACTGAGCGAACCCCGGCGCTTTCTGGGCATACTGGTTCGGGCGCTGGAGCATTCACGCTGGTGTTCGCTCGACCCGGTCTGCAGCGAGCATGAGGGTCGAGGCCCCGGCTTGCTGAATCGCTCCGCCTGCCATGCCTGCGCGCTGGTGCCCGAGCCTGCCTGCGAATACGGTAATACCCTGCTGGACCGCGGCTTTGTCAAGGACGATGCTGCCAACGGACTGCCTTCATTCTTCGGGATCACCTGACCATGCCAGTTGACCGCACCCGCCGCTTTAGCCTGCCTGGCATCCATGACCTGAACAAGGATCAGGACGAGGCGCTGGCGCTGCCGCTGGAGGGGCAACACCTTATTGTCGGCGGTCCCGGCACCGGGAAGTCGGTAGTGGCGCTGTTACGGGCGCGACGCCTCGCCGAGAACAACAGGACCTACCGAACTCTCGCATACAATCGCTTGTTGGATCGTTCAAACCGACACCTGTTCGGCAGCGATCAAACATTCAACGCCAAGACCTGGGTGGCATGGTTTCACGAAATTTACAAACATTTTTTTGGTGACGTCCCAAGGCCTGCGCATGAGAGGCCTGAAGATTCTTACGCCATAGATTGGGAGGCCGTGGAACAACAGGTTCAATCCCTCGATAATATTGAGCATCAAAGCGGTAGATTTCTGGTTATCGATGAGGGGCAGGATATGCCGCCGGCCTTTTATCGAACGCTGGCCGACCTTGGTTTTGAGAACTTTTATGTGGCGGCCGACCAGAACCAGCAGATTCACCCCGACAAGTGCAGTTCGCGCCAGGATATCGAAAACTCCCTCGCAATCGAACCGGGCGACACGCTGGAACTGAAAATCAACTACCGCAACACGCGCCCTGTCGCGCTGCTTGCCCAACGCTTTTACCCGGACGATCCGGCCAGTCCAAAGCCCGACCTGCCCGATCCCAAGCCTGCTGCCGCGACGCCGGAATTATGGACTTATGACAGTGCAAGCACAGCAACACTGGCTGCGATTGCGGAGAATATCCTCCGGTTGAGCGACCGCAATCCCCGCAAGCTGATTGGAATCATTACGCCGGACAATAGAGTGCGGGAGAAATTCATGGGCGCCCTGCTTAATGCCAATCCCAAGCTCGACAACGACAAACCGCCGGTCCGGACCTATGTTTCCGACCAGCGGAAATTACCGGACTTCGGTCAGGGCGGCATCATGGTCATCAACGCCCAGTCCTGCAAAGGGCTGGAGTTCGATACCGCCATCCTGGCCGACATTGACCAGCACCAACCCAAACACGACCCCCACGCGCTCAAGGCAAGGTTTTACGTAATGGTGGCGCGTGCCCGGGAACAGGTAATCCTGCTCCGTAAAGGCAACGTCTGCCCCGTTGTGGATGGTTTACTGCCCACCGATCCGACTATTCTTGTCAGAAAGTAGGCCATGACCACGAAAACCGGCGCTCCAAAGAAGCCGCGCAACCGACGAAAACCCAAACGTATATGGCGCCTGGTAACCAACCATCAAAACATGTATTACATGCTGGCTGCCGGAATGGTGATGGCCCCGGCGGGTTTTCGCGGCAAGCATTACTCCGACCCCTTGAGTGACTATCCAGGATGGATTCCCTTGTTTCGGGACAAGGACAGGATTCCATCCGGCGCCCTGCATCAAGCTACCAGTGAACGCAGGCACCTGTTGCCCTGTATCGCGTCTTTCGATTTGAGTGACTTGTCCGGCCCCTTTCGAAGGCTGGCGCGGGATGGCCGTATGCCGGATGTCGCCACTCCACCGGCGAGAAGAAAAAAAGATGACCTCGCTGTTCTTTTCCGCGCGCCATTACCCTTGAACCTGCTTTCCGGTATCAGCTTTCGCTCATCCGAAGACAAGCAGACATTTGAAAGCAACGCCAGGGACGTTTCCAATGTCGATCTGTCCCCTCATCTTATCAGGGTTGATGAATCGCTGTTTTCAACAGTCATGTATGTAACGTGGCCGCCGCTGCAGCGATCGGTGCAGCGACAAGGCCAATTGTTCGACGGGGAGGACGACAAGGTTGATGCTCCACCTGCGCGGGGACAAGCGCTCGGCGGTGTGTTGGCGATGCTGTACCACACTGCCAAGCGCAGCGATCTCGGGCTTGCAGCCTATCGGTTGGTAACCGGCGCCGCGTATGACAAGGATAGTGACCTGGTCAAAGGCGATCCCATACTGGCCGAGCTTCCCAACTGGCTGGATGGGAGTGAAATATCCGGGCAAGCAGATACCCGTGCCCGGCTCTTTTGGGGTGTTATCCAATCGTTGATCACCGATCAGGTCAAGGAGCGCCCACAAACACCAGTTGACGTGGCACTGGAGTATCTGGACAGTCAGCTTGACCAACTGCAGGAAATGGAATTTCGAGCATACCTGGAGCGATTGATTGAGGATATGCGGAGTTGCCTGGGCCTCGGTGGCGGAACAGTCACCGAGCTGCTTGAACGTCACAAGGGATCTCTGTCCAGGCCATTGCTGCTATTCTGCCTGCGCGAGCATTGCACAGACTTGATCGAGTTTTCTCATTCGCTATTGGGTGACGTCGAGTTCCTTCTCGCCGGCATCCTGTTCGGTGTGCGCGATGGCTGGCTGCAACTACCGCGCGAACTGCGCGATCTGGAATTATCTGCCTTTGTGAATTATCGCATGGCTGACGCCGAACACCGGAAATTGAGTGACGATTTTACCTTGGCAGAGCGCCGGCGTCCCAGTCCACCGGTAGCCCGCCAGATCGAATCCGGGGTGCACGAGAAACTTGTAATCGCTCAAGAAACCCGAGAATAGACAAACGGAAACGATTCATCATGCGGATGATTCCCAGTCAGCCCCTGGGCGCAAACAGCCACGCGGAAATACGCACGTTCGACCAACTGCGCGCGGCATTTTCCAGGGCGGACCGGAACGGTTGGTTTGCCATGCACTCACTTAATCTCCCGCGACATGAGTACAAGCGGTTTGGAGAGATCGACTTTGTTGTATGCGGGCCGGATGGCCTTTTCGTGCTGGAGGTCAAAGGCGGTGGAGTTTCCTGCCATGAAGGCGTCTGGGAAACTACCAACCGGTTTGGCGAAACCGAACGACTGCGGGAGTCACCCTTCAAACAGGCAGAGGGGGCGCTGCATGGTTTGCGGGAAAAGCTTCATGCTTCTTTCTCCAATATCTTCGTGGTCGGTTACGGTGTTGTCATGCCGGATGTCCAGCGACTTCCCGACAGCGCGGAGTGGGACCGTGCCGTGCTCGCGGATGGCCGGGACTTCAGGCAGTTCGAAAAGTGGCTGGAACGATTTATCAGGTACTGGCGAGCGAAGGATACTCGCAAGGCTGCTGCAAGCCCTTCGCAGTTGAATCAATTGCAGCAACAGTTGCGACCCGATTTCGAGGCTGTCATGCCATTGCACGTTTCTGCCCATGATGTCGATACGCGTATTGTGCGACTGACAGAGGATCAGTTGAAACTGGTCGATGTCGTCGAAGTCAACCCGCGGGTGATATGTTCGGGCGGTGCCGGCACAGGGAAAACAATGCTGGCGCTTGAATTGGCTAAACGCTGGGGCGCATCCGGAATGAAGACCGTGCTGGCCTGCCATTCGCCATGGCTCAAGCGCTACCTGGAAGGCAACGCCGTGCCCGGGCTGGTTGTCAGCCTGGCAGAGTCGCTTCAAGTCGCCGCCAGGCGTGCCGGCATTGAAAAATTCGATGCGTTGATCGTCGATGAAGGTCAGGACATATTGAACATGGATGCGCTGGACAGGTTGGACAACTGCTTATCTGGTGGGATAAGCGAAGGACGTTGGTGTTTTTTTCATGATACCAACAATCAATCCGGCCTGTGCGGCTCCTATGTGCCTGATGCCTATGATTACCTGGAAAGTTTTTGCCCGGTGCAAATCCCGCTGAGGACGAATTGCCGGAACGCGCTGCCAATACTGCAACGGATACAGGGCGCCCTGGACGCTGATGTGGGAAATTCAGGGGTTGGTGATGGCCCGGCGGTACGTGAAGTTCACGTTGCCGACGCAGGGGGCGCTATCCGGGTTCTTGAGAAAGAGCTGCGCGGCCTCGTGGATAAAGAGGGATTCAACCCGGGTGATATCGTG
The DNA here is from genome assembly GCA_028819495.1 of Gammaproteobacteria bacterium. Taxonomy (GTDB): domain Bacteria; phylum Pseudomonadota; class Gammaproteobacteria; order Eutrophobiales; family Eutrophobiaceae; genus JAAXHV01. The sequence goes on along the minus strand of JAPPLI010000072.1, from coordinate 1,030 downwards.
GTACTTTCGCCCTTACCATTTGCGCAGTCCTGGACGTCTTCTCTACCAGAGGATTTGCAGAATTCAATCTCCGTTCTGGACGATGCCTCACCTCGTAACGTCAATCGTTATACAATCGGCTTTGCGCAGATTGCGGACTTTAAAGGTCTTGAGAGCGAGGTGATTGTTCTCGTCGATATGCCCGAACCCGGACATAGCGAAAGTCTGCGCTCCCACCACTATGTTGGAATGAGCCGAGCGCGCGCACTACTGAGCATGATCTGTTGTGTTTGACTATCGTTCTACGAACCCCACAGTGTGGGAATGATTCTGCATTAATGTTTTGTCGTGTGTGGTTTTCGTTGACGGCCTGACAACATACAAATATACTCAGTAAAGCATGGAATAAAGGGACCGGGCCATGAAATTCCCGGACATTACTCTGACCCATCTGCCCTGAACAACAACCAGGGAGGGTCGGCATGATAATCACGGTCAAAGAGAGAGGAAGGAACACAAAATGTCGATGGAATCTATCACAATTATCGTCACGGTCATCAGTGTCAGCATAGCGCTGGCCGGTCTTATTATCACTGGTCAAAACAGCCTGCGCAGGGAAATGCGGGAACAGCGGGAAGAGATGCAGGCGGAATTCAAAATCACGCGGGAAGCGATAGGCCATTTACGGGAGCGCATGGCGCACCTGGAAGGATTGATAGAGGGACTGCGTGAAGCCATAACCGGCCGCCGCGTGGCCGAGGACCCCGGAGCATACAGGGACGACTGAGCCCTCCTTTATCTACCGGCAACGCCAGAATTGCCCGACAAATCTAAAATAGAATTTTAGATCTGTCAGATGTACAAAAACAGGCGTCTTTTCAAGCCCCTTTCTGCGGCTTTAGCTCAATTTCCGGCGGTATTGATTACCGGACCGCGGCAATTTACGGCAACACCTTCCAGCGGCTTTCTTGCGCCGCTCAACAAATTCAAGGCAATGGCCGGGAAGGATGCAAGCGATACCGGCGTACTGGTGTGCCGTACGGAGACCATA
>JAPPLI010000153.1 GCA_028819495.1 Gammaproteobacteria bacterium | reverse complement strand
CCGGCACATTGACTAAACGAAAGTCGGGATAGGTATTTCGTCCCGGTTCGTCATAGTTCAGGTTAAGATGGTCAAGTCTGGCTTGAAACCAGTTTTGAAAGTGATATTCCTTATCGGTGGCGCTTACGGCTTGAATGAGTTCGCCAGATCGAATGGCATAGACACATTCAGCAAAAACGTTATAGCAACTTGACATGGTCAATCCTGTTTAAGTGTCTCTGGTTTAGCTTGCCAGCTTAAATGTAAATGGATTGCCCTGATTAATCAACGTCCCTGAAAGTTTTCATGGCGGGCGGTTATTCAACAACCACAGCCAGGCCCTCCCCCCTGGGGTCGCTGGCGCTGTAGACCCTGTTCTCCGCCTGGTCCCATAAAATCGCCTGCATGTTGCCGTAGCGGCGAGAGATCTCCCTCAATTCATGGCCCAGGCCGGCCAACCTTTGTTGTTCAAATTCCGTCAGGCCGTGCAGCTCGAACTGCACCTGGTCCGGCTGGTACTGGTGGTGAAAGCGCCGCAGGCTGACCCAGGATTGGGGCAACCCGCCGTCCGCAAAATCCAGCGCCGCCAGCAGCACCATGCTGATGATGCGGCTGCCGCCGGGGGTGCCGACTATCCCGATCCGTTCCGGCGTTTCCAGGAACGTGGGAGTCATGCTGGACAGCGGGCGTTTGCCCGGCGCAATCGCGTTGGCTTCATCACCGATCAGGCCGTAGGCATTCGGGGTCAGGCGCTTCACGGAAAAATCATCCATCTCGTTATTGAACAGCACTCCGGTTCCTTGCGTCACAAAGCAGGCGCCGAACAGGGTGTTGACGCTCAAGGTGCCCGCCACGCGGTTGCCTTCCTTGTCCAGTACGGAAAAATGCGTGGTCTGGGTCCCGGCCTGCGGCGGGGCGGGGCCGTTGCCGAGAATGTCACTGGGGGTTGCATTGGCCGCATCGATCGTCAGCGCCAGGCCCTCCAGGTAGGATTGGTCCAGGAGGCGATCGGTCGGAACATCCACAAAGTCGGGATCTCCCAGGAACACGGCCCGATCGCGGAAGGCGCGCCGCATTGCTTCAACAATGTGATGCTTGCGTTGCACGCTGCTCATCTCGTCCAGGTCGAACTGTTCCAGCATGCGCAGGGCCTGCGCCATGACAATGCCCCCTGACGAGGGCGGCGGGGCGGAAACGATACGCGTGCCCCGGTAGCTGGCGACTATCGGTTCGCGCTCCACGACCCTGTATGCGCTGAGGTCTTCAAGGCTCCAGATACCCCCGTGTTTGCGCGCTTCCCGCACCATCCGTTGCGCGATCGGGCCCCGGTAGAAACCGTCCAGGCCTTTCTCTGCGATGGCTTCAATGGTGCGCGCCAGGTCTTCCTGACGCACCTGGTAGCCAATGCGCGGCGGTTTGCCGTTTTGCAGGAAAATCCCGGCCGCGGCCGGGTACTGGTTCAGCGTATCCGTCATGTACGCAGCCAGCCGATGGTAGCGGGACGTCACCTTGAAGCCCTGCTCGGCGTAGCGGATTGCCGGCGCCAGGGACTGGCGTAACGGCAAGCGGCCATAGTGTTCGGCAAGGTGAACCAAGCCTGCAGGCATGCCCGGTATTCCCGCGGCCAGCGGGCCTTTCATTGAGGCATCCCGGATCACGTTGTCCTGCGCGTCCCGATACATCCGTTCATGGGCCAGGGCCGGCGCGGTTTCCCTGCCGTCAATCATCACCTGTTTGCCGTCGTCGGAGCGGTGTATCAGCCAGAAGCCGCCGCCGCCGAAACCGGAACTGAACGGCTCTACCACGCCCAGGGCGGCGCTGACCGCGATGGCCGCATCGAACGCGTTGCCGCCCCGCTCCAGGATTTCCACACCGGCCTGTGTGGCAAGGGGGTGGGCGCTGGCGACGGCATGGGCCGGCGCGCGCTCCGCCCGGCATGGTCCGGCGCTGATGAGCACACAGGCGAACAGCCATGATGCAACGGCGGTTGTTATTCTTTTTTCCTTCACGATTGATACCATTTTTCAGTTATACGCAACGACATAAATAGCGCTGCCTCATGGTCCGTTATCACCTCTCGTCCGTCATTACTGCGCAAGCAGGAATCCAGTCGGCAAAACAACTCCTTATAATGAATGTTTGCTTACTGGATTCCTGCTTGCGCAGGAATGACGAGCGGGAGGCGGGTTGTCGAACCGTAGGCAGCAGGTTACAGTCTTTCTGTTCATCCTGGTGGATGGCTTCCCTCAGCCGGAAAACTTTTCGTGCAGCGCCGCGTTCACCGCGGCGGACACAAAACGGGTTACGTCGCCGCCCAGGGCCGCGATCTCGCGCACCAGGCTGGATGAAATATAGTTCAGGTGCTCGTCCGGAATCAGGAACACGGTTTCCGCCTGGTGGTACAACTGCCGGTTCATGCTCGCCATCTGGAATTCATACTCGAAATCGGACACGGCGCGCAAGCCGCGCACGATGACCGCGGCCCCGCGCTGCTTGGCATACGTCGTCATCAGGCCGGAAAAGCTGGCTACTTCCACGTTGCCGACGTGGGTTAAAGACTCCCGGGCCAGGGCCACGCGTTCTGCGGTGGAAAATGTGGTGGACTTGCCCGTGCTGCCGGCTATGGCCACAATCACCATGTCAAACATGCGGGCAGCCCGCTCAACGATGTCCGTATGGCCGTTGGTGATCGGATCAAACGTGCCCGGATATATTGCCGTCAACTTCATGCATATTGCTCCTGTATGTAGCATTACGGAACCCCTGATTTAATCTCAGAGGTTCTTTGATACAGCCTGTACTCGACCTGGCCTGCCCGCGCCTGTTTCAGTTCTTTCAGTCCCGGCGCCGGGGAGGGAACGCCCCGCTCGGTTTCCGTATAGACATATGCTGAAGGCGCCAAGTGTCCCCTGTTTACCAGCAGGGCACAAGCTTTTTTCACGTAATCCTGCTGGAATGGGGGATCCAGAAAGACGATATCGAAAGGGTCGCGCGGTTCTCCCAGCCAGGCGAGGGCCTCTGCCTGGAAGATCTCGGCGCTTGCGGCAGCCAAAGCCGCCTTGCTCGTCTGCAATCGCCGCGCCAGTTCCCTGTTCTGCTCAACCATGACCGCGCAGCGGGCGCCGCGGGACAATGCCTCAAACCCCAGCGCGCCGGTCCCGGCAAACAGGTCAAGGCAGCGGGCGCCCCCGGTCGAACCTGCCAGCCAGTTGAACAGGGTTTCCCGGACCCGGTCGGGAGTCGGACGCAAACCGGGGCGGTCCGTTACCGGCAACCTGCGCCCACGCCACTGCCCGCCAATGATCCTGATTTTGCCCGTGCCGCTCATAACCCCTGATCCATTCCCGTGCAAACGGGAATCCAGCAGACAAAGAGTCGCCTTTCAGGCGACACAATAGTAACTGGACTCCCACTTTCGTGGGAGTGGTACGGGGACAACGTGCGACCTGACCCCATCAGTCCCCGGAAACCGGCCCGACCATGACGGTGACGAACCGTTCCGGACGCAGACGGCGCCCGAAGGCATCCCGGATTTGTTCGAGCGTCACCGCGTTGACTTTTTCAATGAAGGTATCCAGGTAATCCGGCGGCAACCCGTAGAACGCTATCATGGCAATATAGCCGAGGATTTTACCGTTGCTGTCCAGGCGCAGGGGGAAACCGCCGCTGATGTTCTTTTTTGCCGCTTCCAGTTCTTCCGGGGTCGGCCCCTGCTCGATAAACGAGCGGATGGTCTCGCGCATAACCTGCAAGGCCTGCTCTTCCTGCCCGCCCCGGGTCTGCAGGCTGGCCGTGAACGGCCCCGCCTCGCGCCTTGGCGCAAAATAGCTGTAGGCGCCGTATGAAAGACCGCGTTTTTCCCGGATTTCCTCATACAGGCGTGAGACAAAGCCGCCGCCGCCGAGGATATGGTTGCCTACGTACAAAGGAAAATAATCAGGGTCGCCGCGTTTGAGGCCGGGCTGCCCGAGCAGTATGTGCACCTGTGATGACGGGTGTTCGATACGTATTTTGTCCCCTTGTTCCAGTTGCTCAACAGCCGGCAACGGTTCCGGGGTCCGGCCATGCGCCAGGTCCGCGGTCAATTCCCCGGCAAGCGCCGTTGCCTGCTTTCTGTCCAGGTCCCCGACGATAATCAGCCGGACGTTGCGGGCGCTGTAGAAGTCCTTGTGGAAATTCACTATATCTGCTCGGCCCAGGGACGGAATGCTCTCCCGTGTGCCGTCACTGGGGTAAGCATAAGGATGGTCCCGGTATATCGCGGCCTGGTATGCGTCGCGGGCTATCGCGGCCGGTGACTGCTGCTTGCGCTCGATGGCGATAAGCATTCGTTGTTTCTGTCTTTCCAGCGCCTTCACGGGAAATGCCGGCTCGGTAATGACCCTGCGCAGGTTCCGCAGGGCCGGCTCCAGCAATGCCGGGTCCGCCAGTGACCGCAGGCTCACGGAGGCGTAATCATAGCCTGAATCAGCGCTGTACCGTGCGCCCAGCCGCTCGAACTCGAAGCTGATTCCGGTGGCGTCCAACCCGCCGGCGCCCTCGTCCAGCAAACCGTTTACAAGCGCCGCCAGCCCGTTCCTGCCGGCAGGGTCCCTGGCCGCGCCCGCATCAAATATCAGTTGCACATCAACCATGGGCAATTCCTTGGACTCGACAAACCAGACCGGGCTCCCTGACGCGGTCTGCCAGCGTTCAATGGCAGGGGCAGCCCAGGCGCTCTGCGTGGCGAACAGCAACAGTGCTGCGATTAATCCCTCAAACGTAACATCCTGCGCAAAACGATAAAGCATCTTGTTTGTCATTCCCGCGAAGGCGGGAATCCAGTTGACAACAAAACTCCTTATAACGAATGTTTGCTTACGGGATTCCTGCCTTCGCAGGAATGACGAGATGAGGTATCCTTTCTGGTTCCAGATCAGCAAGATCATATTACTGAACAGGTGTTTGAAGCGATTCATTGGCGCAAGGTGTTCACGGACGCAAGGGCTCAAGCGTTGCCACCGTCAGGCCGTCATCATGGAAATACTTGTTCGCCACCTGCTTCACCTGTTCGGCGCCGATGGCCTGAATTTGAGGAACGTACTCATCAACCAGGCGCCAGGGCAACCCCTCGGTCTCCAGGGCGCCCAGGGTCATGGCCTGGTAGAACATGGAATCGCGTTCATAGACATCGCCCGAAACGACCTGTGCCTTCACCCGCGCCAGCTCCTGCGCGCTGATCTCTCCATGTTTCAGATCCTCCAGTTGTTCCCTCACTGCCCGTTCCACATCACCGATGGTCTTTCCCCTTGCGGGCACTGCCTGGATAATAAACAGGCCGTCCAGCCGGCCGCTCAGGTCATAGGATGCGCTGACGCTGGCCGTCACTTCCTGTTCCCGCACCAAGCGGGTTTCCAACCTGGCGCTGTAGCCGCCGTCCAGCACCCCGGCAAGCACCTCAAGCGCATAGGGTTCCCAGGATGCGGGCGCTTCGGCGTCAGCGCTCAATACCGGGGTTTTATATGCCATAAGCAGGTGCGGCAATTCTGCGGGGCGCTTTACCGTGACGCGTTTTATCCCCTGCTGGGGTAATTCCGGCAGTGCCCGCGCAACAGCCGGCGGACGCGCCTTTATCGGTCCGAAATGTTTCTGCGCGAGGTTGTGAACTACTTCATGATCAATGTCTCCCACCACTACCAGGGTGGCATTGTTCGGCGCATACCAGCGGTCATACCATACGCGCAGGTCCCCGATACGCATTGCGTCAAGGTCTGCCATCCAGCCTATGATCGGGTGGCGGTAGGGCGAGGTCTGAAACGCCGTGGCCAACGCGGTTTCATACAGGTATGCAACCGGGTTGTCCTCCGTGCGTAGCCGGCGCTCCTCCTTCACCACCTCAATCTCCTTTTCGAATTCCTGCTCCGATAACAGCAGGTTGCGCATCCGGTCCGCTTCCAGTCTGAAGCTGACTTCCATCCGGGATTTTTCCAGCGTCTGAAAATACGCGGTGTAATCCTTGCCGGTAAACGCATTTTCATTGCCGCCGTTTTCTGCAATGATCCTGGAGAACTCCCCACCGGGATATTTTTTCGTCCCCTGAAACATCATGTGTTCCAGCGCGTGGGATATACCGGTTATCCCGTCATGCTCATAGCTCGACCCGATCCGGTACCAGATCTGGGACACCACCACTGGCGCCCGTCGGTCCTCCTTGACCAGCAGTTTCAGTCCGTTTTCAAGGTTATATTCATGGACTTCGGCCTGGACCGGAGACCAGGCAAACAGCAACAGGCAACAGGCTGAAAGACGTTTGCCCGTTACATGGAAAAAACCTGTCCTCGATTTCGTCATGCTTCCTATGTTATCCGATACGGGTATACTGTTCCATCTATGATTACCCCTGAACACAGCGGGCCGGGAGGAAATTTTTTTCGCCGGCTGGCTCAAGGGCTGGAGAAGACCCGCGCCCGTCTGCTGGGCGGTAATGCGGAATTGTTCAAGGCAAGATCGGGCATTGATAACGCGCTGCTCGAGGAACTGGAAATGCAACTGATCAGCGCAGACGTCGGTGTCGAGACGACCGCCGGTATCCTGGCAGACCTTGAGAGAACCTGCAATCGGGACGCACCTGACGTATTGTCCGCCCTGCGCGAAACCCTGGTGTCCCTGCTCGCCGGCACAGGACAACCGCTGGACATTCCGGAAAAAAAACCATTCGTCATCCTGGTCGTGGGCGTCAATGGCGTCGGCAAAACGACCACCACAGCCAAATTGACTCAACTCCTGCAACAGGACGGCCACTCGGTGTTGCTAGCCGCCGGCGACACCTTCAGGGCTGCCGCCATTGACCAGATTCAACACTGGGGGGACCGTGTCAACGTGCCGGTCATAGCCCAGCAGCCGGGCGCGGACGCCGCAGCGGTCCTGTATAACGCCCTGCAGGCAGCCGAGGCCCGGGGAACGGACATCGTTATCGCAGATACCGCAGGCCGTTTGCATAACAAGGCCAACCTGATGGAAGAGTTGAAGAAAATCCATCGGATTATCCACAAGTTTGATGCACGGATAAGCGTGGAAACCTTGCTGGTTGTCGATGCCGGCACCGGCATGAATGCCATCGTGCAGGCGCGTCAGTTCATGCAGGCTGTGCCGGTAACGGGCGTGGCATTGACCAAGCTCGACGGGACAGCAAAAGGAGGCATGGTTTTTTCCCTGGCGCAACAATTATCCTTGCCAATCCGCTATATCGGCGTCGGTGAAACATTGGACGATCTCCAGCCGTTCAATGCGGATGATTTTGTGCGCGCGCTGCTGGAATACCCGGCATGATCAGCTTCACCGACGTATACATGCGATATCACGGGGGCAAGGACATCCTGAAAAACATCAACCTGCAAATAGATCAGGGTGAAATGGTCTACCTGACCGGCCATTCCGGCGCCGGCAAAACGACCCTCCTGCGCCTCGTGGCTCTCGCCGAGCGGCATAGCCGCGGCCAGATTGTCGTCAACGGCCAAAACCTGGCGCGTCTCCCGCGCCGCCGTATCCCGCTGTACCGGCGCAATATCGGCTTCATGTTCCAGGAACACCGGTTGTTGAATGAGCGCTCCGTCTTTGACAACGTTGCCCTGCCGCTTATCATTGCAGGCTACCGTTACCAGGACATAAAGAAACGTACTCATGCGGTCCTGGAAATGGTCGGCCTGCTGGCGCAGGAAAAACTTCTGCCCGTTGCGCTGTCCACTGGAGAACAGCAGCGCGTAGGCATTGCCAGGGCTGTTGTTCACAGGCCCGCCCTGTTGCTGGGAGACGAGCCTACCGGAAACCTTGACCCGGCCCTGTCCTGGGAAACGATGAAACTGTTCGAGATGTTCAACCAGGTCGGAGTCACCGTGCTTATTGCGAGCCACGATCTCGGCACGATAAATAAAATGAACAAAAAAATTATCGAACTGCGGGGAGGCTGCCTCCTGCCCGAGGCGGAACGGGCCGGCACAGATGAAACAGCAACGCAGCAGAAATAAGCCGGCCCCTGCGCGCCACGGCCGTTTCAGTCACTGGTTGCTGCAGCATGCCCGCGCCTTTTTTTCCAGCCTTGGACAGCTTTACAGGAAGCCTGCGGGCGGGCTGGTAAGCATCTCCGTCATCGGAATCTCCCTGGCTCTTCCGGCAGGCTTTTATGCGCTGCTGGAAAACGCGCAACGGGTCACCTCACATCTGGACGTTGCCTCCCACATATCCCTTTTCCTGTCTCCGGATATTGAAGAAGAACGCGTCATTGCCCTGGCTGACAGGTTGCGCGCCCGCTCAGATATTATCGAAGTTGATGTGATAAACCCTGAAGAGGCCCTGGCCGAATATAAACAGAACTCAGGGTTTGCCGACGCCCTGGATGCCCTCGGCAGGAACCCGTTGCCGTTCGTGCTGGTCGTACGCCCGCAATCCGTGCCCGCCACGTTTCCCGGTGACAGTACATTGCTGTCGGAACTTAATTCGCTTCCGGAAGTGGACCTGGGCCAGCTTGACTGGCAGTGGGCGCAGCGGTTGCACCAGATTATCGAGGTATTTCAGCGCGGCGTGTTGATTGTTGCAGCCCTGTTCGCCGGCGCCGTGCTGCTCGTGGTCGGCAATACCATCCGTATGTCCGTACACAACCGGCGGCAGGAAATTGAGGTCCACAAGTTATTCGGCGCTACCGATGCATTCATTGCCCGGCCGTTCCTGTATTCGGGCATGCTCCACGGCATTGCCGGCAGCATGCTGGCGTGGTTGATGCTTGAGGTTTCCATGGCGCTGCTGCAAGGCCCGGTTGCCCGGCTGGCGGACCTGTACGGCAGCCGGTTTTTTCTGGCTACCCTCAGCGCCGGGGAGGTCCTGGGCCTGGTACTCATCGGTGCGGGTCTTGGCCTGACGGGGTCCTGGCTGTCAGTAAAACGCCACTTGCGCTCGATCGATCCTATATAAGAACCTCCTCCGACCGGAACAGGTCCGGACAAACCTGCAAAAAAACAACCGGTTACGCGGCCATATCAATGGAACTTGAAAAAATATTAGCACTCTATCAAAAAGAGTGCTAATATATCGTAAAATTCTGTTGAGAGGTGTTTCATGAACAATATTTTAGCGCTGCAACCGACACTGCCTGCCGGTTCCATCGAGGCGTACATCCACGCGGTGAACGAGCTCCCGATGATCAGCGTCGAGGAAGAACAGTCGCTGGCGCGGCGCCTGCATGAGTTGAATGATCTTGAAGCCGCACGACATCTGGTGATGTCTCATCTCCGTTTTGTCGTCCGGGTCGCACGCGGCTACCGCGGCTACGGACTGCCCCAGGCAGACCTGATCCAGGAAGGAAATATCGGCCTGATGAAGGCCGTGAAACGTTTTGATCCCGAGATGGGCGTGCGCCTGGTTTCTTTTGCGGTACACTGGATCCGCGCTGAAATCCACGAGTTCATCCTGCGTAACTGGCGTATTGTCAAGGTCGCTACAACCAAGGCCCAGCGCAAGCTGTTCTTTAACCTGCGTTCCAGCAAAAAACGTCTGGGCTGGATGAACCAGGACGAGGTAACCGCTGTCGCCAGGGATCTGGGTGTAAGCGCTGCCGACGTGATGGAAATGGAAAAACGCCTGAATGCCCGCGACGAGGCATACGACGGCCCCGTTGAGCAGGACCAGGAGAATGAAGCCTTCATTCCCGCCGGCTACCTCGCGGACAGCCGCGCGTCCCCGGAAGAACAGTTGGCCACGGAGCAGACGGATCAGAACAACCGGCAAAAACTTGCCTCGGCCTTACTCTCTCTGGATGACCGAAGCCGGGATATCATACGGCAACGCTGGTTGAATGAAGACAAGACAACGCTGCATTCCTTGGCGGCAGACTACGGCGTCTCCGCGGAACGCATCCGGCAACTGGAAGCGAACGCCCTGAAAAAACTGCGCCTCGCCTGCGCCGGTTAACCGGGGCAAGAAAGACAGGTGGGGTCAGAGTAAAATCACCACCGGCTCTGATATTGCCAGCGCTCTCAGCGATTTTACTCTGACCCCGGCACTTGTTCCTCACACACCTTGTCTCAGGTTGAAGTCGCGGTTGTCAATGGCTTTGGTGGTACATCCGTAGCCGTCTTGCGCTCAGTCCTGTGTTGCTTTTCCTGGTAATATCGCCCTATCGCTTTTACATCGTAACCAAAGCGCGCAGCTGTCCGGTCTCGTATTTCCCGAACTTCTTCAACGATTGGATCTTTCCACGTCATACTCGTACTCTCCTGATAATTCTTCCGGGGTACAGATTATTGGCGCAACATACCCCCGGTCTTCACAATGGGCTGTTATTGCCCTGAAACATTGCGCGTTGGCAATATGGGTGCAATTCCAGGTAAGCAGGTAGTCCATCTCGTTCACACATGCCAACCCGATATGCAACGCATCGGTCGCAGCCTTGGCCGGTACTATCCGGTTACTGATTAAACTCTCCGCAAAGTTTATCACGGTATCGGTAACATCGAGCAATTGGATACCTTCCAGTGCAGCCAGCCGTGCAGCAGCGGCATCCGGAGCGCCTTGAGCAACCTCGTCTCTGACAACTTCAGAGACAAATAATTCAAAATGGTCCCGACGCGTCTCCCACCAATCACGGGTAATCACCTGGTGCCCCGCCGTCACGATATCCCGACTCAGGCGGTTGGTCAGGTAGCTGATAAAACTTGTTTCCAAGTAAACACTTTTCTTGACCATGCGCTCCATTATACCGCTTTTGAATAAAAACAGCCGGCGGCATGGAAACCTTATCGACGCATTATTGAGGGCAAAAAGCGGGCTTTATGGGGAATTAACCGGCAAAATTGGCATATAAAGTGAGTAGAAACAAGCCGTTAGGGTGGTCCGGCCCCTTCTTACGAGAATCTTCCTATCAGGCCAAGCCTGCATCGGATCCGCCTGGTAAGAATGACTTTACCAGACCAGTATGACAGGGTGGCGGGACTGTCTTTTCCTGCTGCCGGAACATGCCCTGAGATAGTTCATTTACCAGCAGCTTAAATGTTAATGCATTGCTTTTCCGCTAAGACTATGGGAAATTATTATAATCCTTTTCCGAGCGCAATGTATTTGCTGTGGGCTGCGTTGCATTGGTAGGATAATATCGCTGCTTCAAACTTTCTACGCTGACTTTGGGGAAAGAATGTGAATTTGAATTGGCCCGCCACACTTTGTTTGATGTCTGTTTTGACGCCAGTTCACGCTGGTGCCGAGGACGCAGCGAAAATCGTAGAGTCTTTTGAGCAATCTGCAGGTGGGGGTGCAGTGTGTTCGGTAAAACGGAATTCTCGGACGATTCTATGCGCCGTGCGTACTTCTGACAGCGAGGCGGACAAATTGGCGCGTGGAATTGTCTACACAACCAATGCTATGGACATCGATTTGAGCGGCTGGAAGATCACGATCGTCACACCTAACGATTATGTTGTCAGTCAGCCATTTTGAAGCATAGAAACGAGTCGCTCAAATACTATCAGATTTATTCTGTCAGGGGGATTACATTGGCAACAGCATCTAATCTCATGTTTGGCGATTGGGCGCGTATTATGATACAAGGGAACCACAAGGCGTTGCCGGTCGTGAGCCTAGTCAGCATTCACAAATGGCAAGCGGATAAAGTTGCCGGGAAGAGGACATTACCATGTTGAAGTTGAGAGGGAACTGTCTCTATCTCCAGAGCTAAAGGGATAACTCAGGAACACAACTGATGAATGAATCTGAACTTATTGAAATTATTTATGGGTCGATAGAGGTCGGAATGGTTATAAAGAAACCTAATCAGGACTCTGTTATTCTCAATATCACAGAAAACGGCAACATTTACTATCGAATCGGCGAAAGCAATCGGAAGGCAGTGACTAAAAACGAGCTATCCAAAACATACAAACTCCTAAGTGAAGGCGCGCTTTCTAGTTCGCATCTCTATGAAATAGTTACAACAGCAAAACCTTGTAACGCCACTACCATAAAGTGGCTCCTCAAACATTCAGGTCTTGCCAGGGAAAATGACAACGGCGAATTAGTAAAGTTACGATGGTAGCCTGAAAAAACTATTTGGTGCACGCATAACGAGTCTTTAAACAAACCCTGCCCTTCTCCCTGTAACTTGGTCCACCTGCGTCTTGTTATATTCCCATAAACAACGGTTCATCAATCAGAGCAGCTAATAGACAAAGTGATAACTTTATGATGTAACTACTCGCCCCCTCCCCGCTAATTCTACCTGAATTTACCGGCAAGTTGC
>JAPPLI010000084.1:49271-82829 GCA_028819495.1 Gammaproteobacteria bacterium | reverse complement strand
AGTTTGCCAACGGGGCCGTGAGCGCGGCGTTCTTCTCCCTGGTCAGTAGTGCGGCGCAACGGGCGGTGAAACGCACGGTTGTTACTGCTGGTGCAGGCGCTGAAGGTGTGTCTCCACAACGCAAAGCGCTCCAGAAAAAGTTGGACGCCCTCGTCAAGGGGGGGACGTTAAGCAGTGAGCGTAGTTTCGAAAACCCAGACGCTGCGGCCAGGGAAGTACTGGGTATCACTGCTCCATTGTCCAAAAAGTATGGACTGGAAGTGGGAGGCAATATCATTCCTGATGCAAACGGTGGATACAGCTATACGTTGCCGATTATAGGCGGGCCGGGGTCGGTTGCCCTAGACCCAAGCTACATAGCTTATCATACCCATAGTGCAGGTGGGTTTCGTTTTTCTAATCAGTTCAGTAATTATTTCGGCAATGTGGTGACATCCGATATGGCATGGATAGCAAGTTCCGGCAAGTCACTGTATCTGGGTGTGCAAATCGATCAGACTGTACGTATCGGAGTATGTCGTCCGGGAATTTGTTATGATGTTGGACGGTACGGCACTGACCCTGGCAGGATATTACAGTGAGACGCTTGATGCTGTTTGCAATGATAATGTATAGCTCCTATGCCACTATGAGTGAGGATGTGGTGGATATAATCTTGACAAGGGGCTATAAGGAGATATCCCTTTGCATTAATGAGTATACCAGACTGACCGGAGAGTCGATATCAGATGAAATTGACCGGGTGTATCTCGAAGTGTTTAAAAATCTTGATGGGCTGTTATTCACCAAAGGCGCTGTAGGCACTTTCGGTAAGCGCAGTCCAACTTACGGAGCACGGTTGAGTTGTGCTGTAAAAAATGACAGGGTAATTTACTTGGAAGTACCACTCAGACAACTTTTGATCCATGATTCAAATAATGATATTTCTAAAGCGTATGAGGAATACCATCAAGGAACAGTAATTGAGTTACTTTATTTGCGGAACAATGACAGGTTTGAATTCTGCTGCTCACAACCATTTAATCTTGACAATATTGACAAACACAACCCTGATTTGCGTCAGCGACAACTGTCATCAGGAACAATAGAAGTCGAATGATGTTAACAGGAAGGCGTAGGGTAGGGATGGGGGAGGAGGTCGAATCTGCCCAACTAATTATTTTCATTGAGTTTATGCATTGGTTTTGCCTGTTGTCTCCCCTTAAATGCTCCTTTTTACCAGCAAAATCGGGGCGGTAAGTTTTTCACAAGAAAACGGGACCAGGCCGCACATGGCACACTTGCCTGCGGATTCCGGTTGAACGTGAGCGCGGAGTCCTATTCGATGTGAACACTTTGGGGGGGGCGGAAGCAGTGTTCACGGTCGCCGGAATCCGCACGAGGCCGTCACCACCCTCACCCTTGAGACCGGCCCGTCCGCGGGCGGTGCGAAGACCTACGCCACCCGGCAGACGTATGACGGGTACGGCCGGCTCCACCGGTTCTTCGACGCCCGCCTGAAGGCGGCCCGGGCGCAAGACCGGTTCACCGACAACGTCACTGAAGTCCATTACAACGCGAGGGGCCATGCGTATCAATGGACGGACGGGGTGTACGTGGACACCCGGGCCGTGGTGAGGCAGCGGCGCGACGAGGGGGGCGACGGCGCCTACGAGACCGCGGGCACCCGCAGCGCGACGTTCAGCTACTACCGCGCCGGCTACCGCAAGGGCCTGCTCCGCACCGAGACCCGGCAGCCGGGCGATGCCGCGCTCAAACACACCACCGAGTATGACTACGACGCCTTCGGCCGGCGCGTCCGGGCCGCAGTGACGGCCGGCGGGGTCACCCGCTGTGACACGGACACGCTCAAGTACGACCCCCACGGGCGCGTTGTGGTCCTGGAGCGGGACTGCCTGGGCCGGCCGCTGCGCCGAACCAGCGCCTACAACGCGCACGGGCTGCCGACCCGCGCCGAGCAGGTGCTGACCGTCCGGCGGGGAAGCAACAACCAGTACACCATCACTGCCACCCGCGCCGCCGACCATTACTACACGGCCGGGGGCCGGCGCTACTTCACGCACGCGGACGACGGGTCGTACACCGGCACCCTCCGGGCACCCTGTGCCGGGGTGTCCCACTGTCCCGCCGGGGCGGCGTATTACACCGAGACCCGCGCCGCCGGCGGGGGCCGGCAATGGGCGTACCGGGACGTGCTGGACCGGGTAGTGCGCGCACGCACGGCGGGGTTCAATTACGGCCTGTGGGTGGACACCGACACGGACTATGACGCCCTGGGGCGGGTGGCCCGGCAGAGCGAGCCGTATTTCACGGGCGACCCGGTGTACCGGACCGTCCACAGTTACGACCTGCTGGGCCGGGTGGTGCGGACCACGCTGCCGGACTACGACGCCGACGCCGACGTCCCGGTCAACAGCGTCATCACCACCGCCTATGCGGGCCTGACGACCACGACCACCAACGGCAAGGGGCAGTCCGCCACCGAGACCCGCAACGCCCTGGGGGAGGTGACCCGCAGCGCCGATGCGGCCGGCACGCCGGTGGTCCACACCTATGACGCCTGGGGCCAGGTGGTCAAGACCACCACCGGTACCGGCAACAAGGCCGTGTCGGTCACCCGGGCCTATGACGCCCGCGGCCGGCGCATCAGGGAGACCGACCCG
Source organism: Gammaproteobacteria bacterium (assembly GCA_028819495.1). Taxonomy (GTDB): domain Bacteria; phylum Pseudomonadota; class Gammaproteobacteria; order Eutrophobiales; family Eutrophobiaceae; genus JAAXHV01. The sequence continues at coordinate 80,166 of JAPPLI010000084.1, read as the reverse complement.
GACCGGGGGGTTACCCGCTATGCGTACAACGGCTTTGACGAGCTCATCCGACAGACCGATGCGGTGGGCAACGTACAGGCAATGACCTACGACACCCTGGGCCGGCGTATCACCCGCCGGGACACGGCGCCGGACGGGGCGGATGCCGATACCCAACCGGACGTGGAGTCCGACGTGACCTGGACCTACGACCCCGACAACGGCCTGGGCCAACTCGGGAAGGTCACGGACACCCATACCGGCTATGCCCGCAGGCACCGCTACGACACCCTGGGCCGGGCCGCCCTGACCGACACCACGGTGCGCACCGGCGCCACGCCCGGCACTGAGGCCACCTGGTACAGCCGGCAGACCTGGGATGGCTACGGGCGCCCGCACCAGTTCTTCGATGCGGCCCGGCAGCGCGAGGACTGGACCGGCAACGCCGTGGAGGTGCAGTACAATGCCTGGGGCTATGCGCACCGGTGGGTGGATGGGGTGTACGAGGACGGCGCGCCGCGGCGGACCTACCGCACCGTGACCTTCCGGGACGCCCGCGGCAACGCGACGGGGGAGACCCTGGGGGGCGGGGCGGTGCGCGTGGGCCGCGCCCATGATGCGAAGACCGGGCGGGTGACGTCGGTCACCGGGCGGGGCGCCGGGCACGGGCGGCTGCAGACGCTCACCTACGAGTGGGACCTGCTGGGCAACCTGGGCAAACGCAGCGAGACCTCGATAGGCAAGGCGCTGGAGGAGACCTTCACCTATGACACCCTCAACCGGCTGGTCAAGGCGCAGGTCAGCGGCCGGGGCGCCCGCACGGTGAGCTACGCTGCGAACGGCAACATCACGAGCAAGACCGGGGTGGGGGACTACCGCTACGGCACCACGGCCGCCAACACCCCCGGCCCGCACGCGGTGGTGCAGGCCGGGAAGCTTCACTACGCCTACGATGCCAACGGCAATATGCTCACCGAGACCCGCACGGGGCAGCGCGACCCGGCGCGCAGCTTCACCTGGAGCGCCGCCAACCAGGTCAGGACGATTACCCAGGGCATGACCGCCACGGCCTTCGTGTACGGGCCGGACCGGTCCCGCATCCAACGCACGGACACGGTGCGCACCGGCACCGCCACCAGTACCACCACCACGGTGTACCTGGGCCACGTGGAGCAGGTCATCGCGCCGGACGGCAGCTTCACGTATAAACGTTACCTCACCAACGGCGTGCTCATCACCCAGGCGCACGATAAACAGGGCCAGCGCACCGGGGAGACCACCCGCTACCTGCTCCGTGACCACCTGGGCAGCGTGGACGTCATCACCAATGCCGCCGGCAGGGTGGAGCAGGACCTCAGCTTCGATGCCTGGGGCCAACGCCGGGCCCCGGACGACTGGACCGTGCTGGCGCTGCTGCAACGGATGGACACCGCCCACGGCCGCATCACCCCGCGCGGGTTCACCGGCCACGAGATGCTCGACGGGGTAGGCATCATCCACATGAACGGGCGCATCTATGACCCCAAACTCGGCAGGTTCTTACAGGCCGACCCCATTATACAGTTCCCGCACTACTCCCAGGGACAGAACCGCTACAGCTACGTGCTCAACAATCCTTTAACCTATACCGACCCGACCGGGTACTTCATCGGGAAACTGTTCAAGAAGGTGTTCAAGGGCCTGAACAAGGTGCTCGGGGACTTCTCACCCTTCCTCGGCATTGCCCTGCTGGCGCTGCCGGGGGTGCGCGGCTGGGTGATGAAGTCCTGGCTGAACGCCTTTGCCTTCGGGTTCGCCACCGGGGGCATAGCCGGCGGCTCCCTCCGGGGCGCCCTGTTCGGGGGCATCAGCGCGGCCGCGTTCTACGGGATAGGGGAGCACTTCACCGCACTCACGGGGTTGCCCGAGGGCGGCCTTGGGCATATCCTGACCCACGGCCTTACCGGGGGCATCCTGGCGGAGTTGCAGGGCGGGCAGTTCGGGCACGGGTTCCTGGCCGCGGGCCTGTCCAAGGCGGTGATGGGGCGCTTCAGTTACGAGGACGGCAGCGCCCCGGCGGTCATCGGCCGCACCAGCATTGCTGCAATAGTGGGCGGCACCATCTCCCGCATCACGGGCGGGAAGTTCGCCAACGGGGCCTTGACCTCGGCCATGGCGCAGTTGTTTAATGCGGAGACGTCGGCAAGGGCTGCGCGAGACCAGGCAATTCCAAAAGAGTTTAGGGAGTTAATGAAGGATGCTGAAATAGATTTGAGCGCGCATATCGCCGAAGCGGAAGGAATGTCAAACAACGATTTTGTGCTTGCGGTTCAGCCTAAAGGCAAGTGGGATTATAAATATGTTCTCAGAAAGTTGGGATACAGTTCAAGTTTGCGGGACAACTTCGGTAATTTTCATTTTGGTGTCGTAGCGGCGGCCCGTGGCTTTAATCTGGAAACCGCCATGTATGGCGCTGGCTACTATCAAACCATGAGGCAGGGCGGGGGTCATTTAGGACATTTTGTCAGCGCTAGCGTAATGATGTTTTATTCTGCTGGTGGCTATCTGTTGCCTGACTTCATCAGCCGGCGAATAACACGGGGAGGCTTTACCTGGGGGGATAATCCAGGCGATTCGACTAATATTATGAAGGGTTGGGATTACTATGATTCAAGGTAGGCTCAGAGGTAGATACTTGATCGTTGTATTATTAGGCCTGTTGAGTTTGACTGCCTGTAATGACCCGCCGGAATCGTCGAATGAGGAAATAGTGTCGTTTTTTGAGGACAATGTTTCGGAGTTGGAGAAGCTGGTTGAGTTTTGTGTGCACAATCCCGACGTTAGATGGATGGGTTCTGAAGTGGGCCAGATTGATGTTGTAACGCTTATACCGGAAAATCCTGACATCTCTACTCGAAACGAGGCCTGGGGCATTATTGATAGACTAGGTCTCAGGTCGATAGCGTGCTTGCGGGATTGGAGAGCAGAAGGCCGTGATTTGATTGCGGTTGGTTTCTCAATCTGGGCGGTGGGTTTAGCCGTGTCGGGAAGATCGAAAGGACTAGAATTCGCTTTTGAGGAGACGCCAAATATCAAAAGCTCTGTCACCAGCGGTGAATATATGGCTTTAGACAAGGAAGGTTGGTATTTGTATTCTTCTTCGGACTAACGAGGGACAAGTGGCCGAGAAGGGGCCAGGTCACGGACACCCATACCGGCTATGCCCGCAGGCACCGCTACGACGCCCTGGGCCGGGCGGCCCTGACCGACACCACGGTGCGCATCGGCGCCACGGCCGGCAGTGAGGCCACCTGGTACAGCCGGCAGACCTGGGATGCCTACGGGCGCCCGCACCAGTTCTTCGATGCGGCCCGCCGCCGCGAGGACTGGCGCGACAACGCCGTGGAGGTGCAGTACAACGCCTGGGGCCATGTGCACCGGTGGGTGGATGCGGTGTACGAGGACGGCGCGCCGCGGCGGACCTACCGCACCGTGACCTTCCGGGACGCCCGCGGCAACGCGACGGGGGAGACCCTGGGGGGCGGGGCGGTGCGCGTGGGCCGCGCCTATGATGCGAAGACCGGGCGGGTGACGTCCGTCACCGGGCGGGGCGCCGGGCACGAGCGGCCGCAGACCCTGAGCTACGATGCCCGCGGCAATATCACGAGCAAGACCGGGGTGGGGGACTACACCTACGGCACCACGGCCGGGAACCTCCACTACAGCTACGATGGTGGCAAGAGGATTGCAACCCTCGCAGCCCATGGACTGAATGCCACAACCTATAGTGTAAGCGCCAGGTGGACCTTGATTGCGTCCTCAACGGCCAGCATATCGGGCTTGGAGAGTGTATCAAGCCGGTTTTTCAGCCGTGATTTGTCAGCGGCCATTATCTGGTCTGCCATTGCTTTGCTGCTTTGCCCGCCAACCGAAACAATGGCCTCACCAGGATATTGTCTCCCCGTGTTGCTGGTCATCGGAACTACCACCACCCGGGTCAAGTGGCGGTTAGCGGCGTCGTTGCTTACGATTACCGCGGGGCGCGTTTTGCGTACTTCACTGCCGAGTGTCGGACCGAATTCGACCCACCATACTTCACCGCGTATCATTGGCCATGTCCCTGGCAAGTGCATTGCACCAAGCTGACGCTTCGGCTTCGCGCGCCTTGTCGGCAGCCATAGCCTGGTAATGCTCATCCAGAGATGTATCCATCACGTGCGGCCTGACCAGTTCTTCAATGAACTTGCTTATCCGGCGCTTGCCAACTCTCCGGTACAATCCTTCGTAAACCGCCTCATCGAGCGTGATCGTCATTCTTTTGTGCATTTCGCGTCTCTTTCATACGTTATACGTGTAACACATAGTAGCATGATTTGTATTGCGTATTCTGGTGGAGTTGAAAGAGTGAAGTCGTAAGAATTCATCAACGCACATATTCCTCTGTATAGAGCAAAAGCTCAATCAGACGTTCCAGCAGTTGTTCGCGGGGCAGGCCCGGGAAATTCCGGTTGATCATTGCCTTGGCGAACAGGCGGGTGATGCAGCGCAGTTTCAGCGCCTTGGTCTTCCTTCTTCCCGGAACGCCCGCGGCCAGGTCACCAAGGAAACCTTGGGACAGGGCGTCAACCCCGTCATCACCGAGATGCCTGTTTCATCCCAGAGGTTATTAAAGTGACATAAAGCGATAGGGACAGTGCTGTCTTTGCTATACTGCTTGATAGTCAATGTTGACAGTGTGCGCGAGGACAGTCGGCGGGTTGGGATCATCCTGGCCACGGCGGGGCTGCTCAGCGCGGCGCTGAAAGAGGGCAGTCTGTGGACCGGCGCCTGCCTTGTCACAGCGGGTCTTGCCCTGATGCTGCCCGGTTACCTGTAGGATGAAAATGACGAATCTTGACCTGTTGTTAGCTGCCGGCGTGTTGTTCGTCGGCATGCTGCTGTTGAACTGGATTGCCAGACGCTCCGGACGCCGCAATCGGCAACATTAATGGCGCTCACTCGGAATCAGTGTTCACGTTGAACTGGAACAGGTGTTCACGTTCGACCGGAATCCGCAATCAACAATAAGGTTGTAAAGTGTCCATGTTATGATCCCGGCACGCACGGGGCTGCCGGATTATAAGGGTCGATTGCGTACCCTTCCGCCCAGGCGGACAAGGCATTGGTATCGAGAATCACGCAACATCTTCGGAGGAGAGAGTTTCAAATTCCTCTTCGATCGCGGCCAGCACCCGGCGGTTTTCGTTTGCCAGGTCAGGTAACACGCCGAAGCCAGCCATCCGGGGAGGGTCTGTTTCGTGGGTGACGGGTCGCTTGACGTAACGTTGCAGTTTTTCTTCCGACGCCTCGGTAAAGAATTGTTTCAAAGTTATGCCCACACATCTATCTATCGAGTGTTCAGCCGAAGATAATGTGTTACCATCCATGTATCCCCGGTTGTGTTTTACACGCTGTGATCAGGATACAAGACCCCCCATGAGTGAGGTGAAGATGATGGAAACACTGAGTTATTCAACTTTTCGGAACCGTTTAGCCGGCATCCTGGATAAAGTCAATGACGACCACATACCTGTATTGATAACACGGCAGAAAGGCAAGCCTGCCGTGGTCATGAGCCTGGAGGATTTTCAGTCTTATGAAGAAACTGCCTACCTGATGGCAAGCCCGGCAAATGCCAAGCGTTTGAATGAAGCAATATCAGAGGTAAAGGCTGGGAAAACAGTACAGCATGAACTGATCGAAGAATGATCCTGTCCTGGGCTGAACAGGCTTGGGAGGATTATCTTTATTGGCAATCAACTGATAAGAAATTGCTTAAACGTATCAATGCCCTGATCAAAGACATCCGACGACAGCCATTCGCTGGACTCGGGAATCCCGAACCGTTAAAGCATAACTGGTCCGGATACTGGTCCCGCCGCATCGACCGTTTGCACCGTCTGGTTTATAAAGTGACGGATGAAGCAATAATTATCGTGCAGTGTCGCTACCATTATTGAACCATGCCTTGTTGCGCTCTCATCCGTTCAGATGCCTGATTCATCCCGCCGGAGTCATATCCACCCCTGGCGAGGTTCCTCATATCACCAACGCGTTCATCCCCATGACGGCCAGCAATACGGACGCGATAATCACGGCAACCAGGCCGCCCAGGCCCAGGATCAACAACGGTTCCAGCACCGTGAGCAGCCGTTTGATGCCGGCCTGCACCTCCCGGTCACAGACCTCTGCCAACCGCGCCAGCATGGGCGCCAGCTGGCCGCTGGATTCACCGATCTCGACCAGTTGCGTGGCCGGCGCCGGCCAGAGTCGTGATGTCTTCAACGCCGCGGCCATGGACTGTCCCTGTTCCAGGCTGTCGGACACGGCCGCCAGGGCCTCGGCCATGCGCGTATTGCCGGTCGTCTCCCGAACCAGCGCGATGCCGCTCAGCAGCGGCACCCCGTGACTGAGCGCCGTGCCCAGGGTATGCGCGCAACGGGCAATCTCCGCCTGCCGGATCAGCGTACCCAGCCAGGGCAGGCGCAAGCACCACCCATCAAAGCGGCGGCGGCGCGCCGGGTCGGCGAGATACTTGCGCATTCCCCACACGCACAGTAACAACCCGGGCGGCAGGCACCACCAGTACGCCTGACACAGCGCGGCGGCGGCGAACACCATACGGGTCAGCCACGGCAGGTCCTGGTGGGCGTTCTCGAACAAGGGCACAAACTGCGGCACGACAAAGGTCATCAGCGCCATAACGGACGCCACGGAAAACCCGAGCAGGATGCCGGGATAAATCAGGGCGTTGACCAGGCTGGCGCGCAACGCGGCCAGGCGTTCCAGGTGGTCTGCCAGGCGGGCGATGACCTGGTCCAGGGCGCCGCTGGCCTCACCGGCCCGGACCATGCTGACGTACAGCCTGTCAAAGGTTGCCGGGTGCTGCGCCAGGGCCGCGGACAGGCTGACGCCGCCTTGCAGTTGCCCGGTCAGGTCCTGCACCAGGCGCTTAGCCGGCGCCGCCAGGTCAAACCCGGCCAGCGCCCGCAGCGCCTGCTCCAGCGACAGGCCGGCCGCCAGCAGGGACGCCAGCCCCCGCGTCAACACCACCACGTCCCCGCGGGTGACCTTGCGCACGGCGTACCGGGACCTCAGGGCGCGCAGACGAAACCGGGGCCGTGCGCCGGCCGCCGCCACGCTGATCGGCAACTGCCCGGCGCGTCGCAGTTGACGGACGGCCAGCGCCCGGGACGGCGCGTCCGTTTCGCCTCGTACGACCTCCCCGCCTTGTGCCGATATTGTTTTGTACCTGAATCTCGCCATAACTACCGTTGCCTCACCGCGTCGGATTGCCCCCTGCGCGGTCCGTCCGCGCCCGCTCAAAGCCGGGCATTGTGCCTGAATGGTCCTGAAATGCAAAAAAAATTTGACGCGGTTCCGGACCAACACGATCATGATCCTGTTCCTGGGCAACATCGATCTTCGGCTGACACTATTTTCCCTGATTTTACTGGGTAACCCGGGTGATCTCCTCAACCGTGGTCACACCGGCCAGCGCTTTCCTGATCCCATCCGCGCGCATGTTGTCCATGCCGGCGCGTATGGCGGCTTGCTGGATGACCTTGCCGTCCGCGCCTTCCCGTATCAGGCCGCGCAAGGTATCGGACAGGAGCAATAACTCACCGATGACGGTGCGCCCGCGATAGCCGGTATGGGCGCAAGCCTCACAGCCGTTGGCCTGGTACAGGCGCAGCGCGTCTGTGTGGCCCTCGTTATTCTGCGGGACGTTACCGGCGTCTCTCGCAGGAAGCTCTTGCTGTAACTGTGCGCACAAGGCCGGGGCCGGCGTATGGGGCGTGCGGCAGGCGCGGCACAGGGTGCGCACCAGGCGTTGCGCCAGGATGCCGCTCAAGGTGGAGGTCAGCAGGTAGTCTTCGATGCCCATGTCCAGCAGGCGGGTGATGGCACTGCCGGCGTCGTTGGTATGCAGCGTGGAGAAGACCAGGTGGCCGGTGAGCGCGGCCTGCACCGCGATCCGGGCCGTCTCCACGTCGCGCATCTCGCCTATCATGATGACGTCCGGGTCCTGGCGCACCAGCGCGCGTAATGCGGCGGCAAAATTCAGCCCGATCTGCGGTTTGACCTGCATCTGGTTGATGCCGTCGAGCTGGTACTCCACCGGGTCCTCCACCGTGAGTATTTTGCGCGCGGCCGTGTTCAGCCGCTGCAAAGCGGCGTACAAGGTGGTGGTCTTGCCGCTGCCGGTGGGGCCGGTCACCAGGATGATACCGTGGGGCAGGGCCAGCAGGCCGTTCAGTCCTTGCGCCACGGCCGGGTCAAAACCCAGCTGCTCCAGCGCAGTGACTCCCTGCGCCTGGTCCAGGATACGCAACACCATGCTTTCCCCGTGCAAGGTGGGAAAGGTCGATACCCGCAAATCCAGCAGCTTGCCGTGGGCGCGCAAGCGGATGCGCCCGTCCTGTGGCAGGCGCCGTTCGGCGATGTTCAGCCTGGCCATGATCTTGATGCGGGAAATGATGGCCGCGCCGGAATGCGCGGGCGGCGCTTCGGCGTCCTGCAATATGCCGTCGATGCGATAGCGCACACTGAGCCGTCCGGCAAAGGGTTCGATATGGACGTCGGAGGCGCGCACGCTCACGGCGCGGTTGATAATCAGGTTGACCAGTTGGATGACGGGCGCCTCGGCCGCCAGGGAGCGCAACTCATCCACGGAGTCCTCCTCGGCGGTGACCGCATCGACGGGCAGCGCCTCGACAATGCCCTCCATGGTGGATTTGTCGTCATCGTAAAGCCGGCGCAAGGCATTTTCCACCTGGCTGATGCTCGCCAGCTTGAGCTCCACCGCCTTGCCGCACGCCAGTTCCACCGCGCGCACGGTGAAGCGGTCTTCCGGGTCGGTCACGGCCAGGGTGATCCGCTCCTGTCCCTCGCTGACGGGCAGCATGCCCGCCTGTTCCAGGAAAGCGCCGGAGAACAGGTCCGGGTTGAGCGGCGCCGCGGGGATTTCGTGGTCCGCCAGCCGGTCCAGGTGGTAGTGTCCGGCATAGGCGTTGATCAGGTCGGTTTCCGACACCAGGCCAAGGCGCACCAACAGGGGGCCGAGCCCGTCGGTCTGCCGGTCATTGACCGCCAGGGCCTGTTCCAGCTCCGCGGGTTGTAACTTGCCGGCCTGTACCAGCGCGTCGCCGATAGTCGATGCGGTCACGGGTGTGTTCCTGAATAACCTGCCGGTCTCATTCCTGTTTCAGCGCCAGGCGTGCGCGCGCCTCGCCGTTCTGCAAGACCACGCTGTCGGTGTCCACTTCGCTTAAGGTCCAGCCGTGCACGTCGTCGCCCCGGCTCAGCCTGAGCGGAATGTCATTAACAAGGTCGTGCAGGAGGGCAATCCGCTTCTCACCGATGATAATGGTGGCGCGCAAGGCCACCTGCTCGCCCAGGGGGATTTCCACCACGGGCGCCGGCGCCGGTTCATCGACAATCACGGGTTGCGGGGCTTCGTAAGGACGCCGGTCGGCCCTGAACAGCGGGCGCTCCAGGGTTTCCGCAAAGGTCTCGATGGGGGGCAGGTCGGGCGTGGTTGCGATGACGCTTTCCATCAGCGCTGACGCGTCCCGGCTTGCGGGTGGCGCCGTGTCGGGTGGGGCATAGGGCCGGGTCCATTCATACACGCTGTACCCGGCCAGGCAAACACACGCGCCGAGCAGCAGGCGGCGGAGAGAACGCACTGTTTGCGGGGCCAGGTTCACGGTTGCTGTGGCTGGTAGATGAAGGCCGTCACGTCAAAACGGATCCCCAGGTCGTCCGGCTCTGCGGGACTGCCGGATGAACGCGTTTGTACCAGCAGGTTGTCCGGTATCAACACCGGCCGGTGGGTTTCAATCCGGTAGAGGACCTGGTGCAAGGTCGCCATGCTGCCGTTCAGCGAGACCTTCACGGTCACCGCGGGGAACAGGCTGTCATCCGCATTGCCCGGCAGCGCCTGGCTGCTGAGCAGGACGCCGCCGGCCTCGGTGACCAGGGCGCCCAACACCTGTTGCAGGTGCGCCGCGGCCAGGGCGGGCGCCTGTTCCGCAAGAAACCCTGACGGGTCCGGGCCGATCTGCAACGCCGGCGCCGCGTCCGGCGCCGGGGGCGAGTGGGCAAGCCGGCTGAAGCGCTGTTGCTGGAAGTGCAGCGCGGCCAGGCGCTCGGAGGTTTCAGCGCGCCCGCTCAGCGCCGGCCACAGCAGCGAATAAGACAGAGCGCCCAGCAGGATAAGCGTGATGCCGATGGACAGCAGGGCGTGCAGCCCGCGTGGCAGGGACCCGCGCTTCCTGGCCAGGGCGTGCAGCCCACGCGCGAACGGTTCACCCTTCATGGTTGTCGCAACCTGGCCGCCACGTGAAAACGTTCCCTGCCGTCCTGGCCGCTCTTGGTCAGCGCCGAGCGAAACTCGACCTGTTCAAAATACTCCGAGGTCTCGATAAGCCCGATAATCGAGGCCGCGGCCGCGGATTCGCCCTGTACCTGTACCTCACCTGCGCGCAGGACCAGTTGCTGTACCGAGGTGTGATCCGGCAAGCTGCGGGTCAACTCCAATAACAGTTGCGTGGCCGGCGCGGGAAAGCGTGGCCGGGTCGATAAAAAGCGTGCCCGCTCCAGGGCGAGCTGCTGTTCAGCCGTGTGCGCCTGGGCTTGCAGCGCCCGGTCCCGGTTGTGACGCACTTGTTCCTCAAGCTGTGCGGCCAGCGCATCGTAACGCAACAGGGGGGTGTACAGCGCGGTGATCAGCAGGACCAGGCACAGCAGACCGGGCAGCACGAGCGGACGGGCTGTGGGCGAGGCGGCGGCGCGTGCGGATTCAGGCAGGAGATTGATAGCGCGTTCGGCTTCGTCTGTTGCGACAGCCGTCGGCGTTAACGCCAGGAAGCGCAAGCCGTCAAGTTGTTGCTGAACGGTCTGCCGCAACGCGAGGTACACATCGACGTGGAGCCGGCCGTTGTCCTCATCCCGGTGGCTGGTGGCGTAATCAAAATACACTTGCTCGCGGGTGAACGGCGTCAGCCGCTCCACCTCAAACGCCAGCAGCGCGCGCAGTTCCGGCGCCGAGGCAGGGGGATACACCAGGTGTTTTTCCAGTATGTCATCACGCGCCAGCAGCAGGGTAAGCCTGAGGTCCCGTTGCCGACGGGCAAGCCAACGGTTGACCCCGGCCTGCGCGGCGGTATCTCCCGTCTCCATGCTGCGCTGCTCCAGCAACTCTCCGCTCTGACCGTCATACACGCTGAACACCAGCTTGTCAGCCTGGCGCGCCACGGTCACCGTATCGGGCGGTGTGACCAGCGCGGTCGCCCAACGTTCAGGCAGGGCCGCGAGCAACCCGGCCGACCACCATGCCAGCGCGCCCCTCAGATGCCGTTTAATCCGTGCCGGCATTACCCGTTGCCCTCAGTCGAGGGGGGTGTATAAGGCAAGCGGGACTCGCGCCAACTCAACACCGAATACGGCGGTGTGCGGTCACTGTCCAGCGTCACCACGACGTCCAGCCTGACGTTGCCTCGGCCCACCCTGCCGGAGCTGGTAACGGTCAGGGTCAACCCTCGTTGCGCGTTGAAGAAGTGGTGTTCCGTGCCCGTAATGATGGCTGTCTGCCCGGCTTCGTGACGCCCGGCCAGGTACGCATCGACCAGGTCCACGCGGCTGCCCGGAATAGCTTCCAGTACCGCCCGCGGCGCCAGCGCCGGGTTTATCCCCGCTTGCATGGAATGAATCGTGACGGCGTCACGGATGTTGCGGTAGAGTTCATCGCTCATGCCTGCGACCCGGCGTAATTCTTCGATGCTGTTGAACGGGCCATCTTTCGACTCATACGGCGCGTGCAGGTAGTCCCCGTCTTCGGCGCCGCCGCCGCCGCGCCGGTCCGGGTCCGGGTCGCGCCAGTCCAGCAGCGCGTCGAACAACGACACGACGTCCTGTCCCGGCTGGGCGGCGTTGCTCAGCAGGCCCTGCAACAAGGCGTCATCGGCGCTGTTGATATCGATCAGGCCGGCTTCATCCTGGATGCGCAACCCTATCGTGCCGGCTGCAAAGTTGACCTCGATGGGTGTGCCGTCGTGCGGCCAGCGTTGCGCCGAAGGCGGGCTTAACAGGTCGGCCACTGCCAGCCACACCCCGGCTTCGGCCGCGGCGCGCGCCCGGGCCCGGTCCAGCGCGTGGATGGTCAACCAGGTCTCGGTGCGCAGGGCATAACTGTGCGCGCCGGCCATGAGGCTCAGCAGCGCCAGCAACCAGAGCACCAGGACCAGGACCACCCCCCGCTGTTCGTCATACCGGCGCATGCCGTTATTCCAGGTACAGCGCCAGTTGCGGCGGGCGCCATTCCGCCTGCGCGCGCAGCGCGACCAGCATCAGCGGCCAGACATCCTGTTGGCCCAGGGCGATGTCCACGCGAAGCAGGGACGGCAACCACGCCGGGTTATCCCAGGCATCCCGCCACAGCGGCGCGGCGTCCGCTGTGTGGCGGCCGAAATAGGCGAGTTCGAACCGCGTCACCGGCTGCGCCAACGTGATACGTTCGGCGCCCGCCAGGCGGTTCTCAGCGAACAAAGCCGGCGCGCGGGTCAGCGGGTGGTAGCTGAGTATCAACTCGTCGTCCGCCATGGATAATTCCTGAAGATACAAGCCGTCATCTCCCCGGTAGGAGGGCAGCGGGCCGATAAACCGCAGTGTGCGTTCGTTGCCGCGGAACAATACCTGCGTACCGCCGTCATCCACCGCTATCAGCGGCACGGCCTGTTCAAGCTGCCGGCGCAGGAAGGACTGAATGAAGCGCTTGTCGTCGTTGTGGCGCAGCCGGACATCACTGGTACGCTGGTATTGCCCCGCGGAGAACAGCGCGCCGTACAGCATCAGCAGGATGAACATGAACAGGAGTACAGCCAGCAAGGCTTCAGGCAGGGCAAACCCGTGGTAACGGGCTGGCGGGGGTGACGCAGGACGAACGGCAGCGTCAGCACAAACGTTCACTTGCAAGCAACGCGGGGACGGATTTAAATCCGTCCCCTGGTTCTTTGATAAGGGACTAATCACGCAGCACCGGCTTCAGTGTCTGCAAAACCGCCTCATGTGTTTGCCCCCGGTTTTGCCAGCGCACGTTCACTTCGACCAACAGCAGGGTATAGGAAAGCGTTGAGACGTCATTCAGGCTTACGCTGGTATGCGTTTGTGTGGACAAGGCCCAGTCGAAGCGGTCCAGTTCCCTGCCTTGTTGCGGCGCGGCGGTAACAGTGGTTTCGGCCAGCCTCGATTCCGCAATGGACAAGGCCAGGGCGTAGTCCCGCGCCAGGTCGAGCGCAACCGCTCCTTTGGCGTAGATTTGATACAACACGCCCAGGGACATGGCGGTGATGAAAAACGCCACCAGGACCTCCAGCAGGGTGAACCCGCGCTGGGATGACGCCCGGTTACGGCGCAAGGCGGCTTACCCTGCCCGTGAGCGCGTCCACCCGGATGCGGGATACCTGCCCGCCGCGTTGGAACAACAGCATCATGTCCGTGGCGCTGCCGTCCGGGTAGAAGCGTACCGCGTGTTCATGTGCCGACAACTGTTCCGACGCAGGCACCTGTATGTTCAGGGTGGCGTTGTCGGGCAATGAAATGTGACGCAAATCCTGCCCGGTGCGCATGGCGCCGGTGTGGGCGTCAAGAGAGAACGTGACTACCCGCTGGGTGTTGACGGCCCTGCTGCGGGAAAATCGCAGGGTGGCGACAATCTCCCGTTGCGCCCGCTTGAGACGGGCGCCGTCAAGCGCATGGGTCAGCAACGGCGCGCTGAGTCCCAGGAGCAGGGACAGGATAATCAACACCAGCAGCAACTCGAGCAGGCTGAAACCCTGCCGTGCCGTTGCGCCGGGCACTGCGGCCGGCGTGCTTACTCCCACCAGGTGTGGTCCTTATTGCCGTTTATTCCCAACTCACAACGTCCCTGTATTCATCATCCCCGCCCGCCTGGTTGTCGGCGCCATACGTGAACAAATCATAGACGCCGTTGTTCCCGGGCGATTGATACCGGTAATCATTGCCCCAGGGGTCTGTGGGCACTGTCCCCTTTTTCAGGTACGGGCCGTTCCAGCCCGCGGACAGCGTGGCCGGCGCCGAAATCAGCGCGTTCAACCCCTCGTCGGTGGTGGGATACCGACCCAGGTCAAGGTAGTACATATCCAGCGCGGCGCCAAAATCGTCAATCTGTATCTTTGCCGTATCCGATTTGGCCCGGCCCAGGTTCTTGATCAACTGCGGCCCGACCACCGCGCCCAGCAGGGCGATGATGGTCAGCACCACCAGTAATTCGATTAAACTGAAGCCGGCTTGACGCCGGGAACCTGCGTTTGTCACGGAGGACTGATGGCGACGACCGTACCCCTGGCGCAAGCGCCGGGCAACGGGCAAATCCGCGCTGTTTGTGTTTTGACTTCTCATAATCATAACGCCGGGCGCAATCTTATACTTTAACTGGTTTCGGAACAAGTGAGAGTGTCAGGGTGCTGGAGACTGAATGAACAGCCGAGTCAAGTGTGAGATCTGCGCCGGTAGAAAAAATAAAACGACACGCAGCAGACCAGCAACCATACTGAGGCCAGGTCTCCGATAAACGGGTCGTAACGGTTTACCAGGTGTGCGTACGGGCTGCCGGGCAGGAACCCGGTAGTGTGCTGGACCAGTTTTTCCCCGGTTATCACCCCTGCGTGAATGCCGATACACAGGAGAAGGTTGCCGGTCAGGAGACGCACCAGGCCCAGTAACAGTCCCAGGAAAAACAGGGTGATCATGGCGTCATAGCGCGCCGGGTCGGCAAACTGGAACAGGGCCGGGGGCAGCATGGTGACGCCAGTGTACCAGTTGATGGCAGCGTCCGCCGGCAGGTCGCGGAATTTCAGGTAGTGCACGGCGGCATACACGAGGCTGACCGTCACCAGGGCGACCACCTGGTTGGTCTGGCGGCTCAAGCCGCCGAGCAACGCCCCCCGGAAGATGAGCTCTTCCACAATGCCGACCAGCAACCCGGTGAACAGCCCCTTGAGCAACAGCAGGGATATGTGGTCAAGAGTAAATAACCGTTCTTTATCAAGGTCGTGGACGCCCAGCAACAGCAAATTGGCTTCGATAATCGCCACGATGACAAGCCCGGCTGCCAGTCCCTGGAACAGCCTGATATGGGCGCGCCCGAAACGGACGCCAAGCCTGTTTAATGACAGGCCGTTGTAATAGGAGAAATAAAACAGGCTGAACAGCAGGCCGCTGAGCAGCGTCGTCCGGGAAACGGTTTTTCTGAACGTTATCTCCCCGAACGAGGAAAAAATCTCATATACGGGAAATGCCAGGAGAGCGCCGAACAGGATGGCGCTTATGAATACAGCGGAAAATACAAGCAGGGCGCGCATGGCCGGACGGCAGGATATATGTTATCGCCCCGGTGCATCGTTTACTGACTGTTTGCTACCATGTAATCGACGGCAGCCTTGACTTCTTCGTCCGTCAGGTTCATGTTGCCGCCCTTGGGCGGCATGGCAATGAGGCCGCCTTCACTGATAAATCCCTTGATGGAGTGTTCATACAACAACGCCATTCCCTGGGCAATGCGGCTCTCCCAGGCGGCCTTGTCTCCGACTTTGGGGATATTCGGCAAGCCGTTATGGCAACTGATGCAGAGGCCGTTGTACACCCGCTGGCCCATATCCCCAGGTTCCTCGATAGCGGCTACCGTTGCAACGGTAGCCGCCTCCACAGCTTCTGCATCCTCATCGAGCAGGTTCACCACGCCTACCGGTACGGTATTCGCGGAAACCTTGGTCGACTGTTTAAGTGCGACCGCATCCTCATCGACGCCGAGATACAGCGCCAGCACCAGAAATATGATGATCATCACGGCCAGAAGACCGATCACGATCGAATAATTGTAAAAAAACACCCGGTCTTTATCCGAACTCATTGTCACCTCCTCTTGTTGTGTTGCTCTTGTATTTTAACAATCCGGCGGGCAATGTCATACCACCTCGAGTTATCGCCTGCCTGTTGTTCGGTTGTCCCTGCGGCCGCGGCTTTTGCTTCCAGGTAGTCTTCGATGCCCACTTTTTTCAGAACATCCTGGAATGCGTGGTATTGCGCGGGGTCGAACGGCTTTTTCACCCCGTACTTGTCGTGCAGGGGGTGGGGCGGGTAGACGTGCATGACGGCTGAATACCCTGGCGGGAGCACGGCCTTGTCCTTTCCCAGCAGTCCGGGCAACAGGTGTGTATGCGGCCCCGCTTCCGTATGGCCTCCCTTTTGCGGGATTGGGGTATAGACTTCGATGCGGCCCAGGGCGGAGACGACGATGCGTTGCGGAGATGATTGTTGCAGCAGGGCCAGTAGGGTCTGCCCTTGGGCATGCAGGGTCTTTCCGCAGAGTGAATTCAATTCTCCGGCCAGGTCCGGGTCACCGGTACGTACACAGAAACGCGCCAGTTCCGACCCCAGGCCCAGGTCGAATATCTGCTTGTCCCGGTCGCGGGAACGGACCGCCCCGGTATCGGCGCCCAGGGCTGTGATGGCATGGTTTGCAGGCATCCGTGAAAGCGATTCCGGCAGGGCGAGGGACAGGACCTGGGTCCATGACCCCGTACAGTGGGTAATGTCTTCATGGGCGAAGCAGGCGGGTTGCTGAGCCAGGTTCACGGCGATGGCGCCCCGGTCCGTCACCGCGTGCAAGGCGGTTGCGCTCTCCCCGAAGCTCACGCTCTCGCCGGCATCGTGCATGAACTCAGCGATGGCGCCGGATATGCCGTTGCTCCAACTGCTCTCCGTTGAGTGCAGGTAGCGTCTGACCAGGTCGAGAATCATTATACGGACAGGCTAATGACTGTGCCCGTGCAAGCGTTGGTGTTCTTCCTGCACTTCATCCCTGCGGCGGGCCAGCGCCTCGGACGTAACCAGGCGCTTGTCGGCGGCAATGCCTTCCAGCGCCGCCAGCCAGTGATGGTAATAGGTATTGCCGAGATCCGGGTCACCCGCGGCGCGGGCTGCGGAGATGGCCCGGTTGAGCCGTTCCGCCCATTCCGCCCAGGTGAAATACCCCTGTTCGTGCAGCTTCAGGACCAGGGCAAACGCCTGCGCCTGCCAGGGTTCCCTGAACACGGGACCCTCCTCGTCCAGGGGTATCCCGGGGAGGGAATCGAGATCGGGGGTCTGCATAAACGGCTGTCTTATTTGTCCGGGTCCATGTAGTCATCGAACAGGTCGATGTACAGGGAATCGTTGGCCGGCGCGTCATTGCCCCACAATTCACGGGCGCTGAACCTGACACTGTAGACATGCTGCGGCTTGTCCGGCCCGCCAT
This sequence comes from Gammaproteobacteria bacterium, assembly GCA_028819495.1. Classification (GTDB taxonomy): domain Bacteria; phylum Pseudomonadota; class Gammaproteobacteria; order Eutrophobiales; family Eutrophobiaceae; genus JAAXHV01. The sequence continues at coordinate 62,852 of JAPPLI010000084.1, read as the reverse complement.
GGGCATTGGTATCGGGCAGGAGGAAGATGCCGTGATCCATTTCCACGACCCCGCGCCGGCCCCTGATGTAACGGGGTATGCGCGTGTGATGCGGCGGATTGATGTTTCTGGCGATAATCGCATCGCCCGCCTTGAACCTGGGTTGGATGTCGGCATCCACGAAGACCGGCATGCGGTTTTTCATACCGTACGCCATCCGTTCCAGCGAGGCGGCCTCGATACCGGCCGTCAACTCCGGGGCCGACACCTCGCCGGATTCCAGTTCTTCCGGCGTCACCATGTTTTTTTGCAGCATCATCCGTTCCAGGCTGTACAGCCACTTTTCATAATATTTGAAAGTCAGGTAGTCGGCGGGAGGAATGGTTTCCGTCACGTAGCGCACCTCGTCGGTGACAAAAATCCCGGCGCCCATGGTGGCAAGGGTCATGGCATACACCCTGCTCTCCCAGTCTTCGTGAAACACGGGTTCGTCTTTTTCGATGTTCACCGGCCCGATATTGTCCATGCCGCCGATGTCATGAATGCCGTTCATAACGCGATATCCTCCTTCCGTTATTGCTCGAGGGTTGCCTGGCCGGTACCGACCATGGAGTCACGGGTGACGATTTCCTGCAATTCCGCTTCACTCATGTTCTCCGTGCCCTCCGGACGTTTCGGCAACACGAGATACCTGATCTCCGCGTTGCTGTCCCAGACCCGGACCGCGGTTTCTTCCGGCAATTCAAGGCCGAACTCTCTTAACAGCCCGCGCGGGTCGCGCACCGCCTTTGCGCGGAAAGGCGTGCTTTTATACCAGTTCGGCGGCAGGCCCAGCACCGGCCAGGGGTAGCAGGAACAAAGCGTGCAGACGACCAGGTTGTGGACCGCGTCGGTATTTTCCACCACCACCATGTGGCTGCCTTCGATCCCGGTGTAGCCCTGCTCCGCCAGGGTTGCCGAGGCGTCTTCCAGCAATCTCGCCTTGAATTCAGGATCCGTCCATGCCCTGGCTACGATAGCGGCGCCGATATGCGGCCCGACCTTGTTTTCGTAGTGATCGACAATGCCGTCAAGAGTTTCCCGGTTGACTACGCCTTTTTCGGTTAATAACGATTCCAATGCCCTCACCCGTAGTTGGACGTCTGACAGCGGGGCGCGATGTGATGATTCCGTCATGGCCTGCCTCTTTCTGTAATTTTTATTTGGGAATCAGATTACCCAGTCTCGTAAACTGCTTCGATATCTCGAATCATTAACTCCATTTGTACGGATTCCTGCTTGTGATCGCTGAGCGCTTCGACAGCTTTCTGGGCAATTTCAACTGATTTGCGTTCTTTATCTATCCCGATGTAACGTCTTCCTTCACTGAGAGCAGCTACTGCCGTTGTCCCGCTGCCGATAAAACAATCTAGCACACAATTACCCGGGTCAGTAAAAAGCTTAATCGCCCTTCTTGGCAGTTCTACCGGGAATTTTGAATCATGATCAGAGTTGCTGCGAACCGACGAAATCTCCCAGACACCTCTCGAACCCCAGTTAATCCATTCCTGTTTGGACAATCTCGCCCGGTCCACTTTTGTAATACCTGGTTTCCAGTATATGTAGAGATATTCGGATTCATCCACTGATCGGTAAGATATGGTATGCCACTTTGAGTTTTCCCAGGCAGCGTCTTTGAGCCAGATGCGGCGGTCATACAGGTAAAAGCCAGCCTCCGAAGCTGCTTCCTCAATAAATCCCCCGACAAGGCATACTCTTGTCTGTGGCTGATATTTCCCGCCTCTTATATTGTTGCCGTTAAGCCTTCTGTCTATCGTTTGCTCACTGCAATTAAAATGTTCAGCCAACCTGTATCTATTCCAGTCCGGATGTTTTTCTTTAACCTTGATTATTTCTTCCCTGGAGAGGTCTACTTTTCTCCGGGAAATGTTTTCCGCCATTATCCGTGGCATCGAATCATCTTTGAAACATAAAATGTCAGCGATGTTGATTACCAGGAAGCCACCCGGTTTTATGATTGGAAAATGGGAGTGGATGACCTCTTTCAATAATGCTTTCCATTCAGAAAAAGTTAAATCCTTTTCATAATTTTTTCCGACATAGTAAGGTGGTGACCAAACACTCAGAGAGATGGATTCTGCTTCAATTGCTCTCAGTAGTACCCTGCTGTCGCCACAATAAATATTATCGGGTTCCAGTTTTTTTGAAATGTCTATGAGCGCCATGACCCTGTACACTCCTCATTTGATTCATCATATGCCAGCGTTTGAACTCGCCATGCTGCCTTGGATTTTAACTTGGTGAAACTGACTCTTACCCTGAAGTCTTCCCCCAGTGTGGGGGCATTCCTTCCCGCCAACCAGATACCATCATCGGCATCAGGATTATACCTTTTTTGCAACCGACCGTTGGGTATTGCAGCTATCGTGACTTCGCGTAAGTGATGCACTTCATCGGAATCATCTTCATACTGAAAATGTACGAGACAAGTGGTAGTCAAATAATCTTTTCCACCATACTCGGAAATTTCAGGGAGAGATCCCTGTTCATTGACTTCTGTTCCCGCCCGCCGCTGTTTAATGCACATTGAGGTCTGGGACATCTGTATCGTTGCAGAGCGACTTTCTTTTTCCGCTTTTGAATCGATGAATAGCGCCTGTCTGATTGTTTGCTCAGGCAGGATAATATACCTGGCTTTTTTGTAATCTACCGTACCGTAAATTCTTTGTTGGACATTAAACCCGGAAAGCCTGTCCAGTAACTCCCTTGTAACATCCTCCGCAATGTCTTTGACACTATCCGGTGATTTAAGGAATATCTCATGGGCTTCCATACCGAAATCCAGCACTGCCTGAAATACCCATCGTAATGTGAGCTTTTCTATCTCTTCGATTTCCTGCAGTGATATATCCATGGTGTAGTCGCTTTCTCAACAGATTGAGAATTTATTGCGGAATTATCATACAAAATTTAATTATTGACCATCGATTATATTTGCGATTTTCGAATATAATGTCCGCACCATGCTTTATGAATATCTGTGCTGCAGCAAGTTGGCGATGACCTGCGTCCTCGCGGTGATTGTTTATGGATATGGCCTGTCGGATATCCATGCATCGGGTATGAACGGGGAGGACGTCGCGTGTTTTGACCGCGCCTCGCAGCCGGTTACGGCCGTGGTCGATACCCATGTGCACTTTCGTCCTTTCGGCGGGCCGCCGCTGCCGTTCGGAGAGGTGATTGAGTATCTAGAACGAACCGGGGTGCGTTTTGTGAACGCTTACGGAATCGGACAGATGCTGCCGGTTACGTCGGGTTGCACATATTATCTCGATTGTATCGGCACGCCGGTGACACCGACTCTGAAGAACGATTTTGCCAACGCTATGAGTTACCTCGCTGAGGGTACAGGTTCTGTCCGCGTCACCCTGTCCATGACTTTTCCTGACCTTGCCAGGCCCGAAACCGTACTTGCGGGAATGCGCTTGCTGGACCGGGAGTTTCCGGGGCTGTTCAAGTGGATGGGGGAAGTCAATCTGGTCAAGCAGGCATTGTCCGGCAATGGGCGTGAACCCGTGCCCTTGGAGAAAATCAGGGGATGGGCGCAGTTTATGGCAGAATTGCGTTCCCGTGACATGCCCATCGCCATCCACTCGGACCTGGGAAACGATGAGGAACCGACCCGATACCTGGCCTGGATTCAGGAGTTGTTGCAACGCTATCCCGACAACCGGATCATCTGGATGCATCTTGGCCTGTCGCGGGAACTTGCCGACATTTCCCCGGACGCGCATATCACCATTCTGAAATCGCTGTTGGACCAGTACCCGAAATTCATGGTCGATATTTCCTGGCGCGTGCTCGAAGACAATATTTTCTCCGACCCGGCCAAACGGGCGTACTACGTGCCGTTCCTGAACGTCTATTCCGACCGGGTGCTGCCCGGCACCGACTTCGTTGCCTCGAGCAACAAGAACTTCGACGTGTACAAAGAGGAACTTGAGGCCACCAGTCGCATCATCGGGTATCTTGATGACACAGCCTTCCGCAACATCGCGCTGGGAGAGAACTATTTTAGACTGCTTAATCTGGATGAACAAGCGCCGCTCGTGTGCTCCCAGGACTGAGCATGATTGGAGATGACTGGCTACATCTGGATTGCACCCAGCTCGGCAAAGCATTTGACCGGTGGCTTCAAAAGGCTATTGAGGCAGGCTATTGGTCAAAGCAAAATAAAAAAGGACAACTTATCTGATGGAGACAGCTCCCTGAAGATAAGCTTGTTCTACACTTTAATCATGTCCGTAGACAGAAAGATGCCGAATATATACGTAAACAGGAGAAGCCAACAGCAAGGATAAAACATGCTTTGGATTTTGCCGAACGTGCAGCTAAACTTGGAAAACAGGGGAGTGACCAAATGTGGTTTGCCTTAATTCCAATGGCAAGCAGCGAACGTACCAAGACATTGGAATGTTATCTCTTGGCAACACTAATCAGGTGGAATGAAGTACACAATTATCCAAGACTTCTTAATGACGTGTATTAATCTGGTACATGTGGAACAAGTCTAATCTTTGTCATAAATTATATTATGGCATTTATTGAAATTGTGGCATTAAATGCTATTATACCATAATGTTCCTCAATCACATATAAAAAACCATGACTAATAAATTTGAACCTGCCGCTGCATCATCCCGGCGCACTTTCTCACAGTGTGTCCACATGGACCGGGCCGGTCGGGTGGTGGTGCCTGCCGGAATAAGAAAAGCCTTGAACATCTGGGATGAACAGGACTTGACCATCACGCTTGAGGATGACTGTATCAGGCTTCAGACTATTGATGCCGGATTGAAGAGAATAAGAGAAATAGCAAGGCACAAGCGCAAGCGCAGCGGCAGCATCGTTGATGAATTCATTGCCGAGCGCCGGGCTGAAGCCGCGCAGGACTGAAAATGGCACAGACGCTTCTTGATGCCTCCGCCATGCTTGCGGTCATACTGGAAGAAACAGGCGCCGACGTGGTTGTTGAGGCATTGCGTTCCGGTACGGCGATGTCTGCCGTCAATGCGGCGGAGGTCGCCGCACGCCTGTATCAGGAGGGTTGGGGAGATGAGGAAGTCTCGCTTGTATTCAGAGAGTTGGGTATTCGGATATTGCCGTTTGATGCCGATGCCGCATTGTTGAGCGGCCGTTACCGCGTTGCAACACAACCATTGGGATTGGGGCTGGGTGATCGCGCCTGTCTTGCATCGGCAAGCATTGAAGCCTGTCCGGCCCTTACTGCTGATAAGGCTTGGGAGCAACTGAACCTCCCGGGCGTTGATATACGTTGTATCCGCTGAGACCCATGCGCCAGTCACAATTCGTTCTGCTGTTGCTCGTCGGGGGCACCATCGTTGCCGTCAGCATGGGCATCCGCCAATCCTTCGGCGTATTCCTGCAGCCGGTGGTCACCGATCTTGAGATTACCCGGACCGCGTTCGGGCTGACCATTGCCATTCAGAACCTGATCTGGGGTCTGGCTCAGCCGTTTGCCGGGATGCTGACGGATAAATACGGCAGCTTGCGGATGTTGATCCTGTCCAGCCTGCTCTATATTGCCGGGCTGGTCCTGACCGCACATACTTCATCCGCTACCGGTCTGCACCTGAGCCTGGGGATGATGGTCGGTCTTGCCATGAGCGGCACGACGTTCACGGTGGTATTAAGCGCCATAGGCAGGCTGGTGCCGCCGGAGAAACGGAGCCTGGCGTTCGGCATTGTCTCTGCCGGGGGCTCCATCGGTATGTTTACATTTGTACCGCTGGGCCAGTTGTTCATCGGGCTGTACGGTTGGAGTACCGCTTTTTTGATCTTGGCGGGATGCGTAGTGATTGTGCCGCTCCTGACATTGGTGTTCCAGCGCCAGTCCGGGCAAGACACGCCCGGGGCCAATCTGACTGAAGAGACCTTATCCCAGGTGTTGCGCAGCGCAGGCACTCATTCCGGATACCTGCTGTTGAATTGCGGCTTTCTGGTATGCGGGTTTCATGTGGCCTTTATAGCCACACACCTGCCGGCGTTTCTGAATGATTCTGCCATTGCCCCCATGCGCGCGGCTTTCGCGCTCGGCCTGATCGGGGTGTTCAATATCCTGGGCACCTACCTGGCCGGGCTGTACGGGGGGCGTTACCGGAAAAAATACCTGCTGAGCGGACTCTACCTGGGCCGCGCGCTGGTAATTGCCGTGTTTATTGCATTACCCCTGAGTGACGTGAGCGTGATGCTCTTTGCCGCGGCCATGGGGCTGTTATGGTTAGGCACCATCCCTTTGACCAGCGGCCTGGTGGCCGAGATCTTTGGTGTGCGTTACGGCGGCACCCTGTTCGGCATCGTGTTCTTCAGTCACCAGGTGGGCAGCTTCCTGGGTGCATGGCTGGGTGGTTACCTGTTCGAGACGACCGGTTCCTACACGCTTATGTGGCAGTTGGCCGTGTTGCTGGGCATTATTGCCGCCCTGCTGCACTGGCCCATTCGGGACGATCCGGTGTCCGTGCAGGCAGCGCCGGCATAAGAATCATCGGCGCCGTTCTTCCCGGATCAGATCGTCAATGGTTTCAATCATGCGTTCGAATGATCCGGCCGATGCAGATACCAGATATTTGCCGTTCACTATAACGGCAGGGACGCCGGTTATCCTGGCGTCACGGGCCATCAGGAACGCCTGTTTCATCTTCACTTCGGTCTCATTGGAGTCGTAATGCCGGGCAAACTCTTTCTTGTCAAGTCCGACCTCGGCGGCGAAATCGATCAGGCTGTCGCGGGTAAATATATTGCGCCGTTGCGCGTGCAGCGCCCTGAACAGGGGAGTATGAAACTGCTCCAGGGCGCCCATCTTCTCCGCTGCGAAATAACCGCGGGCATGGACCGCCCAGCGGCTGTTCAATACGCCCGGCACGGGGCGGAATGCCACGTCTTCGGGGATGGTTTCGAGCCATGACTTGACGTGCGGCTCAAAGGAATAGCAGTGCGAGCAGCCGTACCAGAAGATTTCGACAACTTCTATCTTGTCGCCTGACTGTGTAGGCAGAGCAGGTTTGATCTGCGTCCAGGCAGGTCCGCCGTGGGAGTGTTCCTGGGCCGATACCGGGAAAAGTCCTGTCAGTAACAGGGAGACAAGGAAGAATTTGATTACGCGCATTATAATTCACCGTAGGAATGTAATCCGGAAAGGAACATGTTGACGCCCAGGAATGCGAACAGGGTCACGAACAGGCCCACAATCGCCCAGGCCGCCATGGCCGGACCTTGCCAGTTCCTGCTGATACGCATGTGCAACCAGGCGGCATAATTCAGCCAGACTATCAGCGCCCAGGTCTCCTTGGGATCCCATGACCAGTATCCGCCCCAGGCCTCGGCTGCCCATAACGAACCCAGGATGGTAGCTACGGTAAAGAAAGCAAAGCCCAGGGCGACGGCCTTGTACATCATGTCATCGATGTCCTCCCGGGCCGGCAGGCGGGCGAATACCGGGCGCGGGTTTGCGTCGTCGCCCCTGGCCAGGTAAGCCACGCCCAGCATGGCGGCAATGCTGAAACAGCCGTAGCCGATGAAGTTGGCCGGCACGTGGATCTTCATCCAGTAACTCTGCAGCGCCGGCACCAGCGGCTGGATTTCGTGGGCGCCCCGGTCGAAGGTGTACCATAACAGGAAACCGACAGCGGCGCTGATCACCAGCAGGACGAACCCGCCCAGGGCGCGGGTCCGGTAACGTTTTTCATAATGCAGGTAAATAATAGCGGTGGTGGCGCAGAACAGGATGAATACTTCGTACAGGTTGCTTACCGGGATGTGCCCGACCTCGGGACTGATCAGGTAGGATTCGTACCAGCGCACCAGCATCCCGGCCAGGCCCATGCCCGCGCCGGACCAGGTCAGCCAGGTGCCTACGGCGGCGGGAAATGCGGCGCCTGAAAACAGGGCCAGGAAATAGCTCAGGGTTGCCAGCACGAACAGGAAACTCATCCACATTACGGCCGACTGGCTGGCCAGGAAATATTGAAGCAGAAAATGCTCTTCCGCGAGGGACAGGTTGGCCTCATAGAGGTGGATGGAGAACAACGCCAGTGTGGCGACAATGAGCAGCAGGCGCCGAAATTCGGACCAGGCGACGCCTGCATACGCCAGCACCAAGGTGAGGCAGGTGAATATCACCCACTCATAACCGTTCAGGTATTCCCTGAAACGGGCATAGACAAAGCCGTAGCCACCCAGCAACAGCGCGCACCACAGGTAATCGACCGGCCTCAGGGAAAACCGGTTGCCCGCCGGAACGACAGCGTCTGCCGTGGCCTCACCTGTTATGACGTTTGTGCGCATAGTTTATTTGTCGGGCTTCGGACGGGTTAGTTCATTTTCTATTGTACGTGAAATCTGCCTGAAGTAACGACCGAAATCGCGGGCATGGCGCGTGCGCAAGCCCGCCAGCAGCAGGTCGGCTCCTGATGTCCCGGGCTTGACGACTGCCCAAAGCCGTTGATGAGGAACGTAGAATAATAAAAACACACCCACTATCAACAGGCCGAAGCCCAGGTATACCCACTTGGCGCCCGGCGCGCGCGCGATTTGCAGGCCCGATGCTTCCACGTGTTCGAAGTCTGTCAGTTGCAGGTAGTAAGGGGAACCGTACTGGTGCAGGGCCGACAAGGTAATGATGGAGTCGTTCAGGAACTGTATATCCCTGTCGGATATGTCCGTAGCGTCCAGGCCGGCGCCGGCCAGCATGGCCTGGAAAGCCTGTTCCAGTCCGAAGCGCAGGATTTTCAGCGATGCGCTGTTCACGGTCCGGGCAGTCTCCTCATCCATGGCGGGGCCTACCTGTTGCTGCAGTAACGGAAAGCCTCCGTCCAGGAACAGGCGGATGAGCCGTAGCGTCACATTACTGACGTCCTGTCCGGTGATTTTTCCGTCAAGATCTGCCCCCGACAGCAGGGTGGCCTGCCTGTCGGCATATATGCGGCTGAGCCTTTCGGTATCCTGCAATATGTCAAGCAAGGCCAGGAAACGCCGGGGAGAACCGTCATCGTCTGCGGGGATGTGCAGGTAGCGGAATTCGTCTTCCAGGGAGGAACGCACACCGCTCAACAGGAATTCCCGACCCTCCAGTGTTATCGGATACATGTAGTTGAGGTATTCGTTTGCCCGTCCGTCTGTGCGCCGCAGTTTGAAGTTCACGCTGGGACCGAAATCGCGGAATTTTTTGTCAATGGCCGGGTCCTCATTGGGGAAGATATTGAACTTGCGGAATTCCTCCATCTCCAACTGGTAATTTTCGCCGTTGTAATCCAGGCTGACAGACCGGTTCACGTTTATCGTGTGGCGGCGAACCCCGAGAGATGCCAGGTCGTGCAGCGTGAAATCGAGCTTCGAGCCGCCGTCGCCGAAGCTGGCCTGGTAAATGGTATAACCCCCGTAGTTGAGCGGATGATTGACGGCGATGGTCTTTGCCATACGCTGCTCCTCGTCCTGGATGACCAGGTCGCTTTCGAAAGACTTGGGCTGGCCGCTGGGGTAGTGTTCCACCCGGAAATCCTCAAGCAATATGATGAACGGCAGGGGTTGCACCAGGTAGCCGGCGCCCAGGTTGACGAAGGCAGCGCCCACGGCGCGGCCTTCGGGTATGGAAACGCTGGCGCGGAACGAGGTGTTGTTTACCGGCAGCTTGCTCTTGTCCGGTATCCGGCTGATGGGCAGGTCCCTGGTTTCCGCCTGCAATTGCCCGCGCAGGGACTGGATTTTCAGGGGAACGTTACTGTCAAGGAATCCGCCGATACAGATGATCACCACCGCGCAGTGTGTAAACAGGTAACCGAAACGGTTGCCTGCGCCTTTCATTGCCGCCAGGGTGGCGCGGTCCTCCTGCCGCTTAATCCGGTACCTGAAACCGAGACGTTTGAAGCACAGCGCCAGTTTCGTCACCGCCTCTTCATGTGCGAGGCTGGTGTTCATTCGGGTGTGATGCGCCAGGTTGAGCAACTGCGCTTCCTGCATATCTTCCCGGTACTGTTTCAGGGTAGCAAGGATCCGGGGGGTATTGCGATAAAGACAGATACTGGTGGTCGTCACCAGGAACGCCAGGATCAGGATGAACCAGCCACTGGAATAGATATCGTACAGTCCCAGCCGTTCGAAGACGCCGTGCCAGAACGGACCGAATTTGACTATATAGTTCTGGTACGGTTCGTTCTGCTTCAGGATGGTGCCGATAACGGATGCCAGCGCCAGCGCTACGAACAGGGTGATGGCCAGGTTCATCGAACCGAGGAACCGTAACCAGGATTTAACCCGCATTTCTCATCAGGGGATGCGAAGATCGCGCCGGATTTTTTGCGCCAGTGGGCGCTCGCGACCGAAGGCATAGTTATTCATCTGGTTGAGGGAGCATGTGCCCACTGGCACAAAAAAGACAAGCGAGGGCGCATCCCCTGATGAGAGATGCGGGTCAGGTCTGGCGGGATTAGTTGCCACTGTCCCCGTGAAGGTGGTTGGTTACGCCGGAAGCCGGTCGTCAGTGCAGTCCCTGGAGGTAATCGGCGACGGCCTCGATACTGTCGTTGGACATCCTGCCGGCGATATCACGCATGATGCCGTTGCGGTCATTGGCGCGTTCCTCGGCCTTGAAAGCCTTAAGTTGAAGTACCGTGTACTCAGCATGCTGCGCATTGATCCTCGGATAGTTCGCAGCGGGATTGCCTATTCCGGTAGGACCGTGGCAGGCCATACATGACGCCAGCCCCATGGTTGTATCGCCCGCGCGATACAGGCGTTCGCCCGCATCCAGGTATTCCGGCCGTGTCTGCCCTGTCCTGGGTTCCAGACTGGCGTAATACACCGCGAGGTCGGCGATATCCTGATCGCTAAGGGCCATGGCCAGGGGCGCCATCTGGTCGTTTTTCCTGTGTCCGGCGCGGTAGTCCTCCAGTTGTTTCCTGATATATTCTGCGTGCTGGCCGGCCAGATTGGGCCATGTCGGGTTGTTGCTGTTACCGTCGGGACCATGGCATACGGCACAGGTTGCAGCTTTCTGTTTCCCCGCTTCGACATTTCCTGCCGCAAAGAGAGTCAGGGGGAGCAACATCAGGGTCAGCCCGCATATCAGTTTGTTAAACATCCGAAGTTACCAGAATTTTTTTTTGCGAAAGGCGCTATCTTACAGAATAATTGGCAAAAGTGGATAGCCTGAGGGGGTATTATTTCCACTGCAAACCATGAACAACAACTCATATCATAACACCGTTTACCTTCACAGCGTGCACCGGTTGGCGCAGTTGCCTGCCGACGCGGGAAGGGAGGCCGTCTTTGCCGGCCGCTCAAACGCCGGGAAATCGAGTGTGATTAATACGCTCGCGGGCCAGAAAAGGCTTGCACGAACAAGCAGACAGCCGGGGCGTACCCGGCAGATTAATTTTTTTGCCGTCGACCATGATACCCGTCTTGTGGATTTACCGGGGTACGGCTATGCCAGGGCGCCGGGTTCCCTGAGGCAACACTGGGGGCAGCTTATCAATGCCTACCTGGAGCGGCGCCGGTGCCTGGCAGGCCTGATCCTCATTGTGGATATCAGGCGTTGCCTGACCGAACCTGACCTGCAGATGCTGGGCTGGTGTGAGAATAAAAACCTGCCGGCACACATCCTGTTGAACAAGGCGGACAAGCTTTCCCGCAGCGCGGGCAGGCAGGCGCTGGCAACGGTCGCGCGGGATCTCGGAGAGAATACCGGCGTTCAACTGTTTTCAGCCGCAAAAAAACAGGGGCTGGATGAATTGTGCGGGGTGCTGGATGAATGGCTGCAAAAAGATGGCCCCGGAGGTCGTGAGGGGGAGGGAGGTCCTCCGGGGCCAGATAACCCGGCTGGGGATAACCGGGGTTCGTTAAGGATCACGTAACATCCTTCGCTTATTGAGACCTCAATGGCATGAAAAAGTTCCGGTTCCATATGGAAACGGAATTTTTATGCACAGATCGGGTTGTATCGGCAGGTTACAGCAGCAAATCGCGGGCAGTTATCCCGGAAGTGCGCAATAAGTTGGCTAACTATTTGAAATATAAAGAGTTTATCAAAGTGTTTAAATTTTAACAGTTTTGTCACAAATCCAGTAATTTTCCGTATCTTCTGTCCCGCTCTCCCACTGTATCCACAAAGTTATCCACAGAAAATGTGGATAACAAATTAACTTCAATTATGACAAGCAGTTATGTTTTCAAACTTAGAATCTATGTCAAAGAAATACGCTAAATAGGTAAGACAAAAAAGCCGCGGGCCAGTTGTTTTCTTAGCGACACAGGCAGTTCTATTATGCTGCATTGACCCCGGAATCACATGCTGTACTTGCGGTTGAATTTGTCCACCCGCCCGGCCGTATCCAGGATCTTTTGTTTGCCGGAATAAAATGGATGGCACAGGGAGCACACTTCTATGTGCAAATCGCCTTTAAGGGTTGACTGAGTCGTGAACGTATTGCCGCAACTGCAGGTGACGTTGATTTCATTGTATGCTGGATGAATATCGGCTTTCATCGTTGGCCCCTGTTTCATTTCCGGGCGCTGATTGTAGTGGAAACATCCGGGCAGTGCAATAGATATACAGGCGAGATAACAGGTTTCCCGGTCTCACAACCTGAATTCTGCAACGACGGGAGTATGGTCCGAAGGCCGTTGCTGTTGCCTTGGCGCAATGTCAATCCAACTGTCGGCGCAACGGCCGCCAAGCGCGCTTGACGCCAGTATCAGGTCGATGCGCAGTCCGCGATTACGTGCAAAATCGCCTGCACGGTAATCCCACCAGGAAAAAGATTCCCGTTCCTGTTCGAACAGTCGGAAGGTGTCGGCAAGTCCGTGGGCCAGAAGCCCGGCCAGGGCATCCCGTTCCGGTTGGCTGCAATGAATCCGGTCGCGCCATGCCTCAGGGTCGTGAACATCGGCATCGGCAGGCGTGATATTGAAATCACCGAGCAGGATGAGTTTGTCATAGCGCTGCCGGAGGTCAAGGGTAAAGTCGTCGAGGCGCTTCAGCCAGTCGAGTTTGTAGGCATACTTGTCCGAACCGACCTCGGAGCCGTTCGGGACGTAGAGGTTCAGCACGCAGACATCGTCGACCAGGGCGCACAGTACGCGTTTCTGAGGATCCTCAAAGCCGGGCAGACCTGCATGCAACGGACGGGCCGGACTGCGGCTGACAAGAGCGACGCCGTTATAGGTCTTTTGCCCGGAAAATTCCGCCTGGTAGCCGGTTTCGCGAAAAGCATCGACCGGAAAATTCTCATCCTGGGTCTTGGTTTCCTGCAGGGCCAGTACATCCGGCCGGTGGGTGTCCAGCCACTGTAATACCTGCGGCAGCCGCACCTTAAGGGAATTGACGTTCCAGCTCGCTATCGTCCACATGGGAATCTCGTTTCAGGGAAAGGGGACAGATTTTAAATCTGTCCCCGGTGTGCCCGGGCAGGTGTAATTCCCGAGTGCCGCAACAGTGCGTCTATTTCGGGTTTGCGGCCGCGGAACTCGACGAACAGGTCCATGGGTTCCCGCGACCCTCCCTGTTCCAGGATGGTGTGGAGAAAG
>JAPPLI010000084.1:46799-49171 GCA_028819495.1 Gammaproteobacteria bacterium | reverse complement strand
GAACAGGTCCATGGGTTCCCGCGACCCTCCCTGTTCCAGGATGGTGTGGAGAAAGTTGCTGCCGGTGGCGCTATCGAAAATTCCGTTTTCCTCAAAGCGCGAGAAGGCATCGGCGGAGAGAACTTCGGCCCACTTGTAACTGTAATAGCCTGCGGCGTAACCCCCGGCAAAAATATGACCGAAACTGTGCTGAAAACGGTTGTCGGGCGGAGCCTTGATGACGGCGACGTCGCGCCTGACCTCATCCAGCAGGGTTTGGATATCGTCCGTGTCATGGCCGCGTCGCTCATGGTGCAGGCGAAAGTCAAACAGTGACAGTTCCAGTTGCCTGACCATGTGCATGCCGGCATGGAAAGTCCGGGCCCGTTGCATCCTGTCGAACAGTTCGGCCGGGAGTGGCCCGCCGGTTTCGTAATGGCGCGCGAACAGGTCCAGGGACTCGCGTTCCCAGCACCAGTTTTCCAGGAACTGGCTGGGCAGTTCCACCGCATCCCAGGGTACGCCGTTGATCCCTGAAACGCCGGCATAATCGACCAGCGTCAGGATATGGTGCAATCCGTGCCCGAATTCATGGAACAGGGTGAGCACCTCGTCATGGGTCAGCAGCGCGGGTTTACCCGATACCGGTGGGGTGAAGTTACAGGTCAGGTAGGCGACCGGCAACTGTACGTCGCCGTTGTGCAGTCTGCGGACAACGCACTCGTCCATCCAGGCGCCGCCGCGCTTGTGCGGGCGGGCATACAGGTCGAGATAAAATCCGCCGCGCAGCCGGCCGCTATCGTCACTGATCTCGAAATACCTTACATCGGGGTGCCAGGCTTCAATCCCTTCCCTGTCTGTAATACTGAGGCCGTATAAACGGTTGACTACGAAGAATAACCCCTCAACAACCTGGTGCGCCGGGAAATAGGGGCGAAGATCCTCCTGGGAGAAATCATATTTTTTTTGCCGGAGCTTTTCCGAGTAATAGGGTATGTCCCAGGCTCGTAAATCTTCCAGGCCGTATTCCCCGGCGGCAAATTCCTCCAGGGCGGCCAGTTCCTGCTGCGCTACCGGTTTGCTACGCTCGGCAAGGCCCTGCAGGAAGGCCATGACTTCCTCCGGCGTATCGGCCATCTTTTTTACCAGCGAATATTCCGCATAGTCTCCGTAACCCAGTAAAGCCGCAAGCTCCTGCCTTAACGACAGGATTTCCGCCATCAACGGCCCGTTGTCCCATTTCCCCCCATTGGGGCCCAGTTCCGAGGCCCGGGTGTTGTAGGCGGTATACATCTCGCGCCGGAATTCCCGGTCATCGGCATAGGTTATCACCGGCACATAAGAGGGATATTCCAACGTGAACAGCCAGCCTGACCGGTCCTGACGGCGCGCGGTCTGCGCCGCCAGTTCAACAACCGTATCCGGCAGGCCGCTGAGCAGCGCTTCGTCCGTGACCAGCCGGGTCCAGCCGTGGGTGGCGTCCAGCAGGTTTTCTTCAAAGCGCGTCTGCAGTTGCGAGAGTTTCTGTTGCAGTTCCCTGTACCTGTCCTTTTCCGCTTGTTCCAGGTCTATGCCAGAAAGGTGAAAGTCGCGCAAAGCATTGTCGATGATCTTCTTCCGGGACACGTCAAGCCGTGTATATTCCTCGCCCTCCACCAGGGATTTGCAAGCGCGGAACAGGTCTTCATTCTGACCCAGTTCCGTGTCATGGTCGGACATTTTCGGAACACAGGCATTATAGGCGCGGCGCAATGCTTCGTTATCTGCAACAGAATGCAGGTGGCGCACGGCGGACCAGGCGCGCTGCAGTTGGTCGTTCTTTTCTTCCAGGGGCTGGAACAACGTTTCCCAGGTATGCTCGCCTGGTTTTTCCAGCAGGGTCCTCAGCAGGTCGCGGTGTTCTTCCAGCAATTGATCGATGGCCGGCTCAACATGTTCAGGCCTGATGCGGCCGAACGCCGGCAGGGTCAGGTTTTCAAGTAACGGATTAGACATGTTCTGATACTGATAATGAGAATAATTTTCATTTATAAATCAACAAGTTATATTTGACTCAATGGATTTGCGCTGCTATATTTATTTGTCAGTCCGTGAGTCTTGACCTCATGGTATTGCTTCCGGGGGACTATTATGCAAGCTCGCAAGAAATTTATCGAGTTTCCGGCTTCAGTCGATTCCGATATTTTCCGGGATCTTTCATCCGTCAATGACAATTTGTCTGCTGATGACGAGGAAATGGATCCACTTCACAACTTCCATGATTCATTGGATGGCTCCGATCTCAACCTGTTCAGCTTCGATAGCGACGATGATGACGATGATCATATAGGCGGCGACGGCGACGGTGATGGGGATGGAGATGGAGATGGTGATGGAGATGGAGATGGTGATGG
>JAPPLI010000084.1:44920-46699 GCA_028819495.1 Gammaproteobacteria bacterium | reverse complement strand
GCGACGGTGATGGGGATGGAGATGGAGATGGTGATGGAGATGGAGATGGTGATGGGGACGGCGATGGTGATGGAGACGGTGACGGTGATGGCGATGGTGACGGCGACGGTGATGGAGACGGGGACGGCGATGGTGATGGCGATGGCGACGGTGACGGCGATGGTGATGGAGACGGCGATGGTGATGGAGATGGAGACGGGGACGGTGATGGAGACGGTGACGGCGACGAGACCACCTCTTATGCGTCTTCAACAACAGGGGTTACGACGCGCCTGCATTGGTATGAGACGCAACAGGGGGGATACTCCAGTACCAGGCACCTTAGCGGTTCCGCTCACGATGACATCCTGGCCGGCGACGGGAGGGACAACCGACTGAAAGGCGGCGATGGTGATGATGTGTTGTACGGCGGTCCGTCGGGCGGCGATGATGTAATCGAAGGCGGTCCGGGTGACGACAGGCTTTACGGCGGCATCGGGAATGACAGGCTGGAAGGCGGTAGGGGCAATGACGGGTTACGGGGCGGTCCCGACGATGATGTGCTGGACGGCGGTGAAGGCAATGACAGGCTGGTTGGAGGTCCGGGGAATGACGTCTTTTTGTTCCGCGCCGGGGATGGAGAGGACACCGTGGTTGACTTTACTGACGGTGAGGATCGGATTGACCTTACCTCCTTTGCGCTTACCGATATAAGCGACCTCACCCTGGAAACTGTCTCCGACGGCGTCAGGATTCGCCTGTCGGCGCAAGGCGGCGAGACAATTCTGCTGGAGGACGTCCAGGTTGCGGATCTGGATGCGACGGATTTTCTGCTCTGACTTTTGCGCACCCGTAAAACAGTAGCGTCAACCATGCACGTAAACGAACAAAGGAAAACGCAACCGGATCGGCCAGTCGATATGGATGCGAAATTTCACGCAAAGCCTGGTTCAATAACGGGCAACAGCGCGTCCTCCAAATTCACCTTGATCACCAGGGGCATCGATGTTACGCCGCTTCTGTCGGAACTGGCTGCGGCGCCTGAGATATGGCTGGCGGATACCAGCCGGCAGCGCAAGGTCCGTTGCCAGCGGGATACGGAGAACATCTTTTTGAGGGTGGCAAAAAAACCCTTGCCGCCGGGCGCCTCCAATGCCAACGATGTCCATGAATGCCGCACTACCAAAACCGCCAGGCGTTTTCCTGAAGCGCTGGCATTCTGTCAACAGGTGGCCGACCTTGAGGGTGGAGAACTCGGGCGCGCCACCCTGGTTGCGCTGCAACCGGGAGGCTGGGTGCGCCCGCACGTGGACACGGGAGAGTATTACCGGGTGCGGGAGCGCTACCACCTGGTGCTGCAAAGCGCGACGGGCAGCCCGTTGACCTGCGCAGGCGAAACCGTCGTTATGCGTGAAGGCGAATTATGGATATTCGACAACAAATCCGAACACGAGGCCCGGAACCCTTCGGACACGCCGCGGGTGCATTTGATCTTTGACGTCCTGCCTATGCCGGGGCGCGGGTATTACGTCTGACGGCCTTTGAGCTATACATAACGCCCCATCCGTCATTCCCGCGAAGGCGGGAATCCAGTCGATTAAACAACTCCTTATAATGAATCCTTGCTTACTGGATTCCCGCTTGCGCGGGAATGACGAACGGGGCGCAATATTTTGATCGCTGCAGCCAGCGCATGGGCGGCTGAATCCACGCGCACCGCGTTGTCGTACACTTCGGTGCGTAATGCACCCAGCACACGAGGTTTCTTTGAAATATAAAACGTGTCGTGCCGGTCGCGAA
>JAPPLI010000084.1:0-44820 GCA_028819495.1 Gammaproteobacteria bacterium | reverse complement strand
GCACCCAGCACACGAGGTTTCTTTGAAATATAAAACGTGTCGTGCCGGTCGCGAAACTGCAACTGCCGCAGGGACCGTAACCCGCGCTGCGCTGCGAGTTCATAGGCGCTTGTGCGGGAGGAATCCCCAAGCGCGCGGGCCAGGGTCAGGGCATCGGCCAGGCCTTCCAGGTAGGCGCCTGTAGAGGCCGCATGCGGAGGCCCGTAATCCGGCCGCTTCGGGTTATAAAACCGCCCGCGCAGGTCGGGTAGCAGCCCGTCCCACTGTTGCATCGGTAATAACCAGTCGTTGATTTCAAAAACGAAATCGGCAAATTCACGGCGGCCTGTTTGCTCGTAAAACGATGCACAGGCCTGGGTATGCCAGGGCACGAAGGCCGGGTTGCGCGCCCGGAAATGGCGTTCGCGACAACGATGGAAAACTTCTGTGCAGCGCTCGAGTGAAGGCGCAAAACCTGTATTGCGACGCCTCGCCTCGGCCCAGAACAACAGGGCTTCGCCCGAGTAAAAGTTCCAGTTCTCACCGTCCCGTTCAGGGGGGAAAAAGAACGTGCGAAACCCCTGTTCCTTGTCGAAGAGCGAATCAATACCGGCTGCCAGCATGGCCAGTTCCGTCAGGAACTCCTCCCGTGCGGGACTTTCCAGGATAGCAAGGGCAGCGAGAGCCGCGGCGCCGAGTTTGGCCCCGGTGTTTTCCACGATAGCGCCGCGTCCGTTGCCGATATTCTGAAAATAACGCTTCAGGTTATAACGGAGGTTGAGGACGGCAGCCTGTTTCAACTCACCGTTCCGGCGCAGTTCCGCCAGGCGCGCAAGCGACAAGGTTGCCAGAAACCGGCGGATGGCGTTATCGGCCGGCGATTCCTCCCCCCGGCTTGGCCAGTATTTGTACGGCAGCGCGCCCTCGGGAGACAGGTTACGGATCATCCATCGGCCGATGCCGTCAGCAAGTTCCGCAGCGCGGTCCTCCCGGGGCGCCGGTTCTGGTGCTACCAGGGTTGCCCCGCGATACAATTCCACTTTTTCACCTTTTCCGTCAGCCGGCAACAGGAACTGACGGGCGGAAAAAGCGCGCAAGCTTCCTTGGTCCGCAAACTCACCGGTTGTTATGCCCCGATCCTCAAGAAACCGGTCCAGTGCCCGCTTGAAACGGAGATTCGTCCCGAGCATCCAGGATGGCGCGTACCTGACCGTCTCGCCGCGGAAGGTGATTTCCATGCCCGTCAGGCCCAGCGCGCGCGGGTAAAATACCCGGCGAAACCGGTCCGGCGTTACCGGACGAAAATTATCGCATATGCAGGTTTCTACCATGTCACCCTGACATGCGTCAACGTGCTGCGGCAGGTCATGCGGAGAAATATTCCCGATCCAGCCGCTATGTCGGGCTTCGCCATTGCGCCGGACACAAAACCAGATTTTTTCAGCAGGTGTCTGGTCGGCTTGGAGAGATTCCGGCTTTGTCGTGGAGTGTTGCAAGGCAGTTGATGTTAGTATAAATGATAATTATTTTCATTTAATATCAATAAGTTATGTTTGACTTGCCTGATATTTTCTGCTATTATTCTATTCCGATTTACGCAATTCGAAACTCTGTATGCAGGGTTTGCGCAAGCGACACGTTATAGATATACCCCGTTTATTTTAGGAGCGAGTTATGCAAGGTGACAAGAAAATTATCGAGTATCTCAACCAAGTGCTCAAGAATGAACTGACGGCGATCAACCAGTACTTCCTGCATGCCCGCATGTGGAAGGACTGGGGCCTGAAGGAATTGAATGAGCATGAATACCATGAATCCGTGGATGAGATGAAGCATGCCGACAAGATCATCGAGCGGATCCTGTTCCTGGAGGGACTGCCGAACCTGCAAGACCTGGGCAAACTGTTTATCGGCGAGAACACCCGGGAGATGCTGGAGTGCGACCTGAAACAGGAACATCTTGCCATCCCGCTGTTACGGGAGGCCATAGCCCATTGTGAAACCGAGCGGGATTATGTCAGCCGCGAACTCCTGGAAGATATCCTCGAGGACGAGGAGGAACACGTGGACTGGCTGGAAACCCAGCTTGAGCTGATAGAAAAGGTCGGTTTGGAGAATTACCAGCAATCCAAGATGTAATCCAGTCCTGCCAGGGGACAGACTTGAAGTCTGTCCCCGGTCTTTCGCTAAATCCAGGGGTCAGAGTAAAATCACCTCGATCGTGCCATCAACCCCGATGGCGATGATTTTACTCTGACCCCAAGAATAAAACCACCGTTTCATGCATTCCATTTCTTTCCTTTGCGTGCCATAACTGTCTGATATCTCTATAAATGTCCTGTTGACGGTTATTTTTCCTTCCTATATAGTTCCAGGCGTATCGTTGGATCAACCGTTGGATCAGGAGAAAACACATGCCCCAATTTACCGACGCCAAAGCCCGAAAACTCACCACCCCCGGCCTGCACACGGTGGATACCACACTGTACCTGAGAATCACCGACCGGAGCAAGTACTGGGTGCAGCGCATCACCATCAAGGGCAAGCGCCGCGACCTGGGCCTGGGTGCGTTTCCCGTGGTGAGTGTGGACGAGGCCCGGGAGGCGGCGTTCCGCAACCGGCGACTGGTCCGCGCCGGTGGGGACCCGTTCGTGGAAAAGCGCAAGGCGCTAAAGCCGGACTTTGAAGCGGCGGCCATGGCGACCCTGGACACCCTGCGCCCGACCTGGCGCAACGGCAGGACGGAACAGGACTGGCGGCGGTGCATGGATACGTATGTCTTCCCGCGTATCGGGCACAAGCGGATCGATCTGATCGGACGGGCGGACATTCTGGACATCCTGGTGCCGATGTGGACGGAGAAGAACCCCACGGCGCAGCGGGTTCGGGGCTGGATCAGGGCGGTGTTTTCCTGGGCGCAGGCGTTCGGCCACATTGAGGTTAACCCGGCTGCGGATGCCATCAGCGCGGCGCTTCCCCGGGGTGCGGGGAATACGAAGCACCACAGGGCATTGCACCATGCCGAGGTCAGGGACGCATTAGAGCAGACCGACCACGCGCCGGCCTGTGATGCGGCAAAACTGTGTCTGCGGTTCATCGCATTGACGGCGGTCCGGAGCAACGAAGCGCGGGCCGCACTGTGGAGTGAGATTGACCTCAATAACAAAACCTGGACAGTCCCGGCGGCGCGCATGAAATCGAACCGGGCGCACCGGGTGCCGTTATCTGGCCAGGCCATTACTGTGCTGGACAAGACGGGCGTGCTGCGGGATACGTCCGGTCTGGTGTTCCCCTCACCGATGAAGCCGGGCAAGCCGTTATCCAATGCAGTGATGATGCTGTTGCTGCAGAAGGCGGGGCTGGCGGACCGGGCAACGGTGCACGGGCTGCGGTCGTCGTTCCGTGACTGGTGCGCGGAGAGCGGCAAGGATCGGCAACTGGCGGAAATGGCGCTGGCGCACGTTGTGCCTGGTGTGGAAGGCAGTTATTTCCGGTCGGACCTGTTTGCACGGAGGGAGCGGCTCATGCAACAATGGGCGGACTATATCACCGGTGCGAGTACGGCCAGGGTGGTGATGTTGAATTCTGGTAGACACCCTTAATCGGAAGACTTGCTAAGCGTGAACCACTCCGTGAATCCCGTAGCGGTCCAAGGGTATTATTGATAAAAATTTTCGAAGTGAGTCAGGTCAATGAATTGTAATTGGTCAAGTTCAAAATGCATAATTTGTGGCTCAGAAGATGAAATCACCAAGGAACATTTAATCCCAGAGCATCTTGGAGGGAAATTAACAGCAAAATTCCTCTGTAGACAATGCAACTCGACCTTGGGTCATCGTGTGGAAAGTGACATTCTTCAAGATCCTATAATCCGTCAGATACTAGATAGTCGTATAGCTCATGAGTTACCAGAATTAGCGGAAAAAATGCGCTCTAGACTAGAATATATCGGACATGGCGAACATGGCGAAGTATCAGGTTATATGAAAAAGGGAATGTTTACTGTTAAAGAGCAAATTCTGGAAGATGAATCACTTATCTCTCCACCTGAAAAGTCGATAAAGCACTTACAGGCCATAGCAGTCCGTGAAGGTAGAGGTCCTCTACTTATATCCAAGAACGATTTGAATAAATTGCCTGAAGGCGAAATTATAGAAGTAGCTGATGGTCTCTGGATTAGGAATTGCAAAGTAGACGCGGTACAACCCAAATTAAGAGGAAAAGTGATTAATCCAGTCGTTCCTGTAAAGATAGCATTCGAATATCTTGCCCTACACTGCGGTAATGTCATTTACGAGAATTCGCCGCAACTTAACTCGATTCGCTATCAGATAGCCAACATTAAAATTCAGACTGATGAAGATATACGTGTAGATCGCTGGGTGGCACAGTATGATCGTCTGTTCCATGGTCTTGCTTTTGAAGGAAATAATCCTGGGGCGCAAGTTCAGATTAGACTTTTCGGATCGTTAGCCTTCCGTATAAGTTTCCGCAACCTTGCAGTTCATGGTCCACGTATTGCTTACACACATGATTTGATATCTGAAAACGAAGTTCGTAACCTTATACCATCATAAACCCTTGTGATAATTATGGCTTCCCCATCTAGACAGGTCTAGTTAACCTACCCCAATCAACTGTTTCATCAGGCGCCTGGGCTTTCGTCGGCGACATGGATTTTTTATCTCATGAAAATCCGCGGAAAGCTTGTGCCCAACCTCGATTCCATTGACCACCTCCCCGAAACCTGGTCCACTAATCTTTCAGAAATTTCCCTGATTGTGCCTCAACCCGAAACAAGCCTCCTCTAAATCCAATTTATTGAAGAGAGGTCACAATCAAGTCCGGCTGACATAAGCAGTCGATAGCAGTTCTCGCATCAGTTTTATGCGTCACATCTTGACGTACCGCTATGCATAATGGCTTTACTGAACCATTACGAGGCAATCGATAGAGCGTACATTTTCTCACGAATAAGGGGGCGTTATGCACAGAAAACATTCATTCAACAAAACATGGGATTCAACCAGGGTGGAACCCCCTGTTCGGCTCTGGCTGTTGCGATTGCTCGTGCCGATGGGAGTGGGCAAAAATTCTTTCTCCACGGGGGACAAACTTGATTATAAGCTGGGTGAATTTTTTTACCATTCCATTGCAGAGGCGTTTGATACCAAAAAGGAGTGGTGCACAAAATCAGATAACAGGATTAATCCGAAAAAGGTGTTTACCAGTCTGCATAAACTTTATATAGCCGAAGAAAAAAACCCCGGAAAAGCCAAAGCGCCCAGGACATTGGCTGCCAATGTCGAGCGTCTGTCCAGGGTAGCCGGGCTATCTCTAACGGATTGCCGCATTCTCGAATTTGCCGTTCTTCTCTATTCTGATGAGATTCTGGAAGAAGCCTGTGACCAGCTCGGCGAGTTGACCCTGGCCAAGTTATTCAGGGTGCTTTCAAGGTTGCTCGACCTGCCGGAAACTGACATCCGTCGCTCGTTGAATAAAAAAGGTAGCTTGTTCAAGTCCGGACTTTTGACCTTATTCAGAGACGGGCAAAAGTACGATTTAAAGACGATGCTGGAGTTAATCTCGTCTCGCTTTGCCGACACCATGGTGTCAACGGATGCAGACCCGGCGGATTTGTTGCAGGATGTTGTCGTTCCCAGTTCTCTACCGCACCTGAATATCAGTGATTTCTCTCACAAGGCAAAAGAACTTGAAATGCTATTGCCTTATCTGGAGAAGTCCATCAGTACAGGACGCCGGGGCGTGAATATCCTGATGTACGGCGATCCCGGTACCGGCAAAAGTCAACTGGCCAGAATCCTTGCAACGGAAACAGGTTGCCAACTGTTTGAAGTCGCCAGCGAGGACGAGGGGGGTGAACCCCTTAATGACAGGGAACGATTGCGTGCTTTTCACGCTGCGCAAACCCTGCTGACCGGCAGAAAAATCATCCTCCTGTTCGATGAGATCGAGGACGTCTTTGACACGAGCAACAGTTCTATTTTCGCGAAGCTGTTCGGCCACGAGAACAAAGGACGCAATCCCAAGGCCTGGCTCAACCGAAGACTGGAAGAGAACCAGACTCCGACCCTATGGGTTGCGAATGTAATCAATGAAATGCATCCGGCCTTCAAGCGGCGCTTCGATATGATTGTGAAAATGCCGGTGCCGCCCAGGAGACAGCGGCAAAAAATCATCCGGGCAAACTGTTCGGACCTGCTCAGTGAGCGCGACATTGAACGGATTTCTAACGCGGAAAGCTTAGCGCCCGCGGTCGTCACCCGGGCGAGCGCTGTGGTGGCGGCCATCGGCGATGAACTGGTGCAGACAGACCAGGCTCCCAGTCTGGAATTGATTATCAACAATACCCTTGAGGCGCAGGAGCATAAACGCATTCCGCGCTATGACCCAAACCAACTGCCAGAGACCTATGACCCTGCACACATTCACTCGGATACCGATATTGAAAGTATTGCAACTGGACTGAAAAAAACCATGTCAGGGCGGCTCTGCCTGTACGGACCATCAGGAACAGGCAAGACCGCTTACGGACGCTGGTTGGCAGAGCAACTGGAGGTTCCCCTGCTCGTCAAACGCGGCTCGGACCTGATATCCATGTGGTTGGGTGAGACGGAGAAGAATTTCGCTGCGTGTTTCCAGCAGGCGGAAACGGAGGGAGCCATATTGCTGATCGACGAGATCGAGGGTTTCCTGCAGGACCGGCGCGAGGCAAGACATAGCTGGGAGGTCACTGGCGTAAACGAAACGTTGACCCAAATAGAGTCCTTTCCAGGGATATTTATTGCCTCAACCAATCTGCGGGACAACCTGGATCAGGCCGCGCTGCGACGGTTCGATGTAAAAATAAGGTTTGACTTTCTCCTGCCCGGGCAATCCCGGTCCTTGCTGGAGAGTTATTGCAGCACCCTCAACCTGGATACCCCCGACAAGGCGCTTGCAGCGCGTCTTGGCCGGTTGCACAACCTCACGCCGGGAGACTTTGCGACCATGATGCGCCGGCACCGGTTCAAGCCGGTCTGCTCGGCCGCGGACATGGTAACCGCCCTGGAAGAGGAGTGCGCCCTCAAGGAAAACTTCAAACGCCCCATCGGGTTTTGCTGATATTATCCAAACCGGCAACATCACAATGTGGGGTTTGAAGAACATGGCCAAACGACCTGATACCCAGGAATCACTGGTGTTTGCACTGGAACTGCTACGCCGCATACCCCGGCAGCGCAAGATAACTGCAAAAGATTTGCACAGGCAATTACAGGAAGCGGGACTGAACAAGGGACTGCGTACCGTCCAGCGTCAATTGAAATTATTGAGCGAGTACTTTGATATTGAGTGTGACGACCGGGAAAAACCTTACGGATACCGCTGGATTGACCAGGCCGATGGGTTTTGCGTCCCGCGGCTGGGCTTGCAGGACTCCCTGCTGCTGACCCTGGCGGAGCAATACTTGCGAAAAATCCTGCCAGCCAGACTGATGAAGTCAATGGAAGGGTTTTTTACCCAGGCACGATATGAACTGGCGTATCACGACGGACAGCATCCGGAACAGGAATGGCTGTCCAAAGTGCGCATCGTCGACACCACACAGCCCTTGCTACCGCCGAAAGTAAAATCTGAGGTGTTTGAAGCCGTCAGCAATGCCTTGTATGAAAACAAGTGGCTGAAGGTGAATTATCGCAATGTTGACGGCAAGTGTGGCGAGTACCGGGTCATGCCGCTGGGTCTGGCCCAGCAGGGACCCCGGCTCTACCTGGTATGCCGCTTCGAAGGCTTCGACAACGAACGGAGCCTCGCCCTGCACCGGATTATTTCCGCAGAAACATCAACCATGATCTTTGAACGACCGCCGGAGTTTGACCTGAAGAAATACGATGACGATGGCCGCTTCGGTTTCGGCGAAGGTGAGCGCATCAAGATCAAGTTCAGGATCAATAAACCCAACGGCCTGCACCTGCTCGAGTCACCGCTGTCCGAAGACCAATCGGTAACGGAACGGGATGAGTGGTATGAAATTACGGCTACCGTGGTGGATACGGAGCAACTGAACTGGTGGTTGCGGGGGTTTGGGGATGCGGTGTGGGGGGTCAAGAAGTATGCAGCTAGGTCGGTATATGAGAAAGTCATGAAAGAGGACGCCGAGATATTGAAAGCACTTGCTGATGTATAATGCTAATAGCGCAGAGTATTTTCAAGTTTGTAACCGGAACTGGATGAGGAGTATGAGATTATAGCTACGGTGATGGATACGGAGCAACTCACTGACCTTGTGGCTGCGGGGATTTGAAGATGCGGTGAGAGGTGTTAAGAAGAACCCGCTGAAAAAAATACATGAGAATTGAACTGAACTTTCCTCCGGATCAAACCAACCTTGAAATAACAAAAGTAACACGCCGACTGATAATGGAGGAAGTAAAATGACAATCTATGCAATAAAAGGTAGTAAAGACAAAGATCAAATAGCTAAGGTATTCAAATCGCTGAAACAAGGTGAAGGCAGGTATGGCTGGAGCTATGTTGAGACTGCCAATCTTAGAGACCTGAATAATAGGATTGAACAAGATGGATGGGAATCACTGAGTGAAGAGGAAAAAGATTGTTACTCCGAATTTCTACTGGGGATGCAACCCGGAGATTATGTGGTTTACATCAATGTTCCCGAGTGGGGTAAATGCACTTTAGCTAAAGTGACAGGACAATACGAATGGCGCTTTGATGATGATGATTTCAATCATAGATTTCCGGTTGATTCTGAGTCAATTCGCGTATTTAACCGCAATGATAGAATAGTTCCACCCCCACTACGAAGTCGTCTAAGTTTGCAAGGAAGATGGTGGACTATTTATACGGAAGAAGAATTCAATGAACTATTGAATTACTTGGAGGCCGCAACGCCATTTGAACCAAGCACATCAGAAACGAATCTTCGATATCTGTCAGAGAAAATTGAACCACATTTATTAGACATTACGAATAAGATTCATAAAGCACACCCAAACAAGAAGCTTGAAGACCTCGTAGCGATGGTTTTCAGGAAAATCCCTGGGGTTACAGATGTAAGACAGCTAAAAGGACGGGCAGATCGTGGTGCCGACCTGTTGGTTGATATTGAAAGTATTCCGATCCCTGGATTGATCAGACAAGAAACACTGGCTGTCCAGGTCAAATCTTGGGAAGGTGAACATAGCGATCCTTCTGCTGTTAACGACATCAGAAGAGCATTCAAAAATTATGAGAAAGACGAAAACATAAGCATGGGTTTGATAATATCGACTGCCACCGAAGCAGGTGATAGACTGATAACCGAATTGGACAAACTTCGAGAGGAAAGTGGTAAGCCCGTTGCTTTGTTGCTTGGAATTGAATTTGCCATATTTGTTTTAACATATGCAGGCGATATATTGTTGGACTCTTAATAATCAGTTCGTGGAACAAAAAGGGATGAGATAAGCAACACGATTTTCTGTAGCAGTACATGTTCCCGAATGCGAGGAAGCATTGACGCGCTGGCCGTACTACGCTTATGTCGGACTTGGCACACCACCTGACCGTGTGAATAATTATGGATAAGCACCAGTGTATTGAATAACCGAATTCGCGGGTTTATGAGTCACAAGTGATATCACCGGATTAGTCAGCTAGGATGAAAGAGCACACAGCCTTGAACTGATATTAGCGTGGGGCGAGACTACTCCTGTATACAAAACTGCGTTTTGCTACAGGAGTCTCGCAAAGAGGGGGCGACCCCCCCTTTGAACCCCCCCGCCTGCAGCGGGGCGCGATGAGTCACGGCACATATGCGCGTGTCAAATACCATCCGACAGTCCCCGGTCCGGGTCATCGAAAATTCCCCAGTGAATGTGACCAGTCGCCGGGAGACAGGCCGTCCGCTCTGACCCGCACCCGCCACCCGGCCCGTGTCCGCGTATCCACGCGCGAGGTAATCATCTTATCCGGTGGCGCCTGGGTTGCGGTGTGTTCAGGCATTAGAATTTGTCAATGATTCCCTCGTCCCCGTTGCAAACGGGGGGGGTCAAGGGGGGGGACGCTCCCCTTGCAAGCCTCCTGTATATATTGCGTAGCAATGTAATACAGGAGTATGCTTGCCCCTGCGTGAATGTCACTCAGTGACGGTGTTCTCTCTCGTCCCTGAAAGAACTGTTTGGTTGGATATCAGATACCTCATTGGAAGGTAAATCCGGTCATTCGATGGGCGGGCATTCATCCATAGCCATTCACTCGACCAGGCGATTTACCCGATCCTGCAGGTGATGTCGGTGGCGGTGTCGCCGGCGCCCTGATGCCCATAGTCTGCGTGAGATAGTCTGTCAGGTGGTGCAGCAGCCGGAACACGCAGACAGGCGCGCCTGTGAATAAAAGTGCGACCAGCAGGACACACCCACAAGGGGGGCGCAGTCACGCGCAACACGGCGAACAGAAACAAGCCTGAGACCCATTTTAAGCGGTTGGTCAGGTGAGCAGTTCAGCCGGGACGCACAGCCTGGCAAAGATGGTGACAATTACATGCCGGACCCGACGTCTGCCATCCGGCTGACCGTCGGCGGCCAGGGCTTCGTCGGTGATGTGCGGGCCGGTGAACAGGAGCTGAGCAGGCTCGCCGGCGCGAGCGGCGCGGGGCAAGGCCACCTCTGCCCGAACAGACAGCGCCATACACGCGCAGCGGGCCGTTCTGGCGAAGGCTTCAGGTCTCACCCTAGGCGAACTAGCGCGGGCTTCCCACCGCAGCGGGTTGTACCGCAGCCAGGCACTCGATGGCCGCTATCGATTCATAGCCCGGGCGAAGTGGCCGTCTTGTTTTACCTGCTGTTGTTGTTACTGCCTGCTGCGGACCGCGCTACTAGCGCTCCCCGTACGATGTGCGGATGTCGGATTGTATGACATGTCGCTCAAAACGGAAGTTGCTCCTGATACTACCCGGTGCGTTTCATTCGGGCCGATTACTTTCCCTGGGCAGTAATGTTGTGAAGAAAATCGAGGAAATGACAGCGTGCGTATAACGGATTTATAATAGCGGATATGGGGAAATATTGTTTAATATTGGCAGGCGTCCCGGCTCCTGTTATAGCAAATAACCTGCAATACTTAAAGTTCGATCTCTAGCGATAGGAGAAACCACCATGATTACAGTACGTAACAATACGCATCTGTTTATCCGCTATGATACGCCTAAGAAATTCGCAGTTATCCTCAGAAACCCGCCAAACAAAGTTATAGAATTGGTAGGCAATATCATATCTGTATTGCCAATCGATGATGAAAGACGAGTACTCCAATTAAAACAAGACGACGAAATGTTATGCCAATTCTTGGAACAAGACGTGTCTTATTGGATAACTGATGCTGTTGACAGCGACAGAGACGGTGTAAACTATTCAGAAATGTTACAAGAAGCCAAAGATAACAGTTATGTAGTGAACGAGCGTAATAGCCAGATAACTTAATTAAACGATATGTTTTGTATCGATATTAGTTAAGCGTTTACGTGCTTTGGAGGCAGCTTGCGATGCGGCTTTTTCATTTTCGGTTTGCATACGCAACCATTTATTGTGATTAACATACTCAATCAAACCCCAAACTCCAAATCCACTTGCGATAAACAACCAAATAGCGCATAAGAAAAACGTAAACTCCATTAGATGTAAAACAGTGTCAATGTCGAACATGCCAGCTATATCCTGATAAAAGTAAAATAACACAACCATACCGGCTAAGGCCGCTATTACTTGCGTTATAATGAAAGGAATACGCTTAAACACTGTATGAGATCAGTATCGCCCTAAACTCATACGCGAAGCATAACAAATTAATAGAAAAGTCGCTAATATTCTCAATTAGCGACTTTTCCGTTTGTCAAGGGGAAAATTACCTTAAATTTTATACAATATCCGTTGGACGGTTTGTGTGATATTGATGGATTGTATTTTATAAAATGCTATATAAAACAAACAGTTAATGAATGAGTTTTACTCTGACCCCATCTATCAAACAGAAAATTTTGAAAATTTTTTGTTGCAAATGATTCTCATTCGTTCTATTATTCGTGTTACTAGCCGATATTTTGGTAGAGCGAGCGATCTGATGTACGTATGTGTATGTAACGCGGTAACTGAAGGGGAGGTCAGGCAAGCCATTGATGAGGGCGCCCTGACGACCTGTCAGCTCAGGAAAAAACTCGACGCCGAGCGCGTTTGCGGTTCCTGCGACGATTGCCTCGAAGACTACCTTGCCGAAGCATTCATGTTTGCTTCACCCTCTCTCAGAACCGTTGCAGTAAAATAACCGCCGCTGGTACTCTTTCCTTCCCCCGTATTCCTGTGTAAGCAGGAAGACCAGGCAGAACTCCATGGATCAGGATTGCAAATGCAAATGAGAATAATTATTATTTGCATCACGTCTCGTATTAATGTAACATCGGCCCAGGACACGACAACAAATCAGCGTGAGAGAACTTATGTCAATTATTTGCTGCCTGGACGAGCGCTACCGGCAAGCTGCCAGCGTTGTCGCCGCGGGCCTGGCCTTGGCTGTTTCTCCCTGGCCGGCATTTGCTACCCAACAGGATATCGATGAAGAGATAACTGTTGTTGGCAGCCAGACCGGTGCGCAGAGCGTTGCCGGTTCGGCTCATTTCATCGGCCAGGAGGAACTGGAGAAATTTTCCTATCCGGATATCCAGCGAATCGTGCGCGAGGTGCCGGGTGTCTCAATACAGGTGGAAGATGGTTACGGCTTGCGGCCCAATATCAGTATCCGCGGCGTTGCCACGGAGCGCAGCGGCCGAATCACCCTCCTGGAAGATAACGTGTTGATTGCGCCGGCCCCCTATTCCGCGCCGTCTGCCTATTACTTCCCCACCGCGGGCCGCATGTATGCATTCGAGGTGTTGAAAGGTCCGGCCGCGATTACACAGGGACCCTACACCATCGGCGGAGCGTTGAACATGATCTCAACACCGATACCGGATGAACTGCAGGGTATGGTTATGGCGGAAGGCGGTGAGGATGCAACTTACCGGGTCCACGCCCATTACGGGGGCGAGGCTGGAAACGGAATCGGGTTCCTGGTGGAAACGCATCAATGGGGCTCAGACGGCTTCCAGGACCTGGATAACAATGGCGGAGATACCGGGCTCAGGCTGGAGGACTATACGCTCAAGCTGCGTTATGCGCCGACCGGGTCCCGGCACCAGTTGGATTTCAAATTCCAGTACGCAGACCAGGATTCGGAACAGAGCTACCTTGGGTTGACCGATGCGGACTTTGAGCGGGACGCCTACCGCCGCTACGGCGTGTCGGAACTGGATAACATCACCACCGAGCACTTCCAGTACATCCTGCGCTACAGGCTGGCGCTCACGGACGAGCTCAACGTTTCCGTAACCGGCTATAACAACGAACATGAACGTAACTGGTTCAAAACCGAAGGGCTGGACGCGGACGGCAGCGAAAATGCACAGGAACTGAGCCGGACGAGCTGGTTCAATGTTATCCGGGCGGTAAACCAGGGCAGTTCACTGGGCGGGCTCGCCCCGGCCGAACTCCAGGGTATCCTGGATGGAACGATCGATACCGCACCCGGCAGCATCCAGGTGCGGTCCAACGCCCGTGAATACTTCTCCCGCGGAATACAGGTAAATCTCAACTGGACCGGCGAACTTGGCCCGACCCGTCACAACCTGGAAATCGGTGTCCGTTACCATGAGGACGAGGAGGACAGGTTGCAGCGCAACAGCAGCTACCACCAGGAAAACGGCAGGCTGATCCTGGACGACCCGGGACTGCTCGGCAATGCCGGCAATCGGCTGCAGGAAGCCGAGGCGGTCTCCGTTCATATCTACGACCAGATCGAATGGGGCGACTGGGTGTTCAGCCCGGGAATACGTTACGAGGATATCGACCAGAAACGCACCCGCTGGCGCGACCGGGGCGAGCAGGCCGGGGATCGCAACATTTTCCGGGACAGCCGGAATAACAAGACCGAGGTCTGGCTTCCCGGCATGGGGGTTCTCTACCGCATCAGCGACGACCTGACTTTGCTGGCGGGCGTCCACAAGGGGTTTACTGCGCCGAGCAACTCACCGGGTGTAAAAGAGGAAAAAGCAATCAATTATGAACTGGGTCTCCGATATGTCAGCAACGGTCTGCATGCCGAGGTGATTGGGTTCATGAGTGATTATGACAACATCCTGGGTGAGTGCACCTCGTCCTCCGGCGCGGACTGTACGGTAGGTGACGCCTTCAACGGAGATGCAGCGACGGTCGCGGGCGTGGAAGCGTTGCTGCAAACCAACCTGACCCCGAACCGGACGTTCAGCACACCGCTCTCATTTGTGTATACTTACATTGACTCTGAATTTGATACGGACATCGCGGATACCGACTTTTTCGGCGACGTCAGCAAAGGCGATCCCATACCCTATATTCCGGAACACCAGTTACGCATCTCAGCCGGCATCGAACAGGCGCGCTGGAACGCGTATGTCAGCGCGAACTACGTGGATGAGGTATGTGTACGTGCCTCTTGTGGCGAGTTTGAGCGCACCGACGACACGCTGACAGTCGATATTGCCGGGCACTACCTGTTCAATGACAGGATTACGTTGTTCGGGCGCATGGAAAACGTGACTGGAGAGGAAGATATCCTGGGTCGCCACCCCTACGGCGCCCGGCCCAACAAGGGCCGAACCGTAACAGGAGGCGTACGTATTAGTTTGTGACTCTTGTCGTATTCGGAATGGGGGCGTATATTCCGGTACGCCCCCTTTTTTTACATAAGGAACTATATGAAATACATACCGCTTTTGTTATCCCTGGCCATGGTTCTACAAGCAGCGCCGGCAGAAGAAGTCAACGTCTATTCCGGCCGCAAGGAGGCCCTGATTAAACCGTTGTTCGACAGGTTTACGGAGGAAACGGGGATCAGGGTCAACCTGGTGACTGGCAATGCGGATGCGCTGATCAAGCGCCTCGAACTGGAGGGTGAAAGGTCTCCGGCCGACCTGCTTGTTACCGTGGATGCCGGACGTCTGCACCGGGCAAAGGATCAAGGTTTGTTGCAGGAAATCACGTCAACCGAACTCAATGGAGCGGTACCGGAAAACTATCGCGATCCCCAGGGATACTGGTACGGCCTGTCAATCAGGGCGCGGGTGATAGTCTACTCCAGGAAAACAATTGAGCCTGCTCAGCTTTCCACTTACGAGGCCCTGGCCGACCCGGTCTGGCATAACCAGCTTTGTGTGCGTTCCTCGTCCAACATCTATAACCAGTCGCTGGTTGCCTCCATGCTCGCACACCACGGCCGGGAAGAAACGGAAGAATGGATCAGGGGGTTGGTAGCCAATTTTGCCAGGGATCCCAAAGGCGGGGACCGGGACCAGATCAAGGCGGTGGCGGCGGGGCAATGTAACCTGGCGCTGGTCAACACTTACTACCTGGCAGGCATGCTGAGTTCGGATATAGACGCTGAAACCGCCGCGGCAAACCAGGTCGCGCTGTTCTGGCCGAACCAGCGTGGACGGGGCGCTCATGTAAACGTCAGCGGCGCAGGCGTGACAAAGTCCGCGCGGCACCGGGAGGCAGCTATTCGTCTCCTGGAATACCTGGTCGGCGTCCCTGCCCAGGAATGGTACGGGAAAACAAACCATGAATTTCCCGTCCTGCAAGGTGTTCCGGGAGGGGATATCCTGCAATCCTGGGGCGAATTCAAGGCCGACAGCCTCAACCTGGCGGTATTGGGAGAAAAAAACCAGGACGCGGTGCGCGCCATGGACCGGGCCGGCTGGAAGTAAAACCTCCGTGCCGTCATCCCTGCCTCCCTCCGTCATTCCCGCGGAGGCGGGAATCCAGTCGATCAAACAACTCCTTATAATGAATGTTTGCCTACTGGATTCCCGCCTCCGCGGGAATGACTGAGCGCTTCGCAAATGACGAACTATGCTTGAATCGAATCTTCCGCAAAGACACGGCAGTTTGACCCACGCCCCCCCCTGGGGGGTGGTCCTCACCCTGTTGCTGGCGGGGGTGCTGATACTGCCGGTCATCGTTGTGGCTGCATCGGTCTTCCTGTCCAGCGGCGATATCTGGCAGCACCTGTATGACACGGTCCTCGCAGAGTACATCGGCAATTCCCTCCTGCTGGCCCTTGGCGTGGGCTGCCTGTCCCTGCCCCTCGGCGTGATACCTGCCTGGCTGGTAACCATGTACCGGTTCCCCGGAAGCCGCCAACTGGAATGGGCCCTGCTGCTGCCCCTGGCCATGCCCGCGTACATCATCGCCTACACCTATACCGGGATGCTGGACGTGGCCGGTCCACTGCAGTCCTGGCTGCGCGCAGCGTTTGACTGGCAGTACGGCGATTACTGGTTTCCCGACATCCGCTCCCTGCCCGGCGCGGTGCTGATGTTGTCACTGGTGCTGTACCCTTATATCTACCTGCTGGCCCGGGCCGCTTTCCTGGAACAGTCAGCCAGCGTGGTCGAGGTCGCCCGTACATTGGGCGTCAGGCCGGCCGCGGCGTTCTTCAAGGTGGTGTTGCCGCTGGCGCGCCCGGCGATCATCGTCGGCCTGTCCCTGGTGCTGATGGAGACCTTGGCGGATTACGGCACTGTGCAGTACTTCGGCGTAGCGACGTTTACCACCGGCATCTTCAAGACCTGGTTCGGCCTGGGCAGCAGCATCGCCGCGGCCCAGTTGTCCGCGTTGTTGATGCTGTTCGTGCTGTTCCTCATCATCCTGGAACAACACTCGCGCAGGCAGTCCCGTTATTACGACACCAGCACCCGTTATGGCCGCCTGGAGCAGAAACATCTGCGCGGGTTGCGCGGATTGCCTGCCCTGGCAGTATGCGCGCTGCCGGTCCTGTTCGGGTTTGTCATCCCGTCCGGCCAGTTGCTGTTATGGGGAATACAAACCTGGCGCACATCCCTGGACGCCGGTTTTTTCACCCTCATCGCCAACAGCATTGAACTTGCGCTTGTCACCGCCGTACTTGCGGCGGTCCTGGCGTTGGCGATTTCCTACGCCCGGCGCCAGCAGCCCGGGATAATGACGAACCTGTTCAATCGCCTGCTGGGCATGGGTTACGCAGTCCCGGGCGCCGTGATTGCAGTAGGAGTATTGATCCCCTTCACCTGGCTGGACCGCCACCTGGGCCACTGGTTCGGTTTACTGTCCGATACCGAGCCAGGCCTGCTCCTGAGCGGCACTATCGCCATCCTGGTGTTTGCCTACCTGGTGCGTTTCCTGGCCCTGTCCCTGAATACGGTGGACGCCGGCCTGGCAAAGATCAAGCCGTCCATGGACGAGGCGGGCAGGAGCCTGGGATTCAGCGGCTTCAGGTTGCTGCGCCGGGTCCATATCCCCATCCTGCGCGGCAGCCTGCTTACCGCCGTACTGCTGGTATTTGTTGACGTCCTGAAAGAACTTCCCGCGACGTTGATACTGCGGCCGTTCAATTTCAACACGCTGGCGGTTCGCACCTATGAGCTGGCCAACGAAGAAAGGCTGGCCGACGCCGCGTTCCCGGCCCTGGCAATCGTGCTGGCAGGCATTATTCCGGTTATCATACTCAGCCGGGCCATCTCACAATCCCGTACCGCACATGCTTGATGTTGACAACCTGACAGTCATGCTGGACGGCAAGGATGTCGTTTCGGATATCTCCCTGCGTCTTGAGCGGGGCAACATCGGTTGCCTGCTGGGTCCCAGCGGCTGCGGCAAAACTACCATGCTGCGCACCATAGCCGGGTTTGTGCAACCCCGGCGCGGTGAGGTGCGCATCAACGGCCGCCCTGTCGCCGGGGCAGCCTCGCCCGTCCCGGTGGAGCAGAGGGGGGTCGGCATGGTGTTCCAGGACTTTGCCCTGTTTCCACACCTGGCTGCACGCGAGAATATCGCCTTCGGCTTGCAGGGACTGCCGGGACGGGAGCGGCAGGACCGGGTGAACGATGTAGTCCGGACGCTCGAAATCACCGATTTCC
Organism: Gammaproteobacteria bacterium; assembly: GCA_028819495.1. GTDB lineage: Bacteria > Pseudomonadota > Gammaproteobacteria > Eutrophobiales > Eutrophobiaceae > JAAXHV01. The sequence continues at coordinate 26,822 of JAPPLI010000084.1, read as the reverse complement.
AGCACAAATATCCACACCAGTTGTCGGGGGGACAGCAACAGCGGGTCGCAATCGCAAGAGCGCTGGCGCCGCGCCCTGACATACTGCTGCTGGATGAACCCTTTTCCAATATGGACATTGAACTGAGGGAACAGATCGCGCGGGAACTGCGTTTGATCCTCAAGCAGGACGGCATGACGGCCATCCTGGTAACCCATAACCAGCTTGAAGCCTTTGCCATGGCGGACGAGATCGGTGTCATCCGCGACGGCGCGTTGCTGCAATGGGGCAACGCGTATAGTCTTTATCACCAACCTGACAGCCCGCAGGTTGCCGATTTTATCGGGGAAGGAGTGTTCCTGGACGGCACAGTGCTGAGCCCTACCGAGGTAGCGACCGAACTGGGCGTGTTGAGAGGCTCCGCTCCCCACGGCAGGGCGCTTCAGGCACAGGTGTCCGTGCTGGTCCGCCCCGACGATATCGTGCACGACGACAGCAGCAGCCAGACCGCTACGGTGCGGGACAAGGTGTTCCGCGGCGCCGAATACCTCTATACCCTGACCCTCCCCAGCGGCGCCAGGCTATTGAGCCTGGTTCCCAGCCACCACGACCACGCCATCGGAGAAGAAATCGGCATCCGCCCGGAAATCGACCACCTTGTGGTGTTTGAATAGAACAGGAGACGGGACGAACAGGGAGGAAATGATTTTGGCCTGGTCAGGTCTGATAAATGGGGTCAGAAGATGAAGTCGGCCTCGGCGAGCGTGGCTTGGTGATAGCCTTCCAAGGTAATGGTTCCACCGCCGTACGCGGCAAGGTCGATGACCAGGCCCTGGTCGGTCTGCGTCAGGGTGAGGTCCGAGAGCGATTCAATCTCGTCGAATGCCGACAGGTCGATGCGGTCGGCGCCGTGGCCGAAATCCGGGAGGGCGTCTTCTCCGTGGCCGGGCGCAAACACGAACGTATCATCCCCCGGCCCGCCGTACAGTATATCGGCGCCGGCCTCCCCGGACAGGGTGTCAGCGCCCCGCCCGCCGTAGAGCTTGTCGTCCCCGCTGCCGCCGTACAGGATGTCATCGCCGCCGCCGGGGCCGCCGTACAGCACATCATGGCCGCCCCGCCCCAGCAGGGCGTTGGCGCGGCTGTCGCCGGCCAGCACGTCGGCGTGGTCGGAGCCGTGCAGGTCTTCGATATCCGGGACCTGCTCGGTACGGACGTTGCCGGCGGCGTCAGTGTATTCGACGGTAAGGAGTTCGGCGAATGTATCGCCCTCGGCCTCCCCGCCCCGGGCGCTGGCGTTATGCAGGCGCACCACTACCCCGGCGTTCGAGCCCTGGTAGCTGGCAGCATCCCTGCCCGCTCCCCCGGTGAGGGTGTCCGCGCCTGGCCCGCCGTGCAGCCAGTCGTTGCCGGGGCCGCCGTCCAGGACATCATCGCCGCCCCGGTGACCGGACAGGTGGTCGCCGTAGAGCACGTCGGCGCCACCGCGCCCGGCCAGCGCGTCCTGGCCGTCCCCGCCCGCCAGCACGTTATTGTTCTCATCGCCGGCCAGCGCGTCATCGTGGTTAGAGCCCAGGAGGCTTTGAATGGCCTGAAACGTGTCGCCCTCGGCGTCCCCGCCCCGGGCCGTGCCGTCATGCAGGCGCACTTCCACGCCTTCGGACGAGGCCCGGTAGCCGGCGAACGTGGTGTTGGCCGCATCGCTGAGGGCGCTGCCGATGAGGGTGTCCGCCCCGGGGCCGCCTTCCAGGTAGTCCCAGTGGCCGGGGTTAAGGCCGCCGCCCCTCAGGACATCATCCCCTGCCCCGCCCCAGAGTTCGTTGCCGAGCTCGCTGCCGGTGAGTGTGTCGGCGTGGGCGGAGCCGATGAGGCCGTCGATGCCGTGCAGCACGTCGCCCTCGGCGTCCCCGCCCCGCCCCGTGCCCTCGTGCAGGCTCACCGTCACGCCGGCGGGCGATGCGGTGTAGGCGGCCCACTCGTAGCGGGTCTCATAGCGCGGGCGGGGACTGGCGTGCCCCACCAGCACGTCGGCGCCAGGGCCGCCGTCCAGTACCGTGAACCCCGTGCCCGCATACAGCCAGTCGTCCCCGCCCCCGCCGCGCAGGGTATCATCGCCACCGTTGCCGAACAGCCAGTTCGCCGCACTGTTGCCGGTGAGGACATCCCCATACCGGGAACCTGCCAGGGCCAGCGCGCCGGACTCCTCATCCAGGGTCGCGCTGACGCCGGCCGGTGAGTCCCGGTAGCTCTCGATGCCGCCGCTGCCCTCGCGCGCGGCCAGCGTCAGCGCGTAATCCCCCGCATTGTCCTGCGTCGGGTTGGCCGTGTATGCGGACGCACTGAGGTAATACACGCCGCTGCTGTCCGGAGTGAAGCTCAGCCGTGAATGGAGGTTGCCCGCGGCCTGGTCCACGTCGTCGTTGCGGGCGACCCGCTCGCCGGCCGCGTTGTACACGGTCAGAATCGTGTCCGGGGCGCCGTCCTCGCCGCGGCCGGCCAGGGCAATATCATAGGTCGTCCCGGCCGTGAGGTCTATTCGTATCCAGTCTTCATCCTGCCGGTCGTTAAGGGTACCCTCGAAGCGGTCGACAAAGTACGGCATGAAGTACGTGGTGCCGGCGTCGGCAGCGGCGTCCCGGGCGGGGATTTCGATTATCGTTACCATGCTGTCTTCTCCACGAGGATAGCTGATAGTACCGGCGTCTCAGAACTGCCAGGCCCCTTCCAGCAGCAGGGCGTGGTCGGTCCCGGCGTCGTGGTCGCCGTGACGCTCGCCGAGCAGGTGCAGGGTCAGGTTGCCGGGTCCGGCCCAGCGCACGCCTGAGCGGTAGCGCGCCGTGTGTTGCCGCTGCATTTCCAGGTAGGGGGTGATGCGCCCGCGCTGATAGGGGGCGTCCCAGCCGTAGCTCAGGTTCACGTCCAGGCGGGCGGCGTAGTTTTGGGGCGCCTGGGGGGTCATCTCCTCGCGCAGGCCCCGGGTCCACAACTGCGCCAGGCCGCTGTCGGCGCGGCCGATGCCGGGCGTAAGGCGCAACGTCAGGCCGCGCCCGTCGGCGCGCGCGCGCCACTCGGCGAGGCCCTGGATTCCCCACTCCTTATAGCCGTTGCGTCCGATAAGGGTACGCGCCTGTCCATGCAGGATGAGGGATCCGCCGGTGTAGCGCAGGGCGCCGCCCAGCTCCGCGCCCAGCCCGCCCCGGCCGTCACCGCCGTCCCGACGCAGGCCAAGTTGCAGGGTCGGGGTGAGGGTGGCGGCCTGGGCCAGGCGCCGGGTATGGTCGACCTCAAGGGCCAGGCGCAGGCGGTGGGAGTCGGCGCGGACGGCGTCGGTGTTGAGCGCCGTGAGCAGGCCCTCGGCCTTGAGGCGCACGCTTAAGTCCACCGTGTCCCACAGCCGGCCGTTGAGGCCGCCGCCCAGGGTGCGGGTGTTGATGTCCTCGCGCCGGGTGATGTCGTCCCGGCGACTGTTAAGTTCGCCCCAGCCCAGGCCGCCGCCGGCCCAGGCGGACAGGCGCGCGCCGGTCCAGCCGGCGTAGGGGTGGACGCCGATGAGGGTCAGGGTGTGGCGGTCGCTGGTATCGGTATCCCGCTCGTCCCAGCCGGCGCGTTGCAAGCCGACGGCGGTCCCGGCCGTGAGGGACTCAGTGACGCGCAGCTCGGCGCCCAGGCGCGCGCCTTGGAGGTCGCCATCCCAGGCCAGGCCGTCACTGTGGCCGCGTAAATGGCGGTAGGCGCCGTCGCTCCACAAGGTGAGGGAGTCAAGACCGGTGGGGGCGGGCTCGCCGGCAGATGTCCTGGTCAGGGGCAGGACAAAGTCGGCATTATCAAGCAGGGCTTGCCAGTTGACCGGGGCGGACGGGGCGACCCAGCCGGAGTCCACCCGGGACTCCGCCCGGGCCGGGTCGAAGGCGTCATGGGCCGGGGCGCCGACGGACTGGCCGGGCAGGACCGCGGCGAGGGCCTGGGTCAGCCCGGCGCCGGGCGCGGCGGGCCGGCGCGCGGCCTCGAGGCGCGCGGCGATGCTGCCCTGGGTATCGTCCGCCAGGGCCAGGGCCAGGTCCGGCAGGCTGCGGCGGTCGGCGGCCGGGGCCGGCGCGAGCGGGGGTGCGGCGCGGGTCAGGGTCACGGTGTAGGTGCGGGCGCCGGCGCCTTCTGCGGTGCTGACTGTGATGGCAATGGGGTTTTCGCCGACGTGCAGGGCCACGGGGGCGCCTTCCGTGCCGCTGGCGACACGCGCCCCGTCTATGGCAATGCGGGCGTTTCCGTCATGGGCCGTGGGGGTGAGGGTGACTGCGGTGACCGTATGCTCCACCGTGGCCGTGTAGTCGGTGGAGTCGGGATCAAAGGCCGGGGACAGGGTCACGGGGGACTCATCGTTGCCGGTCACTACCAGGGCCGGCAGGGCGGCGACCGGGGCCGGCGCCGGCGCCGCTTGGAGCGTGAAGGTAAGTGATGCCATCGGCGAAGTCGAGAACCTCCCCTTTCCCCGAAGGCTCGTGATCGTCCCCTGGGGAATCGTCGACGGGTTACTGAGGGAGAACCCGGCGCCGTCCTCCGTTCCCGCGTCCCAAGCGTAGAGATCGATGCTCTCGAACGTCTTCCACCGACCCTGCTTGTCGCGCAGCGAGTGCCCGGAAACGCCGACGAACCAGTCCGGGCTGGGGCCGATCATCGACAGCAGCGTCACCAGCGGGTGCGCCGGGCTCACCGTGATCGTGAAGTTCCGCGTGCCGGTTGCACTGGTCCCGCCCGCCTCATGGATCAGATCCCTCTTGTGGGCGGCCGGAACCGCGTTGTACTCGTTAATGAACGGCCCTGTAGCTCCCAGTTCGGCAACTTGTTCGACTCCCGCCGTGGCGGTCCCGCCTTCCGCCCAGAATGTGACGTTGCTGTTGTGGACTGCGCCGACGAGGCTCGTGAAGTGGGCGCCCGCGACGACGCCTCCCGGTGTGCTGCTGCTATTCCACTTCCCCACGAAGGTCACTCTGTAGGTCCTGACATCGCTGTCCTGAGCTCCCGCTCGCTCCGGCAGCCCAAGCGTCAAGAGCAGGACTGCGGTGAGAGCGGCGAGACCTCTCATTGTCCTGCCGCCAGGATTAAGTTGCCACATTGTTCTCTTTTTCTGACAGCGTGCCAGCGCCGCAGAAAATCATCCATCAGTGCTTCAGACCATTCTTGAAATTCAGGGTCGAAGCAACTCCCGATAACCGAGGTGTCAAGGTAAATCCGTAGTGTTTTCATAGATTGCCGCGTTTAACCATATTAAAATCAAAGACTTGGCCTTATGGCTTTTTTGCAGGTCAGAAGTCGAACCGGAACGTGGCCAGCAGGCCGTGGGTTTTCAGGTCGGTCACGGTTTTGTCGATCTCGACAAGCAGGTCTTCCCTGCGGCTGCCATCCTGCCGGTATCGTTCAATGGTGATGTCGCCCACGTCGGTTGTTATTTCTCCCGCGTCCGTGTAGCGGTAGCTCAAGTCGAGACGCATGCGTTTCGTCATCGGTATGACTACACCCGCAGTCACCATCCAGGTAAATTCCTGCCCGCTTCCAGGCGGAAGGCGGGTCAACGGGATTTCACCATTGGCGCCCCGGCGCAGGTAACCGTGCGGAATATCGGGCGCGGGGAACCGTTGAACAAAGTCCTCCAGGTCATAATCGGTGATGCCGGCCCCGGCTCCCAGGTAGGGCTGTATGCGCAAGCTGCTGGTGGCTTCCCACGACGGAAAATCGTAGAACCCGGCGAACAGGAACTGCCGCGTATCCAGTTCCGCTTCTGACGGCTGGCGCGCCCCCGATCTGTGGTAGTTCGCGTTACCCCGGTAGTCAAGGCCGTTGGCCATGCCGAATTCCATCTGGGCGCGCAGGGCGGGAGTGAACCGGTATCCCAGTCCTGCCCGCCACTCAATGCCGGTATCAAAGTCACCGTCCGTGAAAATATCAGGACTGCCGTAAAGTTTTGGCAGCCCGGAATCCGCCCGGTCGTTGTCAGTGAAAAGGGTTTCCTCAGGAAAGACGGCAGCCAGGCCGAGGCTGAAATAAGCCCTGTTCTCGAGCAAGTTCTCGCTTTTTGCCGGTATGCTGCAGACAACCAGGCAATACAGGACCCACAGACGAGCCTTCATCCGTTTTTCAACCACATGCTAAATGTGTGCTGTTGCATCCATACTTTGATGTAGAACGCGCACGATCAACACCCCTTGCTCTTGCGGTACGTAAAACACGACGTGTGACCTGTATTCCAGGCGCCTTAAGTTTGGTGCGAGATCTGTTGTGTTGCGACCATATAGAGGATTGTCGGCAAGCATCTGGAAGCAGTCGTGCAGACCAGACAGGTATTTGCGCGCCTGCACTAACCCAAAAGTTATGATTGTGTATTCGTAGATTCCGGCAATATCAATGGCAGCTTTGGAAGATAGACTATAGGCGACCATCGACTCCAAGTCGGGCTTCGACTTCCTCCATGATATCGTTGACTGTCTTGTTGCTCACACCGCTATTCAAGCCTTCCTGAATCGCGGCTTTGAGTGCTTGAAATCTGGCGTTTTGTTCCTGGTCGCGACGCACGAGATCGCGGAGGTATTCACTGTCATTGGTGAAATCACCGTGGGCGATCTGGGCCTTGATCCACTCATCCTGCTTTTTTGTTAAAGTAATCGTCTTGCGGATGGTTGCCATCTAATTCTCCAGCAGATTGAGATAAGAATCATACTATTGGTGCATAATAGCTTAATTTTGTATAGAGTTCAAAACCGGGTTCTGTAAAGCAAGGTTGTTATCACGACGAGTAATATATCCATGAGAGGAAAAAGCGCGACCGGTATTACCCGACTCATCAATGCTTCGATTTATTCCTACCGCGGCCTGATTACCTGTTTTAAAACCGAGGCCGCTTTTCGGCAGGAACTGGCCCTGGCTGTGGTTCTGGTGCCGCTGGGCCTGTGGCTGGGTGATTCCGGGATGGAGCGGGCATTGCTGGTAGGCAGTGTATTACTGGTTTTGATCGTAGAGTTATTGAATACCGGCGTCGAATATGTCGTTGACCGGTTCGGTGGGGAAATCCATGAACTGTCCGGCAAGGCAAAGGATATCGCATCAGCAGCCGTGTTCCTGGCCCTGTGCAACGTTGCTGTTGTATGGGTTCTGGTGTTGTTTTTTTAAACTTTATTGAGGCATCCCCATGAAACTGGCCGGGTCCTGCCACTGCGGCAGCGTTAACTTCAGCGTTAATTCTCCCCATCCTTACCCGTTCAACTTCTGCTATTGTTCCATCTGCCGCAAAACCGCGGGTGCTGGCGGTTACGCTATCAATCTCGGCGCCGAATTTGCCACGCTGGAGGTCAGCGGCCGGGAATGTATCTCGGTCTATAAGGCCAGGATTAAAGACGAGGTCACGGGAGAGATGCGGGAAAGTCCCGGCGAGCGGTCATTTTGCAGGATCTGCGCCAGCGTCCTGTGGGTCTGGGACCCGCGCTGGCCGGACCTGGTGCATCCGTTCGCATCGGTTATTGACAGCGAATTGCCGGTTCCCTCCGAACGCACCCACCTCATGCTGGATAGCAAGGCCGGTTGGGTACAGGAAGATATCAGGGGCAGCGACAAGACCTTCCCGCATTACCCCGAAGAGTCCCTGGCGGAGTGGCATGAACGCCTGGGACTGGTCTCATAAACCAGTACCGGACACCCGATACAACTCGGCTGTCGTATTACTCGTTGACCGGGAGATTCAATTTATCCCTGTCAATCACGTGTCCGTTCTTGATGACCATGTGGATGTCTTTGGCGTTGTTGATATCTTCCGACGGGTCGGCGTTCAATAAAACCATATCCGCGAGTTTCCCCTCTTCAATAGTGCCGAGCTGATCTTCCTTCCCCAGGAACCTGGCTGCGTTGAATGTCGCAATCCGGATGACGTCCGATGGAGCGATGCCCGCGGCAACCAGCAGTTCCATCTCGCGATGTACCGCCGCGCCGTTGGTCTGATCGGTGCCCAGCGCCAGGACCCCGCCTGCCTCGTGTATTTTCCGAAGGTTTTCCTGGGCAACCGGGGTCATCAATTTCATCCACCAGGTCCATTCTCTGTCCTGGTATTGCTTCCGTGTTTTCACTTTCAGTTCCCTGATTTCCGCTTCTGAGAAAATCGCCTGATACATCGGTTGGTCCAGATATTCAGGGTGTTCGGCCAGGCGGCTGTAGTTTTCACCGATCGTCAATGTGGTTGCCATGGGAACCTTTTTTGCTCCCATGAGCTTTGCGAAAGTGTCGGAAACAGGACCGACGATTACAGGATGGGCCAGGGTATCGATGCCGGCAAATATGGCCTGTCTTGCGCGCAGTTCGCCGGCGGTATGCGCGGTGGTGCGGATGCCGTGGTCATTGTAGTACTCGATAATTTTTTCCATCAGGGGCAGCGGCAACTTCGGGATCATCGGGCGCATTCCCCAGCCGCGTTCCTCAAGCGTCAATTTCAGAATATCCGGCTGACGTTTAATGTGTTCGTCCAGTAGAGGTATTGCCTCAGGCCAGTCATCCACCGTGGTTGCTCCGGGGCCGGCGCCATGGCTCCCGGGATAGGTCACGATACCGCCGGCGGCAAAGATACGCGGACTGGTGATCGCGCCGGAACGTTCCTCGTCCCTCAGGGCAAAAATGTAATCGGGCAGGTTGCCGCAGTCATAAATGGTAGTCACTCCGCTATACAGGTACCCGTGCAACGCCCTGATGCCTTTTTGCCTGTCGATCTCAACCTCGCGCAGTCCCTGCTCGGTGACTGTCATGCTGCCTGCCAGGTGCACATGCACGTCCATCAGGCCGGGGATCAGGTATTTCTGTGCGCCGTTGATGACCTGTGCGGTTTTGCGTACGGATTGATCGAAGTTTCCCTTTTTGATTTCGACGATGCTGTCGTCCCGCACCAGGATGCTGACGTGACTTACCGGTTGTCGGCCGGTGCCGTCAATAAGGACAACGTCTTCGATCAGCAGGTCTCCACCGGCCGCATCGACCATGACGGAGAAAATCAGTAAGAAAACCGCAGCGGATCTGTACATCCGGGCTAGAGCTTCAGTTCCCCGAAATAAACCTCGATATTGTCCTGGACGAATACCAGGCGTACCCGGGTGTGTTCCTGGTCAACCCTTTGCCCGTCCACCACCTTGGGTTTGAAGCGCCACTTCGGGGTGACATCCAGGGTAACCTGGTCAAATAACCCTCCGGGCCTGGATTCAACAATGCCGGGATTCAACACGCGCCCGTCCGTGGTGACGGTGAATTCCACCAGGGCCCATCCCGTCGGCCTGGTGCCGTCCTCGAAAACAGGGTATCTGGGCTGCATCACGTACAACGGCACGGCCGGCCCGTCCTTATCGGGCGTGTAGAGGATCACCTTGTCGGCATGGCCGGCAAACTTGTCGTCGCGCAGGGCGACGTACAATCTTGCCAGGCGGGAGTGGCTTGCCAGGACAATCGGATCGTCCTCAAGCAGGTTATCCTCGTATATGCGCAACGCCTCCAGGTATTTCTGTTCCGCCTTATCGAACTCCTGCCGGGTCAGGTCGATGTCGCCCAGCAGGGAGATAACGTCCGCCGAACGCACGTTGCCCTTGCCGAAGTTCTCATCGTAAATCGCAAGCGCCTCAAGATAGGCCGCCTCGCCCTCATCAATGTTCTCCTGGGCGACGTGGATCGCCGCCTGCTGGACCAGGACGTTGGCGATACCCGGGGCCCTGTCGCCGGACTGTTTGGTAATGATGGAGATGATCGTATCCAGTTCCTCACGGGCCTTGTCCAGTTCCTGTTTGCTGGCATAGATCTTGGCGTGGTCCTCGTGAATGGTGATCAGGTCCGGACTGTCCGGGCCGAGTTGTTTGATCATCTCGGCCTTGGCCTCCAGCAGTATGGGTTCGGCTTGTTCCATTTCCCCGGTGATGATCAGCGCGTGGGCCAGGTTGATCTGCAACACGGGAATTTTTTCATGCTCCGGTCCCAGTTCCGCGACGGCCAGGTCCAGCGTCTTGCGCGCGAGTTCGGCGGCGCGGACAAAATTTCGTTGTGAATAGGCGGCGTTATAGGCGCGATAAGTCTTGGTGAATTCCCTGGAGACTTGAACCTCTCCCTGGGCCTCCTCCTGGGCTGCCGTAATCAGGCAGAAGAACAGCAGCAGGGTGCCGACTGTTATAGTGACAAAGCGCATTTTCAATCCGAAACAATCAATACCATACTGGGTTAAACACCCGAATCCGCGTGCATTCTACCACACACGGGGCAATCGGGGTCTTTCGGCAGCACCGCGCTGTGCCATTCCATCGCCATCACGTCAAGCAGCAGCAGCCGGCCCTGCAAGGTATCGCCCAGGCCCATGATCAACTTCATGGCTTCCGTCGCCTGGATACTCCCGGCGATGCCCAGCAAGGGCGCCAGTACCCCGTTGGCGGTACAGGTCGCATCGACCTCTGCGCCCTCCTTGTAGAGACAATGGTAACAGGGAGAAGTTTCGCTTTGCGGATTGAACACGCTGACCTGCGCTTCGAAGCGGATGGCGGCGGCTGAGACCAGGGGTGTTCCGGTTGCGACAGATGCCCGGTTTACGGCAAAACGCGTAGTGAAATTGTCACTGCCGTCGATGATGACGTCCGCCTTCCGCGCATAGTCCAGCAACTCATCCTCCGTCAGCGCGCGTTCAATCAGGGTCAGTTTGACGTCGGGATTGAGCGCGCGCAGGTGATCGGCGCCGGCCTCCACCTTGAGCCGCCCGATATCGGTGGTTTTATAGAGTATCTGGCGCTGCAGGTTGGACAGGTCCACGTGGTCGAAATCGGTCAGTATGATATGCCCGACACCGCCGGCTGCCAGGTAAATGGAGCAGGCGGAGCCCAACCCGCCCGCGCCTATCAGGAGGACCGTTGACTGCGCCAGCCGCAGTTGCCCTGCCGCATCTATCTCCGGCAGCATGATCTGCCGGCTGTACCTCAACAGTTGATCATCGTTCATCGCGTTCAAGCACGGAAGGCACAGGTGCAGCGCTCATGACCGGCATGGTCGAGGCTGGTGGTGATATTACGGTAATGGTTGATCCTGAATTGTTCCCTGACGAAGCCACCCTGGTTGTGGGCATGTTCGATGATTATGAATCCACCCGGATTGATGTGCCTGAGTCCGCCGGCAATGACGATGCGTATGCAGGCTGTGCCGTCGTGGCCGCCGTCCAGAGCCAGGCGCGGCTCATACCGGATCTCTTCGGGCGGCAGCCCGGTGTCCGGATACCGGACATAGGGAGGATTGCAGATAATCGCATCGAAGCGCCTGTTGTGCAGGCTCCCGAACCAGTCCGACTGCTCGAATGATATGTTCGCGACATCGTTTGTTGCGGCATTCTCCCGGGCAACAGCCAGCGCGTCGATGCTCAGGTCTGCGGCCGTGACGGTACAATCAGGGCGCTCGGAGGCTACGGCAACGGCAATGGCGCCACTGCCGGTGCCAAGGTCAAGGACTCTGGACCTGTATTGGGCGGGAATCCGCTCCAGGGCGGCTTCCACGACCAATTCCGTTTCCGGTCTGGGGATCAGGGTATGGCGGTTCACCCGGAATGTTATGGAACGGAATTCCTTCTCTCCGGTCAGGTAAGCGACCGGGAATCCGTTGCCCCGGTTGTTCAGCAGGCGCAGGAAATCCGCGCTTGAGCCTTGCGGAGCGGCCATTTCCGGGTGGGCATACAACCGGGACCTGTCCGTTCCCAGCGCGCTCGCAAGCAGTACCTCGGCATCAAGGCGCGGACTGTCCGAAGCGCCGAGGCGGGCGCTGGCTAACTGCAATAATTCCCTGACGGTCTGCATCTGCGGTCCGCGTCAATCAGTCTCCCAGGGCGGCGAGCTGGTCCGCCTGGTGCTCGTTTATCAAGGGATCGATGATCATGTCCAGTGCGCCCTGCATGATCTCTTCCAGCCGGTACAGGGTCAGGCCGATGCGGTGGTCGGTGACCCTGCCCTGCGGGAAATTATAAGTCCTGATGCGTTCCGACCGGTCCCCGGAACCGATCAGGTTGCGCCGGTTTTCAGCGATTTCCGAAGCCTGTTTCGCTTTTTCGGCGGCCAGCAGTTTCGCCTGCAGCAGGGACATGGCCCGGGCACGGTTTTTATGCTGGGAGCGTTCGTCCTGGCATTCCACCACGATGCCGCTGGGCAGGTGGGTGATGCGAATGGCTGAATCCGTCTTGTTGACATGCTGGCCGCCGGCGCCGGAGGCGCGGAAGGTATCGGTCCTGAGATCGTTCGGATTGATCTCGATGTCATTAATCTCGTCAGCCTCGGGCAGGATGGCGACGGTGCAGGCCGAGGTGTGAATGCGTCCCTGGGATTCCGTTTCCGGCACCCTTTGTACCCGGTGCGCCCCGGATTCGAATTTCAGCCTTGAATAAGCGCCGTCACCGATGATGCGCATGGTAATCGCCTTGTATCCGTCGAGGTCGCTTTCCGTGGTGTTCAGCAGTTCGATCTGCCACTTGGAATTCTCTGCATAACGGGAATACATACGCATGAGGTCGGCCGAGAACAGCGCCGCTTCCTCACCCCCCGTCCCGGCGCGGATTTCCAGGAAGATGTTGTTTTTGTCCGCCGGGTCCCTGGGCAGCAGCAGTTTCTGCAACTCCATTTCCAGGTCCTCGATCTGTTGCCGTGACACCTCCATCTCTTCAGCGGCAAGATCCCGGATATCGTGGTCACTGTCCTTCAGCATGGTCTTGGCATTATCCAGTGCCAGTTGGCTTGACCGGTAATTCTTGAAACAATTCACGATTGGACCGAGTTCCGCCGCTTCCTTGTTCAGGTCACGGTAGCGGTTCTGGTCGTTGATGACCTCGGGAACGGCCAGCAGCGCGTAGATCTCTTCCTGGCGGGCGCTCAGTTTTTCCAGCTTCGCTTGCAGACTTTCTTTCATGAGACAAATCCGTGCCGGAGAAATTACTCCTCTTCCCCGGATTGCATATCTTCCGGTGTCAGGTTGTACAAATCCCGGACTGCCCTGAGCATGGCCTCTTTTTTCCCTGCATCAAGCCTGTTCAGCCTGGCGCTGGGAGGGTGGATCAGTTTGTTGGTCAGGGTCCGCGTCACCTCGTGCAGGAGGTCTTCGGGAGCCGCTCCCGCATGCAGTTTCTGGAGCGCCGTTTCCAGTACATCCGCGCGCGCCTGTTGTGCCTGGTTGCGCAAGGCCCGGATGGTTGCGACGGTGTCCTGTGAATTAACCCAGTCCATGAAATGGATCACCTCGGCGTCGATGATCTGCTCCGCCTGCCGTACCGCCTCGCGCCGTGTTTTTATGTTGTCGTCAATAATGCTTTTCAGGTCATCTACCGTGTACAGGTAGATGTCCTCCAGTTCGCCCACTTCGGGTTCCACGTCCCGGGGCACGGCTATATCGAGAACGAATACCGGCCTGTGTTTGCGCTGCAAAAGCGCAGCTTCCATCATGTCCGTGCGCAGCAGCGGCCTGGGGCTGGCGGTGGATGAGATGACGATGTCGGCCTCGTCCAGGTGCCGGGGTATTTCCTCCAGCGTGATGGTGTAAGCGGAATATTGCTGCGCCAGTTTCTGCGCTCTTTCCAGTGTGCGGTTGGCGACGATCATCTTGTGCAGACCACTCTCGTGCAGGTGCTTTGCCGCAAGCTCTATGGTTTCCCCGGCGCCGATGAGCAGAACCGTTTGCCTCGACAGGTCGCCGAATATCTGCCTCGCAAGCCGCACAGCCGCGTACGCGACGGACACAGGGTGGTCCCCAATCATGGTGTTGCTGCGCACGTCCTTGGCTACCTTGAACGAATGCTGGAACAGCCGGTTAAGCAATTTGCCGGTGCTTCCCGCCTGCCTGGCGGTCTGGTAAGCCCGCTTGAGTTGTCCAAGTACCTGGGGTTCCCCGATCACCATCGAATCCAGTCCGCTGGCCACACGCAACACGTGCTTGACCGCGCCGGGGCCCGGATGGGAATAAAGATAGCCATGCAGTTCGTTTTTGCGGCAACCGTGAAATCCGGAAAACCAGTCGATAGGCCAGGACTGATCGGAAGCGTTCAGGTTGCAGTAAATTTCAGTGCGGTTGCAGGTGGACAGGATAGCCGCCTCATCAATGTCTGTGTGCCCGGTCAATTCGGTGAGCGCCCCGGACAGCACGTCCTCGCCGAAGGTCACTTTTTCGCGCACCTCCAGGGGAGCAGTCGTATGGTTGAGACCAAAAGCCAGAAGCGCCATAATCCTTTATATTCTATCACGTTGTCGTATTCTCATTTCAGGATATAATCGCAGGGATGAGCATCGAACCGGGATTGAGAATACTCCGCTGCCTCGCAAGAATCGCCCTGCCGGGCGTTATCGCGCTCATGGCGGCAGCCTGTGCCCAGACGAACCTGAGTACGTTAACGCCCGTAGAATCCGCGCCGGAACCGGAACAGGAGGAAGCGCAGGCACGTATTACCGGCGTTGAACCGGTGCGTCCCAGTATAGCGCTTTCGGAATACCTGCTCTACAAACTGCTGCTGGCCGAAATTGCAGGGCACAGGGGCATGCTCGATACTTCGATCGAGTATTACCTGGACCTGGCGCGCCATACCAAGGACCACCGTATTGTAGAGAGGGCCGCACGCATCGCGGTATACGCCCGGGACGATGACGCGGCCCTTGCCGCGGCCCGGTTATGGGTGGAACTGGACCCGCGCAATCCCGATCCGCACCAGGTGCTGGCAATCATGAAATTGCGCGCCGGCGACCTGGAGCAGGCCGCTGAGCACTTGCAGGATATTTTCGCGTATTCGGAAGGGGAAGCGGACGAGAAATTATGGATGATTGCCAACCTGCTGGGAAGTGAAAAAGACAAGGAAGCGGTGCTGGAGGTAATGGAGAAACTGGTTGCAACGCAGGATAGCTCCCCCGGCGCCCTGTATGCTTTCGCGCATGTCGCGGCCAGGCTGGAAGACCTGGAACGCTCAAGGGAACTGCTTGAGGATACGTTGGCCCTGGCGCCGGATAATAACAACGCAGCGCTCAGCTATATCTCCATCCTGCAGCGTCTGGGCCGGGAACAGGAAGCATTGTCATGGCTGGAAAAGAAGCTGGCGAAGGGCGGAGAGAATGATTTCAACCTGCGCATGGCTTATGCAAGGTTGTTGATGGAGGTCCGGCAATTCGGCAAGGCCCTGGACCAGTTCGAACTGCTGGTCGACCGGGAACCTGAAAATATAGATGTCCTGTATGCCCTCGGGTTGCTGTACCTGCAGAGCAGCCGTCTCGACGAGGCAGAAACGCTTTTCAAAAAATTATCGGCAGAGGAACACCTGACGGATACCGCCAATTACTATCTCGGACGCATCGCGGAGGAAAAACGGCTCTATGACGAAGCCGGTGACTGGTACCAGGGCGTATATAAAGGCGAACACTATTTTGACGCCCAGGTAAGACTCGCCATGCTGCTGGCGAGAAAAGGGCAGGTGGACGAGGCGCGCAACCACCTTCAATCCATTCGGTCGAGGAGCGGGCAACAGGCGCTGGTCATAGTCCAGGCTGAGGGCGATTTACTGATCCAGGCAGGACGTTACGAAGAAGCTATCGCAGTCTATACCGAAGCGCTTGATGACGGATACAACCCGGACCTGTTATATGCCCGGGCCATGGCTGCGGAGAAAACAGGCAGGCTGGACCTGCTGGAAAAGGATCTCAGGTCCATACTTGAGCATGAACCGGATCACGCCCAGGCGCTCAACGCGTTGGGATACACCCTGGCCGACGCCACGGACAGGCATGCGGAGGCATACGACCTGATCAGGAAAGCCCTGGAACTGCGCCCGAATGATTTCTATATCCTGGACAGCATGGGTTGGGTCCTGTACCGGCTGGGCCGCCTGGATGAGGCCATCGAGTACCTCAGGAAAGCCCTCAATATCAGGCAGGACCCGGAAATCGCCGCCCACCTGGGCGAGGTGCTCTGGGTCAGGGGCGAGAGGGAACAGGCGAAGCAAGTCTGGGAGACTGCCCTGCAGCAGACCCCCGAAGATACACGACTGCTGGATGTGATTGAACGTTTCGATCCTTAACCCCACAGTTCCCCTAAATTCCGGGGTCAGAGTAAAAACCCATGAGATGTATGATAAAACTGCACATTCCGATGGGTTTTTACTCTGACCCCACCATCTGTCCGAGGTTAGCGGGAACCGCTGCTCTTAACCCGCAATTCTCACCAGGCCGTATAATCCCGGCATTTCTGCTGGCGGCGATCTTTTTGTCGGCCTGCGTCCAGGCGCCGGTTGAAAACAGGCTCATCCCTTCATGGGACGCCCGCAAGAACGAATTGACAGGGATGGAAACCTGGAACCTGAAAGGCAGGATAGCCGTGCGCACAAACGACGAATCCGGGTCGGGTTCCCTGCATTGGACGCAACGCAGGAACGAGTATGACCTCCGGGTGATTGCCCCTTTCTCCGGCGGCGTGTATGAACTGTCCGGCACTGCCGGCACCGTCTCGTTACGCGCCCCGGACAACAGCGTGTTGCAGGCCGGGGACGCGGAGTCCCTGCTGCAACAGGCCGCGGGGTGGCGCCTCCCGGTGTCCGAAATGGTCTTCTGGATAAGAGGCCTTCCGGCCCCGTCCCTGCAGGTGGACCGGTTGCTGCTGGACGGGGAAAACAGGGTGAGCGAGTTGAGCCAGGGCGGCTGGTCCATACGTTATAAAAGATACACCGGGGTCGGCGGCGTCAGCATGCCGGCAAGACTGGACCTGGAAAACGGAGAGGTGAGGGTGCGCCTGTCCGTCAGGGAATGGAACCTGGACCGATGAAGTCAAGTCCCTGGCCGGCGCCGGCAAAAATAAACCATTTTCTGCACGTCACCGGGCGCCGGGACGACGGTTACCACCTGTTGCAGACCGTGTTCCAGTTCCTGGACCTGGCTGACGAGTTGCAGATTGACGCGACCGGCGATGGCCGCATCAGGTGCCGGCGCAATTACCAGCAGCTGGAGGAACAGGACGACCTGGTGGTCAGGGCGGCGAAACTGCTCCAGGAGCTTGGCGGCAGTACCAGTGGGGCAGACATCCGCGTTGATAAAAAAATCCCCATCGGCGGTGGACTGGGGGGAGGCAGTTCCAATGCGGCAACGACCCTGGTGGCCCTGAACTGCCTGTGGGACACCGGATTGTCAACAGACCAGCTCGCCGAGGCGGGGCTTACCCTGGGAGCGGATGTCCCGGTTTTCGTGCGCGGGTTCGCCGCCTGGGGAGAGGGGGTGGGAGAGCAACTGGAACCCGTGAAACTGCCGGAGGACTGGAATTTGTTGATCTACCCCAATGTCCCGGTCGCCACCGCGCAGGTATTCAATGCCCCGGCGCTCGAACGCGCAACGCCCAGGGTCACGCTGGACGATTTCCGGCAGGGAAGATGCCGCAATGATTGCGAACCGGTAGTGCGACAAATCTGTCCCGAAGTGGCGGCGGCGCTGGACTGGCTCAACACCCGGGCAAAAGCCCGCTTGTCCGGTACCGGGGCAAGCGTGTTCGCTACGTTTCCGGAGAAAAGCCAGGCTGCAAGCTTTCTTCAGGAACTCCCGGAAAAATGGCAGGGCTTTGTCGCCAGGGGGTGTAACCGATCGCCGCTTGTGGATAGACTTGCCCAAGAATGACGGGATATCGGGCACAAAAGTACCTGTGCGCCATGCCTGGCCTGTGATTATCAGGTTGCCTGCTGGCGCAGCAGGTTCAGCAATTCCTCGGCGTTCAGCCGGGCCGGCGCGTCCGCGTCTTCCAGGAGACGGTCGGCCAGGTCGCGCTTGTGATGGTGCAGTTCGACAATCTGTTCCTCTATGGTGCCTTTTGTGACCAGCCGGTAGATAGTTACCGGCCGCGTCTGGCCGATGCGATGGGCGCGGTCGGACGCCTGGTCTTCGGCCGCAGGGTTCCACCAGGGATCCATGTGAATCACGTAATCGGCCGCGGTCAGGTTCAGGCCGACGCCGCCCGCTTTCAGCGAGATCAGGAACACGTCCCCTTGTCCCGCCTGGAACGCGGCGATGCGTTTTGCCCGCGCGCTGGCAGGGGTAGCGCCGTCCAGGTACTGGTAGGCGACCCCGGTTGCGACCAGGCGCTCCTCAACCAGTTTCAGGTGTTTGACGAATTGTGAAAAAACCAGGATCTTGTGGCGGTTGGCGAGTAATTCCCCGAGCGTTTCAGAGAACGTCTCCAGCTTGGAACTGCCCGGCGCGTCGGCTTCCCGCACCAGCCTGGGGTTGCAACAGGCAAGGCGCAGTCGCGTCAGGTGAGCCAGCACCTGCAGTTTGTGTTCGCCATCGCCAACCTGCTTGTCGGCCAGGGCCTCCAGGTCTTCCACGGCGCGTTGCCGGAGCGCCTCGTACAAGGCCGCTTCCTCCCGGGACATTTCCACGTGCAGGATGATCTCGGTGCGCGCCGGCAGGTCGTTCAGCACTTCGGACTTCAGCCGCCGCAACATAAACGGCGCGATGACGCGGCGCAAACGCGCCCGTGCATCCGCGTCGGCGTCCTTTTCAATAGGCAGCGCAAAGTTGCGCCGATATTGTTCCAGCGGACCCAGCATGCCCGGGTTGATGAAGCCGAACAGCGAATACAGGTCAACCAGGTTGTTCTGGATCGGTGTGCCCGTGGTAACCAGCCGAAAGCCCGCCTGGAGGGCGCGGGCAGCACGGGCGCGCTTGGTCGCCGGATTCCTGATGGCCTGGGCTTCATCCAGCACGGCGCTGTGCCATGCCACTTCAGCAAGCCTGGTGGCGTCGGAGTGCAAAACGCCGTAACTGGTAACCACTACGTTGAAGGGGCCGAGGCTATCCAGCAGCTTCGCGCGGGTGGCGGCAACGCCGGTGTACGGGATGACCTCCAGGGTCGGCGCGAAGCGACGCGCCTCATCTATCCAGTTGGCAACGACCGAAGTGGGCGCGACGACCAGGGCCGGGCCGTCCGGCGCGCGCTGCAGCAACAAGGCCAGGGTTTGTACGGTCTTGCCAAGCCCCATGTCGTCGGCAAGACAGGCGCCGGCGCCCCAATGGCTGAGGCGGGCAAGCCAACGGAAACCCTCCAGTTGATAGGGGCGCAACTCGGCCTGCAGGGTGCTGGGCGTCTGGGCCTCAACTGCCTGCGCCTCGCGTAGTCTGGCGCACTGGTCGCGCCAGGACTTAACTGCATCGAGCTGGGTTTGTTCCACAAAGTCCTGCAGGGACAAGGCCGCCAGGGGATGCAGCCGGACCGAGCCTTCCCCGGAGGGAACCGACAAGCTGCGGAGGTCGTCAAGCTGGCGACGGAACAAGTCCGTCAATGCGATAAATTCGCCGTCGTTGAGTTCCAGGAAACGCGAACCGGGGTTCTTGTCCAGCAAAGTGAAAAGCTGGCGCAGGTCGAGGACCCGGCCTTCATCGATATTGAGTTGGCCGGAAGCCCGAAACCAGTCGGCGGCGGATTTGACGGACAACTTGAGCGCCGCCGTTTCCGCGCGCGCCACGATCTTCAGCGGTTCAGCGCCCGGCCACAGACAACGGGCGCCGGCGGCCTGCGTCTGCTCCAGCAATTCAAGACAGGCCGTAGGATCGGGCAAAGTCAGCAATCGCTGTTTGCCCCGCAACACGGCAAGCAGCGGGCAGGCAGCGGTCAATTCCTCAACCGCCGCGCGTTCGGCCTTGAGGTCGCGGCGCGCCTGTACCGTTTCACCGTTGCAGTTGGCAAAAACCGTAGTCCCGCCGGCGCCTGGTTCAAACCAAGTCTCGGTCTGCGGAACCGGCTCCACGACCAACTCCACAACCAGCCCGGCGCCTTTCGGTTCGAGCTTCACCCAGGGCCGCGGGTCCGCGTCCGCCTGTTTCACCGAAGCGCTGTCGCTGATAACGCCTTGCACCCGTATTTCAGTGGCAAGGTCCGAGACTGCGTCCAGCAGGCGCGCCTTGGCCGGCGTCGGCAATGCAAGTCCCTTCGGCGGGATAATATCAAACAGGCGCTTGTGACCAGGCGTAAACCGGGTTACCTCACAGCGGCGCTTGCCGACCATCCGCACGTGGTAGTCCGAGTCCTTGGCGTACCGCCCATGGGGTTCGACTCGCGCCAGTATCATGCCGTTGGCCTTCTCTTCTACCGACAGTTCCGGCTCACGGCGTGCCAGGTCCACCTGCCCGCCGTCGGCGTTGAAGATGTAAGGGTGGCCGGCCAGCGCGTACAGGCCGGCCGGGGGCAGATAGAACTGGTTATGCCCGTGCCGGCCGTAGCTGTCCTGCTTGATCGTCGCGATCGCGGCGCGGTCCTGCTCCAGTAGAAAGTCCATCGTGCCCATGTCCTCCTGCAGTCGTTTCATCGCCACGGACCGGCCCTTGCTCCAGCTGCCGTTTTTATTGGCGCGCTGCTCACGCGGCGTAACCGAAACCCCCAGGTACTTGTCATTGGAAAAATCCCACACCAGGCGCCGTTGACTGGCGGGTGCGGTTTTTTTTGGAGCCGATTTTCGTTTATTCCTGGTTTCAAAGGCGAATATCTCGATTTCCTTGAGAGGATACTCCCATTCAGGCAATGGTTTGACCAGGGATACCAGCGTTGTCATGCCTGTTTCCGCATGCAGTTCGGAGGACTTTGCAGCAGCTTCTTCGGCTTGCCGGCCGGTCTTGTACCTGCAAGTGAGCTCCAGGCGCTCCGCTTCGACCCACTTGAAACCGTGCAGCCGGGCGCGGTAACCGAGGCTGGTCAAGGCGTCCCCGTCGAGCATTTCCGTTTCCTCCACCCAGCAGTACAGGAATCCATACAAAAGCGTATAGAGTGAAGCGTGGTCGAACGCCGGCACATAGTAACGCCGCAAGTCTTTCAGGCCGGCGGCGCTGACGACGAGTTCCACCAGGTACGGCCAGACATGTTTTCGATGAGCAACTCGTATGAGTTGTTCCAGCAGGGCCAGGCTGGCCGGGGTGTTACGTCGCAGCAGGGACAGCAAGGACAGCACGAATGCGCGAGTGTTGGGAAACACGTTACGCTTGCGGGTTCCTGCTTTCTCTTCGTCAACCGCAGCTTGGATGAAGCGCATTGCCTCCTCATCATTCGCGCGCAAGGTGGCGATCAACGCGCGGGTGGCGGCCAGGCCGGTCCTGATTCGTTTGACGTTGGGCGGTTCCGTCCGAACTTCATCGAAGAGCGACAGGGCCTCATCCGGACGGCCCTGCAGGATGCGGATGAAGGCGATCTCGGCAAGGTGTAAGGAAATATCCGGCGCCAACTTGTAACAGGCATCTATGATTGGTTCCGGCTGGGCCAATGTCTCGATGACCTGGAATAAACAACCACTGAGTGAGGGAGTCCGGTATTTCCCGGGCAACGTCGGCAACAATCCGGCGGCGCCGGGCTCAGCCAGGAAACGCCAATCGTTGGCGTGAATATCGAGCCTCTTTTTTTCAAGATCCTGGAAACGACCCGTGACGGTAAAGTGACGCAAATAGAGCGCTTTTCTGTCCGGATCGTTGTAATACTGCCAGTAAGGAGGTTGTTTGTATTCGAAGGCATCCATAATCCTGTCCAGGGCGCCGTTGCGGAAAGCTTCCAATGTCAGCCACGGCGCCCAGGAACTCGCGGCCCTGAGTTCTTTTCCCGACTTCGAGGGGACTGCAAGCCCCGCCGTTACAAGTTCCTCGCCAGCTGCCTTGGCCTGGGCATTCTGGACCCGCTGCCCCCCGAACTTCAACCGTGCGGAAGCAAGTAGTGACGCGATCCGCGCCGTGGTAACCGTGTACGGATGCACAACGCCACAGACCTGGGCGACCAGCCGGGCAACGGGCGAGAGAGATTCAAAGACACCGGACAAGGAGGAGGATTCAGGCATACGGCTAAAGGATGCCTTGCGCCGGCATGTACGTCAACTACTCTGGAATGAAAACAAACGCCGACCCAACCTCGTTATCCGTCTTATCCAGGCGCGTAAGGTCAGTTTTGTCTGCAAGGCCGGATTTCCACTTGACATATATGCACATTTGGCATACAAATAGTCATGGACTTTGAATGGGACGAAAACAAACGCCACTCCAACCTCATTAAACATCAGGTGGATTTTGTTAAAGCAAACAAACAAGAGCGAAGACAATATGAGGCTTGATACGATGAGAGACACATGATTTTCAGTGAAGGCAGACGCGGGGCAGTAGTTAAAACTACGAAAGAACGTATTACCATTCGACTTGACCCCGATATTATTCAATGGTTTAAAGATCAGGTGCGAGGTGGAGGGAATTATCAATCCCTGATAAATGACGCGCTACGCCATCATGTGCAGCGTCAGGGCGAACCGCTTGAAAGCACTCTGCGCCGGGTCATCCGGGAGGAAATGCATCCTGCTTGAATAACAGGGATGCGTATGCGGGGTTAACCCGGCATCACTATCAAGCAACTCTGCTGGCCTAATCGGCGCCGGGGTTGTCAGGCGGTCGATGTGGGTCCACCCGCAGCCGGAAGAAGGTCTCCACCGTGGCTTTCAGGGCGGCTGCGTCAGAGAGCAATCTCTTGATATCCCTGCCCTGTTCATCAATGCGTTCGCCTTGCGCCTTGATGTCCTGGCGCAGCCAGGCAAATAGCGTCACCATTTTCCCATAAAAACCGGGCAAACGATAACTGGCTTGCAGCTATGTCGAACGTGTAAAACGCCTGCAACCGGGTATTTTGCGAGGCAGCTGTCTTTTGTGCCTTGTATGCGATCAGGGCGTCTGCGAAGTCAGTTTCCTTCATGCGCTGACCCGCTCGTGCCGGTTCTGCGGTTCGGTAGGCGTGAAGCGCTCGCCATACGACCTGATCATCTTCAAATCGAAGGTTGGGTTCTTTGAACAGTGCTTCGACCGTATTTACAATCTCTTCTTTATCCAGTTGATACTTTCGGCCCGCCAATGTCCAGATCACTTCCGCCAGCACAACATCGGTGATTAACACCGGTTCGCCACCGTTGATGAGAATATCTGCCTTTTCGGCCTGTTGCTCATCATCTCCCAGTAAATACCTGAGTAAGATATTGCTATCAACGGCGATCACGTGTCAGAACTCAGTTCAGGGCGCTATCGCGAGACTCTTCGTCGCTAATCGCTGAATCGCTTTTTACATGGTGAAGGCAACCTTTCGCCGTTCCGGGAATCTTTTTGACAATCGTAATGTGACCATTCGCTACAAAACTCCGGTACTCATCGCCCGGTTGAATACCCAGTTCCTTGCATTGCTCAACAGGAAGTGTGATCTGCCTTTTTGCGCTGACTTTAGGCATTAAATTAAATCCTCATGATTTATACACATTTTCCATGTTACCATGTTTCTTTACTTTATGTAATTTTGTAAAGATTTTTGCCTTTCTACTGGCTGTTGTTTTTGCGCCGTTTGAAAGCGCTCTGCGCCGGGTCATCGACGAGCAGTGGCTCGCTATCGCACGGAGCAGGCTGAGAGAGATGAGAACCGGTGACGTCAAGCCAATTCCAGATGAAGATGTATTTACGCGGATATGGAAAAAACGCGCTAGCGCGAACGATGATTGAGGTGGCGTCTCTCAGATGCGGTCAAGCGGTTCCGGCGGTTGGCCGCCTTTGCGCCGCAGCAGCCGGCGCGCTTCTTCAATGTTCGCCGTTTCCCGCTTTGCGACGAAGAACTCGGCGGTTTTCAGTGCCACCACCTTTTCGGCCACGGCTGTTGCGATAAATTGATTCATGCTCGTGCCTTCCTCCTGGCATAGGTCGGCCAACGCGGATTTCAAGGATTTGGGCAATCGCAAGGGATATGCGGAAGTTTGCGTTTTCACAATGTTATCCTCCTCAATGCCTGCCGCGGGGCAAGCAAGGCGATGCCGAAGCGGTCCGGCACATCGCCAAAATCTTTTCGGTTGAACGTTACCAATGCATCGGCGTGACCGTTGATTGCGGTTTCAAGAACCATTTCATCGCCCGGGTCCCGCAACAGTGGACGCCAGAGCATATGTGCGGAAACCGGCTCCGCCACCGCGCACAGCGCGGAAATGATCTGGTTAACTTCATCTTCACGCAATCCGGATGCGATCCGATGGCCCGGATCATTGCACACGGACTCGAACTCCAACGCAAGCGCTACGGAGAGCACCAGCGTAAACCGCTGGTCGAGCGCCAATTCCAGCAATCTGGCTGACGCCCCCGACGGACTACGCAATCCCGCAACAACCACATTGGTATCCAATACCAGTCTCATGACATCTTATATGATATAATATCACTGAAAGTATCGCAAATTAAATTTTCGTGACTGTAACGACCTCTTCCCGTCCACTGCCCAAGATTATTGACGCCAGGCGGACAAATTGACGTCAGATACGCTCCGCCAGCTCCAAAGCGTCCACAGGCCAGAAACACTCGGGACGAGGACGGTGCACATGCGGTTGTCCGGCCGCAGGGCGGCAGTTCAGCACGCATTCGGTCCACTGGTCGGGAATCGCGTGCCGGCCCCACACAGCGCCAAGAAGCGCGCCACAGATGGCGGCGTTGGTGTCGGTGTCTCCGCCGCGCATAACGGTGTCCACAACGGCTTCCTCCAGGTTCGGGGCATGCAGAAGCTGCCACAGGGCGTTGCGGAATGCTGTCAGGACCCACCCCTGCTGGCGGACATGGTCGGTAGGCGGTGCTTCGGCTGCACCTCGGACCGCCTCCAGCAGGCTTCCATCCACCTCCATGTCTTTCGCCCAGGTCACGACCTGCTCGTACAGACTGCGGGCGTCACACCCTTGGCGGACGGCACGGGCAATCGCCATCGTGAACAATGCGTTGGCTTGCCGGCAAACCGGATGGGGATGGGTGATCGCGGCATCCTGTCGCGCCCACTCGGCCACATGCTCCAAATCATGGTTGGCGCCGAAGATGCCCAGCGGGCTGATCCGCATCATCGCGCCGTTTGCCTGGCTGTCCGGATTGGGACGACCCCGCAGGCCGCTGTAAACGGTTGAGCCGCAATCGAAGGGATCGGAATCCAGCCAGAACAGGTAAGCCTTCCTGGCTTCCTCGGGGTCATACCGCCCCTGGTCCGCCAGCATGCGGGCCAGCAATAGCGCCATCTCGGAATCATCGGTCGGTTGGCCGGCAATCGTGTTCCAGGTCCCCCCGTCGGCAAGTTCCCGGACGCCGTTGGGGTATTTCCGCCGGATCTGTTCGGGAGTCTGAAACTCAACCAAGCTTCCCAACGCATCACCCGCAAGCTGTCCGAGGAGGCAACCTCGGGCACGTTCCAACTTTTCTGACTGGCGCAACGGACTAATCATCTGGCCCCCTTCATGCAGTTATTAAACCGCTAACAGGTATGAATTTAACCAGAATATGTGTCTGGCAAGAGCCATTTTATTGCTTCGAGCGCTCCATCAACATCGGGGTCTATAGGGTATTTCCTTGTTGGCTTACGTAAATTCATATAGGCGTGGATGTCGTCATCATTTTCAAAATTTTTATAGATTTTGTAACAGTGACCGTTTGTAGTTATACGCACTTTGCATGATGGGAAATCTACGGAATATTTTCCTACCTGTTCACCTGCGGGATCCAGGCCCTTACCAAAAGCTTTTGTTTCAACTATAGCCACACAATCATTCTTGCTTTCTTCGAAATTTTTAAATTCCTTCTTAAATAATGCAATATCAACCTTGCCCTTGCTGCAACCCAACTCTATTTTAATCTGTCTCTCTGACCATCCCAGTGCAAGAAGAAGAGGTACGACTAAAAAAGTTCTGGTTTCATGTTCTGGGACCCAATGCCAACCTACGTCGGAGTAATAATATTCGGCCAATGACTGAATTTTTTTCCATTCAACTTCAGACCCGCCTGAATCTGCCTTTTTGAGACATTCCAGTATTTCAGGAACTTTTACTGGTTCGGGGTCCAGTGGTTCTTTTGGATCTTTTACCTCAACACCTGAAGTTAATATTGCGTTGGCGTGATTTATATCGTTTTGATTATGTACTCTAGATATCGCTCCCGGGACACGACTGCTGTGTATTGGAGTCCCCTTATGTTCTCTCCATTTTACGCAGCAGTATGCCGATAAACCCCAACCATCAAAATCATTCAGCCACTCCTTGTCGTCGCGTCCTTTGCGAGTGACTTTACCGGCAGCACGTATTGTTGTGCCTTCCTTGAGTACAACAATATCACCCTCTTTGATTTCTTCCATTCTGCCACTATAAGTTTCGCCACCAACGAAAGCCATTCCATATTCCAAGAAATATTTCGAGTAACTCCTGCCTTGTGAACCTGCAACTATTTGCCAATATTGCATTATTTCTCTCCTTTAGTTTTACATATCAAAAATTTTCTCTATGTTGCCCACCTCAAAGTAAGAACATGGTAGGAAGCAAGTTCACCTCATTTTACATCAAAGGTTGTTTTTCTATGTTGCTCACCGTCTCCCCAAACCCCCGCAGCCACCAGTTCAGTTGTTCGGTATCGACAACCGTAGCAGTGATCTCGTATTCGTCGTCCAGTTCCCTCTCTTCCTGGTCTGTGGATAACGGCGACTCAAGCAAGTGAAACCCGTTGGGTTTCTTGATCCTGAACGTGAGCCTGATGCGGTCGCCTTCACCGAAGCCGAAGCGGCCGTCATCGTCGTATTTCTTTAGGTCAAACTCCGGCGGGCGTTTAAAACTCATGGTTAATGCCTCTGCGGAAATGATCCGGTGCAGGGCGAGGCTGCGTTCGTTGTCGAAACCCTCAAAGCGGCACACCAGGTAGAGTCGGGGTCCTTGCTGGGCTAAGCCCAGGGGCATGACCCGGTACTTGTCTCGCCAGCCTTGTGCATTTTCATAATTCACCTTCAGCCACTTGTTTTCATACAAGGCATTGCTGACGGCTTCAAAC
>JAPPLI010000092.1 GCA_028819495.1 Gammaproteobacteria bacterium | reverse complement strand
GATCACGGTAAACGGCGACACCGGTACTGTCGGGACCCCGTTCCGTCATCTCGATCAGCATGCCCGCCAGCAACTCGCCCAGGTGATTTTCAATGGACGGGGATTTGCTGAACAGGCCGACTATTCCACACATAGTGATGGAGCCGAATTTAACGAATGCTGTTTCAGTGAATGTGACACGGTCGTCTGAACTTTATTATTTCAAGACTCCTGCATTAAGTTTACTATAAATACACTGCGAGCCCGGTGTGAGTATGGTAATAATTGAGAAATCCGCACATTGGCAGACAAGATGGGTATTCATCTTGATTAGTATGACGGCCTGCGCAAGCGCCTGGAGCCTTGAAGAGATCGTCGTGACCGCCCAGAAACGGGAACAGAACATCAACGACGTAAGCGTAGCCGTCACCGCCTTCAGCGGGGAGCAGATGAATGCGCTGGGGATCGAGTCCAGTACCGAGCTGATCGCATTCACGCCCGGTGTATCCCTGGCCGGCGACATCGGCGGCCAGCGCGCTATCTTCAATATCCGCGGTGTCGTGCAAAACGACTACGCAGATATTGCGGAGGCTCCCGTAGCCGTCTATGTTGACGACAGTTATCTTGCCAGCACCCAGGCCCAGACCTTCGGCCTGTTTGACATCGAACGAATTGAAGTCCTCAAGGGCCCGCAAGGCACCTTGTTCGGCAGGAACGCAACCGGCGGCCTGGTCAACACGATAACCGCAAAACCCACCTATGAGTTCGAAGGATACGGCGAGTTTACTGCGGCCAGGTTCGACCAGTACCGGTTTGAAGGCGCCGTCTCCGGCGCCCTGTCGGATAACTTACGCGCCCGCGTGGCCTTCCTGTCCAACCTGCAGGGAGAAATACTGAAAAACGTGTACGTGGACGGCTCAGCGCCCGATACCCGCCCGGGGTCGCCCGGCGGCGGTGAAGACACCTACAATGATGACACACAGGCCGTGCGCGCCCACATCGAATATGATTTGAATGAAAACGGCAGTCTGCTACTGAGCGTGAATTGGGCCGATACGACAAAAAGTGAAGGTCCGTACCAGGCAGTCAACACCACCGAAATCCTCAATGCCGACGGTGCGGTCATTGACGTCATCTACGCCGCAGACGACCCGCTGGGGTGCGACCAGATACAGCCGGGCAGATGTGTCGATGCTGTACTTGATGCCGGTACCAGCCCGTATCGTCCTGTGCCCGGTGGCGATTTCAGCGGCAATATCGACCCGGACGGCAGCGGCAGGCGCATCGACCGGGATTTCGCTTTTGACGATCAAAACCAGATCGAATCCCACGGGATAACCGGGACACCGGCCTGGGCAATATCGCAGCGCAACTCAACGGTTCATTCCGATCCGAAGTGTTCCATAACGCCAGGAACTTCACGGCACATGAAATAGAAAGCCACACTGTTGTAGACGTCCGCCTCAACTGGTCCGACCCGTCGTATGAATGGACGGTAACCGGGTTTATCGACAACCTGTTCGATTCGAACCACGGCATTATCGGGTTTGATGTATCCGGTTTTACCGGCAATACCCAGATTTCCTACGCGCGTCCACGCACTTATGGAATAACGATCAGGAGAGATTTCTAAGGAAGTGCCGGCTGAACTGGTTTCCCTGGGGAACCTCTGCTTCAGTCAGAAGTTCCCTGGGATGAATTGTCCAGTTCCGCGGCCAGCCAGGTCACCACTGCCCAGGCGGCGACGTTCTGTTTCAGCTGTTCGGGGTCGATCTTGTCCAGGGTGTCGTCGGCCGTGTGGTGGTAATCAAAATAGTCGGTGCCGTCCTGCCGCAGCCGGAATATCCGCACGCCCCGTTCCTGCAGCGGTACGATATCCGGTCCGCCGGACCGGGCAGCCTCTCCTTTTTCAATACCCAGGACTTCGAGTACGGGCATGGCCGCTTCCATCAATACAGGATTATCGGTATCGAAACGCCAGACCGGTCCGGCTCCGAAATCGGATTCGGAGGCATAGATATGATTTTCCAGGTTTTCGGCATGGGCATCTACATATTGTTTTGCGCCCCACAGGCCGGCTTCTTCATTCCCGAACAAAACCAGGCGGATACTGCTTCCAGGTCTTTGGGGCAATTCGCCTATCAGGTGTGCCGCAGCAGCAGTGATAGCGACGCCGGCGCCGTCATCCACTGCGCCGGTTCCCAGGTCCCAGGAATCAAGGTGAGCCCCGATCAGCACGAGTTTTTCCGGGGTTTCACGGCCGTTGAGTTGGGCAATCACGTTCCAGGAATGTCCTGCCTCCCTGAAACCCACCCGGATATCCAGGGAGATCCTGATGCTGTCGCCCCGGCTCATGATGCGCGCCAGTTGATCCGCATCCGGCGCGGACAGGGCGACGGCCGGCAGGGGGTCGTTAGCCATGGTGGACACTCCCGTGTGGGGGAAGCGATGGCTGTCCGTGCCGATGGAACGGATCAGAACGCCCAGCGCGCCTTTTTCCTTGGCAAGCAAGCCCGAATCGTAGCGTACCTTGACGGAATCCCCGTACCCTGCTCCGGTTCGCGTCCGCTCGGTGTATTGATTGATAAAAACGAACCTGCCCTCAACCTGTTCGAGAGGAGCATTTCGAAAGGCGTCCAGGTCGGCGAAACCGATGACTTCCGCGGTGATCTCACCGTCGGTAGACCCGCTGTAACCCAGCGCCGTGACATGCAGTTCCTGCGGGTATGGCGCTTCAATTCTTGCGGCCTCATGCCGCCGTGTCCACACCGGGAACTCGATGCGCTCCAGCCATACCTTGTCGAAAGATAGCGCTTCCAGCTTGCGTTTCGCCCATTCGACCGCGCGATGGTCCGCCTCTGTGCCGGCCAGGCGCGGCCCCACTTCCGTCGTCAACCCCTCCACGATCTCCCAGGCCAGGCCGGACCCCATCCCCGCTTCCCGCAACTGTACCGCAGTATCATGTGCACTTTCCGTTTCTGCCTGGACCGGCACGGGCAACAAGCACAGCACCAGTAACAACGAGCATTTTTTTGATATTACTGACATGGCTGCGCCGCGTTAAAGGTGCTTTTTCTGTGCCAGCAGTCCCGGGAGCAGGACAACGGCGCTGGCGATAAACAGTAACGTTGCCACGATATAGACATGGTCATAACTGCTCCTCCCGAGAATGTTCGCAGCGATGAAAGGGCCGATGGCATAACCAAGCGTCTGCATGCAAATGCCGTAGATCACCACCTTGCCCCTGCGGTCGAACGAGGCCATTGTTGCCAGCAGGTAGGGCATGCTCACGTTCCACAGGAAATTGAACAGGCACACACCCAGGGCAAAATGGAACAGGGCGATCTTGCCTACCAGGATGTAGATACCGATGGCAGTGCCGATAATACTCACCTGCAGGGGAATGATACGGCCGATGCGCAACTGCAGCACCACCGCGACAAAGGCCCCGGCAATACCCAGGAACTGGGAGACGGTCAGGACATTGGCCACGGTCTGCTCGGCGATGCCGGCCTCCAGCCCGAGCAGGAACAGGTAGGCCCAGACGATACCGATGGAGGTGTTATAGACCAGGATGGCAAACAGGGACAGCCCTTTCAGGCGCCAGGAATAACCGGGTTTCTCAGAAACGGACAGGTCCAGGTGGTGAACGCCTGAACGCGGCAGGTAGCGGGCGAAGAACAGGCCCGATACATTGAACAGGGCGAAGAACACCAGTACGCCGTCCATGCCGATAGTGGCAAAGGCTGTAGGCATAACCAGTATGCCCAGGGCGCCGTAGATCAGCACCCAGGTGACTATATAACCGAAATTCCGGTCGGATTTGTCGGTTAGCCCCATCATGGCGAAGGTCAGTGACATCAGTCCGCCGGAGCCCATGCCGGTCAGGAACCGCACCGCGGCCAGTGACTCGAAATCCGCCAGGGACAGCGACAAGAGGTTGCCCGCGGCGGCAACGATGAGACACAATACAGTCAGCTTGCGCCAATCGACGCGCGCCTCCATAAAGACGAGCAGGAGGGTCGTGAAGGCGATGCCGAACATCTCCGCGGAGGCGATATAACCCGCCTGTTCTTCGCTGAATGCCAGGTATTCAACCAGGCCCTGGACATAACCCGGTTGGAGGATGAAGACACAGGGCGCTATCACCGCAATATAGACAATCGCGATGATGGACCTGCGCGAATTTACGTCCACCGGATTAGCGGTATCCCCGGACAACCATTGCATATGACTACCTCCTTCTTGTTATTTGACTCAGACACCAGCAGTTCCCGCTAAATTCCGGGGTCAGAGTAAAATTATGACTATTGTGGTCGATGGCAAGAACCGAGGCAATTTTACTCTGACCCCACCTATCTGACCGACAGCGGGAACCGATGCTCAGACACTACCCAGCACATCAAGCAATATATCCACGGCCTTGTTCATATAGTCACGGGTGATGGTCAACGAGGGCATCAGCCGCAGCACATTGCCGTTGCGGCCGCAGGGTACCATGATGATACCGTTCGACAACAGACCCATAACCACCTGCATCATCGTGTCGCCGTCGGCAGGTTCCCGGGTCTCCCTGTCCCTGACCAGTTCGATGCCGATCATCAGTCCCCTGCCCCGCACTTCACCGATGATGGGCAGGTTCTCACTGGCAGCAAGCAACCGATCCAGGACTTCCTTACCCAGTTGGGCCGCCCTTTCCACCAGCTCGCCTTCCTGGATGATGTCGATATTGGTCATGGTAACCGCAGACGACACCGCATTGGCGGCAAAGGTCTGGGGTTGCGACATGTCGTCAAGCTGTTGCGCCAGGTCCTTGCGCATGATCACGCCGGCCATCGGCAGGTCCCCGCCCATGCCCTTGCCGAAGGTGATCATGTCCGGTTCCACCCCGGCATGTTCAATGGACCACATCTTGCCGGTGCGGCCGGTGCCCGCCTGGACCTCGTCCGCGACAAACAGGGCGCCGTGTTTTTCACAGGCGGCCTTGACCCGATGGAAAAATTCAGGCGCCGGCGGTACGTAGCCACCCTCTCCCTGCACCGGTTCAACGATGACCGCCGCCACGTCGTCCGCCGCCGTATAAGGAGTGTTCAACAGGTAGTCCACGTAGTCACCGCAGACTTCCTCGCAGGACTTGTCCCCGAGAGGCAGGGGGAAACGGTAGGCGTAGGGATAAGGCGCATGAATGACGCCACCCATGAATGGACCATATCCCTTGCGGTACTGGTCACCGGTGGTGATGGCATTGGAAGCTGCCCAGACACCATGATAGGCGCCGTGGAAGGCCATGATCTGGTTGCGCCCGGTCACCCGGCGGGCAAACTTGATGGCGCATTCCAGGGCGCCGCTGCCGCTCTGGGCGAAATAGCTGATACAGTTGTCCCTGAGACCCGGCGGTGCGATGGAGGCAATCTTTTTCGCCAGTTCGCCGCGCCTGGTATTACTGATATCAGAAGCATGCATGAGAATCTTCGACTGCCTTTCCATGGCTTCGATAACCCTGGGATGGGAACGACCGACGCTGCTGACTCCGACACCGGCAGATATATCGATATACAGGTTGCCGTCCGGGTCCTTTACCGTAACCCCCTTGCCCACATCAAACACCAGCGGAAAACCGCCGCCTCCCCGGGTCATGGATTCAAATTCCGGCGCTTCGGCCAGCAGCTTGCCGGCCTTCGGGCCGGGTACGCCGTCGGTAATCACTTTCGGTGCACCGGGAAAGGAAAGTTCCGCCAGTTCCTGTTCTGAGATCATGGTAGTCTCCCGCATGGTTAAAGATGGTTATTCTAATTGATAGATAGGGTCAGAGTAAAAATTCTGCGAATTTCTTACTCTGACCCCTGAGCTTGACGGGATAGACGGGACTCGGGGGGGTCGGAGTAAGAATTTCGTCAGAAATTTTACTCTGACCCCGGAATTTCAACGGGAACTGCTACACGGCACACAGCCTTGTCAGAACCTGAATGTATGTCCCAACCTGATTGTGACCTGGGTCTGGTCCGCGTCAAAGTGGCCAGGGAAATCGCTGCTTCTCATATCCGCGGTCTGGCCTACGGCGATAAAGACCTCGGTTTCCGGCCGGGGAAACCAGCGATACCTGGCTGAAAAAGAAAACCGCTCCGAGATATTATCGTATTGCATCTGGGCATCAATCTGCATGTCGGGAGTGAAATTGATACTGGTATCCAGCGAACCGATGTGTACCGTCAGGTTTCCCGCCGGCAAATCAAATTTTTCCATGTTGTGTTTGGCCGTCAAGCGGAAGTATTTGGAAAGCCTGAATTCCAGTGAATTGTTCAACCCCAGGTAGTCTCCATCGTAGAAGCGGCAGCACGTTACGCCAAGTTTTGCAATGACTTTTCTTGATTGTGAAGATACCAGCGAAATATCAAATTGATTGAAATGGTAATCGCCCACAGGGACTGGAAGCTTTCCGGCTATCAGGAAGGGCTGATTGATAACCTCTCTTAAATTGCTGGCTTTAACTTTATATTCATCTCCTATTTGATTCCGAAACGTAGTAACCAGGGTAAATTTATGGGTCTCCACCTCATTATCCAGGTCGGTCACGACATTGCCTATCACGCCGCCCTCCCACCATTGAAACCAACTGTCCTGAAACCGCTTTCTCCTGACATAGTCCCAATTGTAATCACGGATATTGCGGCGGTTAACGAAACCCAGGGCGGGCTCAAACCGCTTTCCTATCTCTTTCCCGCCGATAAACCAGCGTAATGCATCGGTCGGATATCCCAGAAAAAACCCGAACATATCATCATCTTTTCCCGCAGCAGGGCCATGAACATCATCGGAAAAGCTACGCTGGTAGAATATGTCGGCGATGAAACGGCCCCGGTTGAAAAGATTGGAATTCCGGTACTTGAAGTCAACGCCCGCCAGGGTATTCCTCCCCGCGCCGTCCGGGTCACCGTGCGTCAAAATGGCGCCTATACGGGATTCCTCAAGGATGTCTGCCGACAACCTGGCAACGCTGAGGGTTTCCGCATCGATATTGTCCGTCTTGTCCATTCTTACACCCAGTGCCCCCACGTTCAGGTTCCCAACCCTGCCGGACAATTTGCCCCCCGCGACGAGGTCCACAATCTCATCGTTCACGATACCAATCTTGCGGGTAAAGAACGGTATTCCGTTGATATCAGTATTCGGCGGCGTCATTGCCCTGCCCCCGAACTCGAATATGGCCCTGTCCTGGAGGAAAAAGTCCCTTGTCTCCGGGAAAAACAGCGAAAACCGGCCCGTATTCACCTGTCGTTCATCGAGTGGAGAATCGGAAAAATCCGTATTAAGCGTCACGGTTCCGGTAAGGGACGGCGTTATCCTGTAGAAAATATTCCCGCTCGCCTCCGGGGTGAAACTGTCATCACGGGGCCGCTGCATCCAGTCCCTTTCATAATTGACCTTTCCAAATGCCTGCACGTCCAGGCCAAGGCCCTTGCGGATATCCCGTATCCCGGTCATTGAACCTATTTCCGAAACATTCCAGGGGGGAAGGAATTGATCGATCTGGGACCATCTTATTGTTTCGTTTTTATGGCGGATCTGGCGCATGATCTCGAAACCCCACTTATCGACACCAGGGTCATAAGAGATGCTGCGAAACGGAATGGCCATCTCCGCGGTCCAGCCATTGTCCGTGCGCTTTGCCTCAACGTCCCAGATCGTGTCCCATTCGGTATAAAAGTTGCTGTTGTTTTCTATCAGCAGGTCCATCTGCGTGCCCAAGGAATTGACCAGGAAAGCCATTGCGTCCCTGGAACTGTCATACGGGTCCAGATAAACGCGAATATTATCGTCCTGCCATAACTCGCGGTCCCGCTGCATAACGGTGGCCAGAATTTTATCCGGTTGTGAAACACGGCAGTCAAATGCGAAATACAGGTTGTTTTCATCGTATGCCATGTAAACAATCGTGATTTCGGAAGGCTCGGCGCCCCGGACCGGTATGGTCTGGTAAAACTTGTCTATACGGGTCGCTTTCGACCAGGCAGAGTCGGAGATGTCGCCATCGATTTTCGGCGCTTCGCTGTCGGCGATTCTTGCTATTTCAGCTTTGGGTTCATACTGCTGAAAATCAACCGGTGTGTCTTCTGCCTTCAACGGCAGACTCAGGACCGTTGCGAGAATGAAAATTTTAGTACTCTTTCCAGGTGATATTGTCATGTTCAGCGGGTCGGGAAGCGGTTGAACGCAAGGCGCGCTGCGCAGGGAATGGCGAGTCCTTGCCAAGCGGTGCAACGCCGCGAGCGACCGCTTCCCGGCCCGCCCGCAGGGAGCGAAGCAGCAGCGCCAATACGGCGTTGCAGTCCTTGACAAGGACTCGCCATTCTCTGCGGACTGCGCCTTGTCTTGGCGCCGCTGCTTCGCTCTGAACATGACAATATCACCTGGAAAGAGTACCAATTTTCAACTTTTTCGTTTCAATGACATGGTCATCCAGTAGTTAAAATCATTACTGTTCAGTTTAACACGGGAGTATCACGTGTGGTCCGTATAGCCTTACATTGGACATAATGTTATAACTTGCATATGTTGAGCATTCCGGGGTGATATTTTGTATGACTGAAACAATGCCGAT
Source organism: Gammaproteobacteria bacterium (assembly GCA_028819495.1). GTDB lineage: Bacteria > Pseudomonadota > Gammaproteobacteria > Eutrophobiales > Eutrophobiaceae > JAAXHV01. The sequence goes on along the minus strand of JAPPLI010000092.1, from coordinate 3,690 downwards.
ATTAGGATTATTAAAAAAAGCAAACAGCGCTTCTGTTGCGATAGACGCCCCCGATCAGGATTCACTCAGTTACGGCGCGTTGCTGAACATGGTTGAGAATACGGTATTGACACTCAACCGGAACGGTGTACACAGGAACGACCGGGTCGCGCTCGTCCTGCCCAACGGCGCGGAGATGGCAGCAGCTTTTATAGCCGTTTCCTGTGGCGCCACTGCCGCACCGCTCAACCCGGCATACCAGAAGCCGGAATTTGATTTTTATCTCTCAGACCTCAATGCCGTTGCGCTGATTGTGGAAGAGGACAGCAATTCTCCATCGCTAGAATCGGCGCGGGAGTTGAATATCCCCGTAATTCAGTTAAAAAAGGGGGGCTCTGTAACAGCCGGCGAATTTGGACTGGAACCCGTAGATAAAACTCAACAGGACGACACTGTCATTGCCCCTGAATTTGCTCAAAGAGACGATATTGTCCTGGTTCTGCATACATCCGGCACCACCTCGCGCCCCAAAATCGTGCCGTTGACGCAAGGAAATATTTGCGCCAGTGCGGAAAACATCCGCGCCACCGTGGCTCTCACAGCCGGGGACAGGTGCCTGAACGTGATGCCCCTGTTTCATATTCACGGTCTGATTGCAGCCATTCTAGCCAGTATCAGCGCCGGCGCGAGTATCTTCTGTACACCGGGTTTTAGCGCACTGAGATTCTTTGCCTGGCTGGAGGAAGCGCGACCAAGCTGGTATACCGCGGTCCCGACCATGCACCAGGCTATCCTGGCCCGGGCCGGAAAAAACAAGGAAACGGTAAGAAAATCCGCATTGCGGTTCATCCGCTCTTCTTCCGCGTCATTGCCGCCCCAGGTCTTGCAGGAGTTGGAGCAAACATTTAATGCGCCGGTTATCGAAGCATACGCGATGACGGAAGCCGCCCACCAGATGACCAGCAATCCGTTACCCCCCGGAACAAGAAAACCGGGCACCGTCGGTATCCCTGCCGGGCCGAGTGTAGCCATAATGGATGAAACCGGAAGCCTGCTGGAACAGGGTTCCACGGGCGAGGTGGTGATCCAGGGAGACAACGTAACGGCAGGCTATGACAACAACCCGGCGGCAAACCGGGAAAACTTCGTCAACGGCTGGTTCCGCACCGGCGACCAGGGGGTCATGGATGATGACGGCTACCTGACCATAACCGGCCGCTTAAAGGAAATCATCAACCGGGGCGGAGAAAAGATTTCTCCCAGGGAAGTCGACGAAGTCCTGCTGGACCATCCTGCGGTGAGCCAGGCCGTCACGTTTGCCGTTCCCCACGACAAGCTGGGCGAGGAAGTGGCGGCGGCTGTTGTATTGAACGATGGGCAGACCGTAAGCGAAAGCGAAATCCGCGCCTTTGCTGCCGGTTACCTGGCCGGCTTTAAAGTACCGAAGAAAGTCCTGATTCTTGATGACATTCCCAAAGGCGCTACCGGAAAAGTCCAACGCATAGGCTTGGCCGGAAAACTGGAGCTGGCCTGATGCGTATCTGTATTTACGGCGCCGGCGCTATCGGGGGCTATATGGGCGCCCGGTTATCCCTGTCCGGCGCGGACGTCACGCTGATTGCCCGCGGACCGCATCTTGAGGCGATGAAGAAAAACGGCCTGAAATTACTTATCGATGGTAAAGAGCAAACAGCTTTTCCGATATGCACGAGCGATCCTGCTGAAGCGGCCCCCCAGGATTGTGTCATCATTACGCTGAAAGCCCCGTCGGTGCCGGGTGTCCTGACCGCCATGCAACCGTTGCTGGGCGAGGAAACCTCTGTGGTGACCACGACCAACGGCATTCCCTGGTGGTATTTTTACGGACTCAAGGGACCCTGGGAGAACCACCGGTTGGAAAGTGTCGACCCCGGAAACCGCCAATGGGAAGAGATAGGCCCGGAACGTGTCATCGGTTGTGTTGCTTACCCCGCCTGTGAGATCAGCGAACCGGGAGTGATAAAACACATAGAGGGGAACAGGTTTACTCTGGGTGAGCCCGGTGGTGAAAAATCAGATCGCTGCATGAAGTTGAGCAAAGCGCTTATCAGCGCCGGTTTCAAGTCACCGGTAAGGTCGGAAATACGCAATGAAATCTGGGTGAAGCTGTGGGGCAACCTTTGTTTTAACCCCATCAGTGTGCTGACGCAAGCCACCCTGGATGTGATCGCGACGGAGCCAGGCACGCGCGCCATGGCAAAATCCATGATGCTGGAAGCCCAGGCTATTGGTGAAAAACTGGGGGTGCGGTTCGGTGTTGACGTGGAAAAGCGGATTGATGGCGCGGCGGCCGTTGGCGCACATAAGACATCCATGCTGCAGGACCTTGAGGCCGGCAGGACCATGGAAATCGATGCCTTGCTGGGTGCGGTAAAGGAACTGGGGCAGTTGGTTGGCGTGGCGACACCGGTCATTGACCTGGTGTTAGCGCTGGTACGGCAACGGGCGCGTGTCGCTGGATGTTATTAGCCCGGTTATAATTCAACACATGCGCGCATCCACCATTCAATCACTACGGGATAACATTCGCGGCCCGGTGCTATGTCCGGGTGACGCGGGTTACGACGAGACGCGGGTCTTGCACAACGGCATGATCGACAAGCGTCCGGCGGCAATCGCGCGCTGCACGGGTGTTGCCGACGTGCGTTATTGCGTTAATACAGCGCGTGAAAACGGCCTGCTGCCGGCCGTTCGCGGCGGCGGCCATGGGGTAGCGGGTAACGCCAGTTGTGATGGTGGCCTGATGATTGATTTGTCGCTGATGCGTAACGTACGAGTCGATGCCGGGCAGCGGATTGCCTGGGTAAGCGGCGGCGCGACGCTGGGCGACATCGACCACGAAACCCAGCAGTTTGGCCTGGTGGCGCCGGCCGGTGTGGTATCGGAAACAGGAATTGCGGGTCTCGCACTCGGCGGTGGATTCGGCTGGGTGCGCGGCAAATACGGGATGAGTGTCGATAATATTCTCGGCGTCGATATCGTCACTGCCGATGGCGAGTTGCGACGCGCAAACGCGTCGGAGAACCCCGATCTTTTCTGGGCGATACGCGGGGGAGGCGGTAATTTCGGTATCGTCACGACCTTCGAATTCTGCCTGCACCCATTGGGACCCATCGTCATGCATTGTGCACCGGTGTACGCCGGGACGCAGGCGCTCGACATCCTTCAGGGATGGCGGGAATTCATGCAGACGGCGCCCGATGAATTCACGACCGAATTCTTTTTCTGGACAATCCCGGACCACGATACCTTCCCACCTGACCTGCGCGGCGAGGATGTCGTCATCCCGGCCGGTGTCTATGCCGGACCGGCTGATGAAGGTGAGCGATACGTACAGCCATTACGGGAACTCGCGACACCACTTATTGATCTCAGCGCCCCACGGCCTTTCATAGCCGTGCAGCAAATGTTCGACGTGTACCTGCCGAAAGGTGAGTTGCTGAATTACTGGAAATCGCTGTACCTTGACCGAATGACGGACGATGTGTTCGATGCACTGATCACGGTTTTCAAGGAACGCCCGGCCAAACGCACGCCGTTCGTACTGCATGACTTACGCGGCGCCAGCGCCCGGGTCGACGCCGACGCAACCGCATTCGGCAGTCGCACCATGCCGTATCTCATGGAGTTCAACTCATCGTGGACGGAGGCCGGGGACACGGAAGCCAACAT
>JAPPLI010000001.1 GCA_028819495.1 Gammaproteobacteria bacterium | reverse complement strand
CTTGACGTCGCTGTGTGGCTCTGAACATGGCAATATCAGGTTGAAAGAGTACTAGGTTTCCGTTCCAGTGGGCAGCACAACGTCGAACGGCATATCGATTTCGAGAAACTCTTCGTCGCCGCTGCTGCCGTCGCACCACATCAAAACGGCCATCACGGCACTCTCATCGAGTACCGTCATTCCATGGTGCCAGATGCCGCAGCGGTAGGTAACACCCTGGTTGCCTTCAGCCACAAAGGCCCTCACCCTGGCCAGGTCCGGTCCGCCTTCGTCGTTATCCGGCGCGACGACGACAAAATACCTGGATGCCTTTAATGGTAAAAACGTCTGGCTTGAGAACGGGTGGCGTTCCATCACAGTCGCATGCAACGGCAGCTGGTCGACAGGTTTTATCGTGGCAAGGGAGAGATCGGCCCGTGCATCAGTGCGGTTGTTTTCGAGCCGGTCATTGAAGAATTCACGAACGCCTTCAGGCGGTCTTTGAATTACCTCACCAAATTCAGAAAAACTGTCCGCATGCAGGGGTTCGGCAGTGATTATCGGTACACCGGTCATTTTCAAGAGTTAGCCTGCCGCGCCTCTGATACCCTTTGTCCGGTCAAAATCCACGGTGTCCGCCGCCGTTATCACCACACCGTACTTGTCCTGCGCCTCGCTGCGGGAAATATAGCCGTCCAGGTAATCGTCCAGGACGCGGTCCGCAGGGCGCGCATAAGGATTGCCGTAACCACCCCCCGCGCCGCCTATGGCAATGAACCTGTCCCCTGCCAGTGCAGGCCGGGTCTGCAACATTGACGGCAGGTTGAGTTGCTCGCCATTATTGCGTTTCAGGATCAATGCTGACGATACACCGTTGTCTCCGCCTTCAAAACCCCAGCCCTGCTGGGAATGGCCGTCGCCTTCGGCGCTGACCGAGCCGTCCGCCAGGAATTCGACTTCCTTGACCATGCCAAGCCCGCCGCGCCACCTGCCTGCGGGACAGGCATTGTCCCGCAGTTGATACTGGTTGACCCGTAGCGGCACATGGGTTTCGATGTCTTCTATCGGGTTGTTGCGGGTGTTGGCATAAAGGGTATCCACGGTATCCATGCCGTCCTTGCCGAATCGCCCGCCATAGCTACCCTCAAAAATTTCAATATGGACCCAGTGCTGTCCGCCGCGCAGGCCGGAAAATCCCAGGGCCTTGAGATTGGCAATGCCGGCGCTGACCTGTTCCGGCATGACAGGGGCCAGCGCGCGCATAAGCGTATCCGCCAGGACATTGCCTGGAGAGACGCGCGCCATTGTCGGCACGGGAAAAACCGGGTTTGCCAATGATCCCTCTGGCGCCGTGATATGTATCGGCCGGTACAATCCCGCATTCTGCGGGATATCGCCATGTACCTCCGTATCGAGCAGGATGGAGCGCAGGGTCAACCAGATGGAAACGTCAACCGTTCCGATGAACGGCATATTAATGGCATGACCCTCTACCTGGTCGGCCGTGCCTGCCAGGTCAACCGTCAATTCGGACCCGGCAACAGTGACGCTGACTTTTATGGGCAGTAATTGTAAATCGGGATCCGGATTATCCAGGTAACCATCCACTACGCCGGTTGCGGAGTAGGTACCGTCAGGTATTTTCTCTATCTGTGTCCGCATCAGACGCTCGGAATAATCAAACAGGTCTTCAACCGCTTCCCTCAGGACATCCAGCCCGAACCGATCAATGAGCGCGACAAACCGTTCAGCCCCGACACGGCAGGCGGCAATCTGGGCTTCCATGTCACCCACTATCAAATCGGGGACACGGACGTTATCCCGTATCAATTGCCATACGGCGCCGTTACTCACACCCCGGTCTTCCACTTTTATGGCCTTGAACTGCAGGCCTTCAGCGTAGGCGTCGGCACAATTGGAAACGCCGACGCTCCCCGGTTCGCATGAGCCGATATCGAGGTGATGAGCTGTCGTCATTGCGAAGCCGATGTGTTCCCCGGCATGGAACACGGGGACGCAGAAGCCGATATCCGGGCTGTGGGAAGCCCCGTTATACGCATCGTTGTGAATGATCACGTCGCCTTCGCGCAGGACGTCGCCACGCGCCTGTAACTGTTTCATTATTCCCTGGACATAACCGGGGATGGGACCGGACTGAAGCGGCGTACTCTTCTTGCATTCGCAGAGTTGCCGGCCTTGCGCGTCACACAGTGCCGCGCCGAAGTCCTCGGATTCGCGGATGATGCTGGAATAGGACATACGCATGAGTTTGTATCCCATTTCTATTGCGATGTTTTCCAGCGCGCCGTAGATGATACTGGCGGCCACGGGATCTACCCGTGTGGCGCTTGATTGCAGTTTGTTTTGCGGGCCGGCCATGTTCATTTTGCTGTGGATCCCATATATCGACCTGTTTTCCGTCAACCATGAATACTGTAGCGTATTCGGGGCGCAAGTTGAAGTTGAATCCACTTTCATTTATGATCATTCCTTACCGGCCATACCGGTCAGTCTGTGAAAATCCACAAGCATGAAAGTCATTGGCGTAGATGTCGGCGGCACATTTACCGATATTGTTTTGACCGACTCGTCCTCTACCGAGATCGCAATCCACAAGATCGCCAGCACTCCTGATGACCCCTCCATAGCCGTAATCCGGGGCATAGGTGAAATATGCGAACGCAATGACGTCGCCCACGCGGATATTGCGCATGTTTTCCACGGCACAACAGTCGCTACCAACGCGGTGCTGCAATACCGGGGCGTGCAGGCAGGCATGATCACAACGGCCGGTTTCCGCGATATTATCCATATCGGCCGCCACCAGCGTCCGCAGCACTATTCGATAATGCAGGACATACCCTGGCAGGCAAGACCGTTAATCAAGAGGCGCTTTCGCAAGACCGTCACCGAACGCCTGACTCCTCCCGACGGCGAAGTGCTGTTGCCGCTGAAAGAGGACGAGGTCAGGCTGGCCGCGCTTGAATTACACGAAGCGGACATTAACTCAATCGCAATCTGTTTTCTTTTCTCCTATCTCAACCCGGAGCATGAGGAGCGCGCCAAATCCATCGTGGAGGAACATTGCCCGGATGCCTTTGTTACCACCTCCAGCGAGGTTTCACCCCAGTTTCGTGAATTCGAACGTTTTACGACGGCTGCCATGAATGCATTTATCGGCCCGTTGGTGCGTGAGTATGTCGAGAACCTGGAACAGGCGTTGCGCACGGAGAATATCCGCGCAGAGTTGCACATCATGTGTTCGAACGGGGGTGTGGCGACAGCGGAAACGATCTCGCGTTTACCCATAAATACCATGATGTCCGGCCTCGCTGCCGGTGTCCTGGGCGGGGCCTGGGTCGGAGATCTGGCAAAACGGAAAAACGTCATAACATTTGATGTCGGCGGCACCAGTGCAGACATCGGTGTTGTCACGGACGGAACGTTCGCCGAGGCATCGGCGCGGGATACATTCATTGGCGGGTATCCGATCATGGTCCCCATGGTCGATGTCCATACCATAGGCGCCGGCGGCGGTTCGATTGCTTATCTCGATGACGGTGGCGGTTTCAAGGTCGGTCCGCAAAGCGCCGGCGCCAAACCGGGTCCGGTCGCATACGGTCAAGGCGGCATTGAGGCTACCGTCACCGATGCAAACCTGGTCTTGGGCAGACTGGATGAAGGAAACTTCCTGGGGGGCGCCATGGACCTGGATACCGGGGCAGCCCGGGAGGTCGTACAGCGTATGGCGGACCGCCTGGGGATACCGCTCCTGGATGCCGCCGAAGGCATTACCACCCTGCTTAATTCCAATATGGCGAATGCCATACGCGCGCGTACCGTACAAAAAGGAATTGACCCGCGTGACTATGCGCTTGTCGCCTCCGGGGGCGCCGGCCCCCTGCATGGCGCAGAGGTCGCCCGTATGCTGGAAATACCGGAAGTCATCGTTCCTCCCTATCCCGGTATAAACTCCGCCATGGGTCTGTTAACCACGGATTTGAAATACGACATCATTCAAACATCATTTCAGCTATCTACTGCGATTGATTTCCGCCGTTTGAACAGCGGCTTTTCAGACATGGAAGCGCAACTGCGCAGGCAATTTGAAACCGACAACATCGATCCCGATCTGACGCGTTTTCTGCGCTATACGGATATGCATTATGTCGGCCAAGGATATGAGTTGCGCGTAGCTGTCCGCGGCGGCGAAGTGAACGGGGAAACCATCCGGGAAACGCTCGCGGCATTTCATGCGTTACACCACAGTGAGTACGGTCACAGCTTTCCGGACAGCCCGGTAGAGTTCGTCAATATAAGAGTGACAGGGATCGGCCCCATGCCGAAAATCGGAACGCCGGCGGTGGCTGCCGGCGGGTCGCTGGACAAGGCCCTGGTCAGGCGCGGCATGACCGTCTTCCGGCTTCAGGAACAACTCGATGAATACGAAACAGCTTTCTACCGTCGCGCCGACCTGCCGTTAAATACCAGGATTCCAGGCCCCGCTATCATTCTGCAGACCGATTCGACTACTGTTGTCCCACCGGACTGTTCCGTCACCGCAGACGCTTCCGGCATCCTGGTAATAGACATCGGGCGGAATCAATAAGGTCCAAAGCCGTTCAACGGTTCCCGCCAAATTCCGGGGTCAGAGTAAGAAATTCGAAGAATTTTTACTCTGACCCCACCTATCCGTACGGAGTTGGCGGGAATTGCTGAAAGCCGGTCAGAGCTCATCAAGACGCCTGAGCAACAAGTCAACGGCATAACCGGAAGACCAGGCTTCGCAGTGGCCTGTCTCAGGCAGCACATGCCACTGCTTGTTTTCATCCGGTTTCAACCGGGTGAAGGCGTAGGTGAATTCTCCCAGTGAGTAATATTCATCACCTCCGCCCCTGGGGTCATCCATGTCCCTGTTGATGTTCGCGACCAGGTCAATCCTGTGGTCCGGCTCCCAGTCGGCGTCCGGCCGGAAAGCCATGCTGCTGTCATCGAAAGGCGGGTAGGGCTCCAGTTCTCCTTCCAGCGAGTAATCACAGGCATCCGTCTTGTGGACGTGGTTGGCAAAGATCTCATAAGTCACGCCGAAGTGGGCATAGGACCCAGGCATGCTGCACTTGCTGCCTGGGGCAAGCGCAGCGCACTCGCTGTCGGTTGAACAAACGCTGGTCCCGTCAGCGTCACAGTGCCCCCGGGTATACTGGCGCCGGCTGCAATGGGCATTGAAATCCCAGTTATTCGGGCCACCTACGAGCAGTTGATAATCGATAATCGGATCCAGCCCGTGCCAGAGTCTCGCCAGAAATGTTGCATTGCTGCCCATGCTGCAACCGGCCGTCGCAAACGCCCCGTCCCCTGCCAGGTTTTCATGCACCCAGGCAATGACCGCGGCGACGCGCTTGTTCAACTCGTACACGTTGGTGGCTTCATCACCGGTCCGCGAGTACCAGCCCCAGTTAATGCGGCCGCGGAAAGGCGGGGCGAAATCCGGCGCGGTAAAGCCTTTTTCCCAGCGCACCATGACGCTGCGGACGGGCGCCTGCCGTTCCAGCTCCAGCACATACTCCGCATAACGGTAATCCGTGCCGCCGGCGCCCGAGTGCAACAGCACCGTCTTGTCGCCGTCCGGCGTGAGCGCCAGGTGGCCGGCCATGTCATCGACCACGTAGGCGAGCGCCAGTTTGGGCTGGTCCGGTTTGCGTCCCTGCGTCAACAACTCCATGCCGTCATCCTTGTATGCAGGAACCAGGCATTCACGCCAGTCGGCGCAAGCCTGTCTGCAAGCGTAGTTCACGTGGTAATCGCCGTTCTCACCGGGCGCCGATTTTGCCAGGCTGAACGCGGAGGAGGGCAATGCGGGGTCCGGCGTCTCACAGATCTGTACCTGTGAAGCAAATGCTTCGGCAACACTCATTGTCCCGGTTTGCGCGGATCCTTCGTTTGGCAGATGATCTGCAGGCCCATAAGTTTCCTGGTACTCGCGTAACCGCTCCTGCGCACCGGCATGCCCCTGTTCGGCGGCTGCGCGGAACCAGCGCGCGGCTTCGGCTTTGTCTATGGGCGCTTCCCTATCATTGAAATACATGGCCCCGAGTCGGTACTGCGCGGCGGCATGACCCTGACCGGCGGCCTCGCGCAGCCAGCGGACGGCCTCGCCGGTATCCCTGGCCACCCCTTCCCCCTGCGCAAATTTGTATCCCAGGTAGTACTGCGCGGACGTGTGCCCCTGCTCCGCCGCAAGACGATACCAGCTTACGGCCTCGGCGTCATCCTCAGTCACGCCTTGGCCGTGGTCGTAGCGGCTGCCGAGCAGGAACTGCGCCCCGGCGTCTCCCTGTTGCGCGGCCGTTGTTAATTCCTCCATGTCACCGGCAGCAAGGACCAGGCCGGCAGAGAGCAGCAGGAGCACTGAAAAAGGCCGGGACATGTGGAAATTATATTTGCCCATATTGATACTATACCCGCAATGGGATGTACTTTGTCTGATATAGAGATGTATTCCATGTCCGAATTCCGTGATTGTAGTAAGATTTATCCCGCACATGATGATACACAGGATTGAACCAGGATTATGACCGCAAGCATTTTCAACGCCGCGCCGGGTGATTTCGCCGAAACGGTGCTCATGCCCGGCGATCCGCTACGGGCGAAATATATCGCGGAGAAGTATCTCACTGGCCCCCGCCAGGTGACCGACGTCCGCAACATGCTGGGCTTCACCGGCTCATATAAAGGTATGAGGATCTCAGTGATAGCCCACGGCATCGGCATTCCCTCGGCCTGCGTGTACTGTACCGAACTGATCACCGAATTCGGCGTGAAGCGCATCATCCGGGTCGGCAGTTGCGGGACGATCTCGGACTCAGTCCAGATGCGGGATATCGTCATTGCCATGGGCGCGTCCACCGACTCCAATGTGAACCGGGTCCGGTTCAACGGCTTCGACTTCGCCGCCCTGGCCGATTACGGCCTGCTGCAGAACGTCGTCAGCGCGGCGAAGGCGCAAGGTGTCCGCTTCCACGTTGGAAACGTGTTCTCCTCGGACCTGTTTTTCCCGCCGCCGGGTAAGGAGATGTGGGACGTGATGGAAAGATTGAACGTCCCGGTGGTGGAGATGGAGGTAGCCGGCATTTACGGAGTCGCCGCCGAATACGGTGCCAGGGCGATTGCCCTGTGTACCGTCACCGACGATGCCCGCGCGGTGACCGGGCTGTCGGTGGAAGCGCGGCAGTCAAGTCTGGACCAGATGATAGAGGTGGCGCTGGAAGCGGCGCTGCTATAGGCCGGTTGCTCTGGCCAGCGCCTTCGATACCTTCTCCCTGTTGAACTCGCGCCAGCGGCCGGCGACGTGCTGGTCGGGCCGTACCAGGTAATAGGTGCCGGGCCGGGCATCGTAGTGACGGTGCAGCAGGCCGTTTTTATCCACGATATGATTGCCGCCATTGCCTGCCTCCGTCACGACCAGGGTATCGACCGGGATTTGCCCTGAGCTCACCGCGTCAAGCTCAGCCGCCGCGCCGCCGTCGCCGCTGAAATAAATGCCGACGAACCGATCGCCCAACTGGTTCAGGAACCAGGCATCCGCGCCGTCGATGGAGACCGGTGCGTCCAGGCAGGGCGCGCCCGGCCGCTGCCTGTCGCTGAATGCATCCTCATCGGGAGTGTTCAGGGGCGAACCATCAAGGACGCTGGGCATTGACAGGCGCCCCGGATTGACGAACCTGCGGGCAAACTCGAAATCCTTTGCCAGTTCCAGGGTGGCGTTGCGGAACGCCAGACTGACCTCGCTTTTCGGGGTCATAAAATCCGTGCTGCGCGATGAATTCATCACGTTTTCTTCCGCGCCCAGGATGCGTTCATCGTCGTAGCTGCTGATGAGATCGGGCGGCGCGGCGCCGGTCAGGACCAGGTGGAGTTTCCAGGCCAGGTTGTCCGCGTCCTGCAGTCCGCCGTTGGCCCCGCGCGCCCCGAACGGCGAGACCAGGTGGGCGGAATCACCGGCGAAGATCACGCGGTCATGGACGAACTTCTCCATGCGGCAGCATTTGAAGGTGTACAGGCTCACCCACTCGTACTCAAATTCGAGGTCGGAACCGAGAAAAGCCCTGATTTTGGCGTCTATATTCTCTTCCTTCATCACCTCCTCGCGGTCTATGTCCCAGCCCATCTGGAAATCGATGCGCCAGACATCGTCGGCCTGCTTGTGGATCAGCGAGGTCTGTCCGGGGTTGAAGGGCGGGTCGAACCAGAAGCGGCGGATCGCGGGGAAGTCCGCCTTCATGCGTACGTCGGCAATCAGGAAGTTGTCCTCGAACACCCGGCCTACGAAATCCAGCCCCAGGGCCTCCCGTACCGGGCTGCGATGCCCGTCCGCGGCGATCAGGTAATCACAACTGAGCCGGTAGTCCCCCGCGGGGGTGCGCACTGTCACGATGACCTTGTCGGTATCATTGACGACGCCGGTCACCTCGTTCTGCCAGCGGATACCGGTCTGCGGATACTGCGGGAACAGGTCGATCAGGTATTCTTCCGCGTAGAACTGCTGCAGGTTGATGAACGCGGGGAATTTCTGCTGCTTGTCCGGCAACAGGTCGAACTTGTAAATGGGTTCGGTTTCCTCGCCGAAATACACCCAGCCCTGGTTCCACACCACACCTTTTTCCATCATGCGCCCGCTGGTGCCGATGCGATCCAGGATCTCCAGAGTGCGTTTCGCCCAGCAGATGGCGCGCGATCCGTCGCTCACGGTATTGTATTTTTCCAGCACCACGGACCGGATGCCGTAGCGGGCCAGGTCAATGGCGCTGGCCAGGCCGATGGGACCGCCGCCCGCGATGATCACCGGGAAATGAGCTATCTCCCCGGAATCGATCTCGTCCGGACGGATAAATTCATAAATGCGCCGCGCCTGGCGGCTGGTCTGCCGCGCCTTGCCTATATCGCCGTACTTAGCCATGGGTTGATTATACCGTTCTGACCGTAAATCGTACCCCGCAATATACTGTCTCTTCCGTTTCATCCAAGTTTTGTTTCCGCTACGACTAAGCCCGGCTGCTTAAATATCCATACACTACCCATACAAGATATATCCGTGCATGGATGCCGACACACGCCGTAGGAGGGTAGAGTTATGAAACACCATTATCATTCACTGCTGTTGAGTGTTGCCGTCGCCGCTCTGGTTTTCCCCACCGCCGCTTACCCGCAGATAGAGGAGATCGTAGTCACCGCGCAGAAGCGGGAGGAAAACCTGCAGGATACGCCTATCGCGATCACCGCGTTCACGGAGGAAGCCCTGGAAGCGCGCATGATCAATGACATCTCCAAGCTGGCAGACTTCACGCCGAACGTCATGTTTGATACCACTACGCCGATTAGTGGGTTATCCAACGGCGCAGCGGTGTTTATCCGCGGCATCGGTCAACTGGATTTTGCCATGACCACGGACCCGGGTGTGGGCACTTACATTGATGGCGTGTATTCATCCCGCGCGGTCGGCGGCGTGCTGGACGTAGTGGATATCGAGCGCATAGAAATACTGCGCGGGTCCCAGGGCACACTGTTTGGCCGTAACACCATCGGTGGGGCCATCAACATTACTACCAAACGCCCGGCCAAGCAGTTTGGCGGCATGGTTGAAGCCACTTTCGGTGAGTTCGAGAGGACAGATTTCAAGGGTTCCCTGGATGTGCCTGTAACGGACAAGTTCGGCGCCAAGTTCGCGTTTTCCAGCAAGAATAGGAACGGGTTTGTTGACCGCATCGCCGTGGGCGACCGACTGGGCGATGAGGACCGGCAATCGGCGCGGGCCGCGTTCCTGCTGGAGCCGACTGATGATATTGAGTTGTATGCCACTGTGGATTACACCAACATTGACGAGCAGAGCGCCGGTTCCGTCATGGTCGGCATCACCGAGTTTCCCGGCGCGCCCGAGCAAGGTCTTGCGCCCAGCAGTACCTGGGCTTACAACCAGGTGTTCGTGCCGGCCAACACAGGCGCGACGCCGTACACCCTGGAGGAATTTTTGCCGGGAAAGAAAGATCAGACCCTGGCTACCGGGCCCACAGGCACTGATCTGGAAAGTTTCGGCGCCACCCTGACCTTTACCTGGTCGCTGCCCTGGGTCGAGTTCAAGTCGGTCTCCTCATACCGGGACACGGAAGGTGAGTTTTACCGTGACCCCGATAACTCCTCTGTCGAGATCACGGAGACCACCAACCCCAATTACAACCATGAGCAGTTCAGCCAGGAAGTGCAGTTGACCGGCAGGGGTTTCAGCGAACGCCTGCAATACGTGCTGGGCGCCTACTACTTCGAGGAAGACGGCACGGATGATGTGTTCGTGCCCATATACGGTGCGCTGCCGACGCCGGTAGGGCTGATTGCGCTACCGCTGTATATTAACAACTATGTAGCGGTGGATAACGACAGCAAGGCGGTGTTCGGGCAGGGCACCTTTGACATCACCGAACAGATCGCTCTGACCTTCGGGATGCGCTATACGGAAGACAAGAAGGGCTTTGGTTATCGCCAGTATATCTCGCCTGACCCGTTCCCCGGCAACATCGCCGTTGTTGCGATACTGGGGCCGCCCATCCCGGCGCCGGGGCCAGCTGACGCGCTTGTTCTATGGGACGAAGTTTCGGCAAAATTCGATGAACTGAATTTTCGCGCCGGCATCGAGTACCAGTTGAATGACGACACCCTGTTGTACTTCACCTATGCCGACGGGTACAAGAGCGGCGGGTTCAATTTCCGTTACGTGGTGCCTCGTCTGGACCCGCTGCCGTTCGACCCGGAAACCTTGGAATCCTACGAGGTGGGGTTCAAATGGCAGGGACTGGATGACCGCCTGCGTCTCAATGCGGCCGGGTTTATCAGCGAGTACAGCGACGTGCAGATCCAGTTGTTCGAGACTGGCGGCGGCCCCCTGACGCAGAATGCTGGCGTCGCGGATATCATCGGCGTGGAAGTGGAGTTGACCGCCGTACCCCACGAGCGGTGGCTGTTCAATGCGGGGTTCGGTTACATTGATGCGGAATATGACGAGCTCAACCTGCCCACGACCAACGTGGCGCAGGCAGTCAACCTTAATACAAAACTGCCCAATACCCCGGAGACTACGGTGAATGTCTCGGCGCAGTACAGCCATCCGCTGTCCTGGGGTTCCCTGGTGGTGCGGGGCGATTACCGCTACACCGACGACCTGTACAACGATGCGCAGAACTCCCCGTTCCTGTACCAGGACGGATACAGTATGGTGAATGCGTCTTTGAGCCTCGCTGTCGGCGGTTGGGAGTTCAGTGTATTCGGAACCAACCTGACAGATAAACGCGTTATCACAAGCGGTGATTCCAACTTCGGCCTTGGGTTCCACGAGGCGAATTACAACCGCCCGCGGGAATTCGGCGGCTTGGTAAGATACCGGTTTTAAACCAGGGGAATTGCGCGATGTCGAAGCAATACAAAGTCGCCGCGGTCCAGGCGGCGCCGGTATTTCTGGATCTGGAGGGCACGGTTGATAAGGGGATTGCTTTCATGGAGGAAGCTGCACACAACGGCGCCCGGTTGATCGGGTTTCCCGAGACCTGGATACCGGGCTATCCCTGGTGGATCTGGCTGGATTGCCCGATTGATGGTCTGCGTTTCGTGCAACGCTACCATGAAAACAGCATGGGCAAGGACAGCCAACAGTTGCAGCGGCTCTGCGATGCGGCCAGGGACAATGACATCATGGTGGTGATGGGCGCCAGCGAGCGGGACGGCGGCTCGCTCTATATTTCGCAGTTTTTCATAGACAACGGCGGTGCTCTGCTGGATATCCGGCGCAAACTGAAACCGACCCATGTGGAACGCACCGTGTTCGGCGACGGGCACGGCAACAACCTGCGCGTCTTCGACACGGGACTGGGGCGCATCGGCGGGCTGTGCTGCTGGGAGCATTTGCAGCCGTTGACCAAGTATGCGATGTATGCCCAGAATGAACAGGTCCATATCGGCGCCTGGCCTACCTTCAGCCTGTACCGGGACAAGGCGTACAGTCTCGGCCCGCAACTGAACATGGCGGTGTCTTCGGTATATGCGGCGGAGGGGCAATGCTATTTCCTCGCCCCCTGCGGCGTCATCTCACAGGACATGTTTGACCTGATGGCCGATAACCCGGCGAAACAGGACCTGCTCCCGCTTGGCGGCGGTCACGCCATGATATTCGGCCCGGACGGCGCGCCGTTGTGTGACTACCTGGCGGAAGACGCCGAGGGTCTGTTATACGCAGAGGTCGATTTCGGCGCGATCACGATAGCAAAATCTTTTGCCGACCCGGCCGG
>JAPPLI010000041.1 GCA_028819495.1 Gammaproteobacteria bacterium | reverse complement strand
ACCCCATAATCAGCGTCAGAAAAAAAGCTAACGTAAGATATCGCATGTCATGCCCTCACTCTTGTTTGTATTGCGCTAAACCAGTATACCAGATTCACTAAGTATATACTAAAAGAAACTCCGATCAAGTCTGTCCGGAACTTGTCAGCAGTTCCCGCTGAATTTCGGGGTCAGAGTAAAATCGCACGGAGTATGGCGGCGGCAAGAACGGTGGTGATTTTACTCTGACCCCACCTATCTGACCAAGCTTAGCGGGAACCCTCTGTTAAAGGATGATTTTTTTCAGGACTGGAGGATAGGGATCAGAAAATAAGCAACTAGGCCAAACATGAGCATGCCAATAATGACTGCTGCCCACTTTGTGATTGGATTTCTTGCTTTTTGCATATCGTCCCCAACACGAACAGGTTTCTGTATTTGCTCATCGGCAATCACCGGCTCCATCCCGTAATCATCCTCAGGCGTGTAGAGCAAGACCGTGGCATTGTCCTGGTTAGGCAAAGCAACGTCCTCAACGGCCTTGAGCAACGCGACAGCGGTCTCTTCCAAAGAAGCGCTTTGCATTTCTTGCAGGATATTCACTATCTCCTTCTCACCCAGTGTCATAATTCCATCACTTGCCAGTAACAGGAGATCGTCCTTTTTCAGGTCGCGTGGCTGGGAGGAGACATCGATCAGGGAGATTTCATCCCCCGTTACCGCTGAGCGAAGCATGTGCCGATTGGAGTCTTGCGCGACTTCATCTTCAGTCATGCGCCCAGCGGCGACCATGTCCGCCAGCACCGGCGCCATGGAATGATCCGAATTTATACGCAACAGGTGACCATCCCGGCATAACCAAAGGGGAGAATCGCCAATGCTGAGCCATTCCAATCCTCGATGAGAAACGACAACGGCCAACAGGGTGGAACCCATGCCATCCAGTTCCGGTTGTTCTTCAACCGCTGCGGCAATGGCTTGATTTGCCGCATCAAGACACTCCCTGAGTCGGTCTGTGACAGGTCCTGAGGCAAGTGGGTAGGTTTCGATGAAAGTCTTGTTGATAAGTCGGCTGGCCGTGTCGCCACTGACGTGACCGCCCATGCCATCCGCCACCAGCAGCAGGGTATGTTCACCGCCGTCAATACCGACATCGGCGCGTCCATCCAGTACGCCGTAGTCATCCTCCTGGTAATCGCGTTTTCCGGGAATCTGTCCCGCCGCGAAACGACCGTCAAAATCATCCATTATGCTCAGCCCGGATTTCTCATCAGGTCGCTTGTTGCTGTTTTAAACATGTCTGCCGTCAATAAGTGATAATTACCTTCCAAACGTATCGCCATAGCGGGCTACGCTTGATGCGCCCTCGCTTGTCTTTTTGCCGCCAGCGGGCACGTGCTCCCTCAACCAGAGCTACGGCTATGCTTTCGGTCGCAGGCACCCGCTGGCAGCAAAAATCCCGCGCGATCTTCGCATCACCTGATGAGAAATCCGGGCTAGTCATTTTCGGTACTTTGCCAGTCAAAATCCTCGCCGCAGAAGGGCACAAACCGGATCACCGTATTACCCATTGTTATATCGTTCCGTACGGATAGTTCAGTGGGCGTAAGCACGGGTGCATCATCGAGATAGGTCAGGTTGGTGCCGCTTCCCTGCTGGACGTAAAATTTCCTGCCTCTTGGATCATAGGTAACCGTAGTGTGCTGATCACGCGAGATCTGGTCATCACCAAAATTGAGGCTGATTCGATTGGTCTCTCCTCGACCAATGGAGTTTGCTCCATAGCCCAGTTTCAGCGCGCGGCCTTTACCCGGTCCCTGTATGATAACCAGCCAGCCCACAACCGGATCATCCATGGCATCGGTTTTATCAGCCTGTTCCTGTAACCGGTCCCGATCTGCCTGTTTACGGCGGCTACCCACCAGCCGGGTTTTTTCATCACCGGCAGACGATGCCAGACGGCTTTCCCTCATTTTCCTGGTGGGCGCATCCAGGCGGCCCTTGCCGATTGCCTGTCGGCTGTCGGAGGTTGGAGCTGGCGGCAGTTCACCATCCTTGCTGGTCGGTCCGGTTTTCCCGCTAGACATGTCGGTTTTTTCTTCAACGATGTTGCCGTCCGCATCTCGATAAACAGGCATGGTGGTTACCCCCTATTTTTCATACAGTCGATTGACCAGGTTATCAAGGCAATACTGTCCCGATTGGTTCAGGGACATCTCTTCGCGCCCCTGCGCAATATGCAATCCAAATACCAGCAAGGCCGACTGGATCAAGGCGAGCAGGGTTGTGTAAAACGCAACCCCCAGGCGGCCGATCACTTCGGCCAGCAAGGTCGGGTCCTGCGGGTTATTAACATTTGCAGCATAATCCAGGGCAAAAACAATGCCTACAACCGTGCCGATGAACCCCAGGGTCGGAATCAGCCACACCAGGTAACGCAGCATATTGTATTTAAGTTCCAGTTCATGCTGAAAGAGTTCCAGGGATGAATTCAACAACGAGTTGGTCTGGTCCACTGACCGGCTTGCCTGAAATTGCAAAATACAGCGCTTGATGAGGCGCTGTAAGAAGAACATCGGTTCGCCTTCGGCAGGCAATACGTTCTTGTACAAGGGACCAAGGTCCTGCGCCCGCAACACGGTTTCATCGTCTTCGGGAAGATATTTTCTTGATGCCTGTTCCAGTTCAATATTTGATTGCCAGAAACGCACCCACAATTCGCCGCAGCCGACGCTGAACATGAGCCACATCACGTTTTGTATGGTAAAGGGGTAGGGAAAATTTTCCGTATGGCGGTCCAGCAGAAAAGCCCCTACCTGTGAATCGAGATGTGCAAACAGGTTGCTTATGACCGCAATAAAAATCACCCCCAGCGCCAGGCTGATGCTGACTACGATCAGTCGTTGATTGATTTCTACGGTTTGATCATTTCCCATATCAGCTAATTCTCATCACTGATGATCTCGCCCGTTTCAATATTCCGGCGGACCGGGCCTGCTGGTAAATCATCGACCGGGGATGGTGTTTGTTCGGTGCTGTTACCCTGAGGGTCTTTCAACATGGAAACCAGCTGTTGTGCGGTTGTCTGGTAGCGACCGAGCAATATATCGTCGGTGGCCCCGATGAATTGTTGCTGTACGGGCGCCCACTCCCCTCCACGGGCAATGAAACTGCCACCGCCGCTGCCGCAGTCAGTGAGGTAGTACGCGTCATTCCCGGTGACGATCAACTCGGCATGAATACGGGAAACTGAACTATCTCCAATTTGAATATCTGCTGTCGAGCTACGACCGATTTGATAGAGGGAATAGCCGGACACCGTGGTTTTCCTGTACTGATTTATTTCGGTGTGATTATAAACAGATATTCGGGTTATTGGAAAAAGCGTCCAGATCTGAATTCTTGCGCTTGCCTTGGCAGGAATGACTGTTTTTGAGATATGCCATTTGATATATATCAACAATGTGGTTATACTGTACTCAACCTGAAATTCCCGTTTTCACTATGAGGAGTGTCATGACAGAGAAAGCATTTGCAAGTGTTGCCAAGCTCTTTATGAATGGTCGCAGCCAGGCTGTGAGGTTGCCCGCAGAATGTCGGTTCGATGCTGATGAAGTCATGATCCGGAAACTTGGCGACAATGTGATTATCAGCCCCAGGACAAATTGTTGGGATGACTTTTTTGCCAGGCAGCCGCTGTCTGCAGATGAACGGATACCGGATATTGAAGAATTGGAATATGAGAAACGGGAATTCTTCAACTGATGTATATGCTTGATACTGATATATGTGTCTATGTCATCAATGAGAATCCTGTTGAATTGAAGGCAACGTTTAATCGGCATTTCCAAAAATTGGCGATTTCATCGATCACCCTGGCAGAGTTGATGTTTGGTGTTGAAAAATCAGGGAATCGTCTCAGGAATCTTGAAAACGTGCTCGACTTCAGTCGGCGTGTGTCGGTACTGTTTTTCGATGATAAGGCGGCAATGGAGTATGGAAAAATAAGAGCCGAACTGCAACGGACAGGGATGCCGATTGGGCCGAATGATACCTTGATTGCGGCACATGCGCGCAGCATTGAGGCGACGTTGGTGACGAATAATACTCGGGAATTTAACCGGGTACAGGGTTTGCGAATCGAGAATTGGTCCTGAAAAGCGAGAACTTAAAGAAAAGCCGGGGTCGAGAGCACAGTTGTATGAATTCACGTTTATCGTAGCTTCTTACTCAATCGTAATTTAATGTGTGGGCATCGTTTTTCAAACGGGCAATATGATTGGAGAAAATAAACACGATCAATCAATTGAGTCGCAGGAAAATCGGAATCTCGTATTGCCTTCAGATTTTCGTAATCCAGAATGAGAGGATCATCGCAATATACGATCAAGATGTACAAGTCATAAGGGCCTCCCTTTGGATCTGCGCGGTCCTTTCTACGAATGATGCAGGTGATTTTTTCGATCACACGTGATGGCTTCCAACTCTCCTCCTGAAAGCTCACATCCCTACCTTTTGCAGTTGCTATTGAGGGCCCATCCACGAGCTCAGTAACTTCTATCCCAATCCGCTCACCTTCGTCTCCTGTTGCCTCACAATCGGGTGGGTCGTTTGATTGCCCACGTGAAGTAACCGAATGAAAGGACTCCTCACCCTGCTTTGACAACTCCTCACTGAGCAAATTTGCCACATCGACTTCGTTTAATTGGCGATTGGATGACAAAAAAAAGTAAGGGGCATGCTTACGAACGCCTTCCAGGAACGTCTCAAAAAAATCATTGTCTTTGTCGGACGGTTTAGTCATGGCAGTTCTGAACGTAGGTTTATTTTTCGATACACATCGTCAGTTAAGTTGGTCTCTAACGCGTGGACGCGAAAGCCACATCTGCGCCGATACCGAGAAGCGATCAACGTGAAGTTTGATCTTACCATAATAGTACTGCCGCACCTGGGGACGGACATGTATAGCGACCTTTTCTGAACCTGCTGCCGTTCAAGACGGACTGGCGGCGGCGTTGCGCCCGGTACAATGCTATACTCGTTTTCATCTGGGTGACATCTTCGTGGATGGATAAATCTGCTTACTGATCTGATCCATGGATGTTATCCGAGTTCCCTTAAAGCGATCGAGGGTCAGGAGCAGTTATTTTATGATGATGGGTAAGATAATTATTCTTGGTTTGTGTATTTATTGCTGTCCAAAATTGTTTGAGCGTTTAGGACGTCAGTGGTATCCAAAAGATGAAAGCGGCCAAAGCTGCCTTGGCTCGATCTCTAACGCTGAGATACTGCGTAGGAGGTTTTGGAAAGCAGTGTTCTGGAGCGTCATTATCGTTGCACTTACTTTGTTTGTAAGTGTTGTGAGTGGACATCCACTTCTTGATGGAGAAGATTTTCTGCGTATATCAGCTGTTTTTGTTGCCCTCGTGGCGGCCCTCGGTCGTGGTGGATGGGACATACAAACATGGGATAGAGAAACGGTAGTGGAACGAGTAGATCGATCGATGTATTACGTAGCTCAACTTGGTGTGGCTGCCCTTCTTATTTTCATTATAAGCATGGAATAAAGATGCTCCGTGCCTGATTAAACTGACAAATCTGAAGGACCTCAAACCAGGAAACTCAGAAATTTTCAGTTCTTAAACAATGAAGCGGATCTCGCAGTCTTGGAAAACTACACGGAGAGGCTTTTAGCCGCTGATTAAGGGGCGGTGAACGATCCTCCGCCCCCTACAAACTGCGCTTTGCCTGCTTTGGCCAGCTATTCCAATAACATAGCTTGTCGCTATGCGCCGCGCTGAAAGGAAAAGAGGAAAAAGTCAAAAGGGAATCCCGGTAGAGAGTCATGGGCATATTCCCGGTATAGTGCCTTCGTTCTATTCATCCTGGGCCAGACGAAACCCCACGCCGTCGAAGCGGTCCGTGCGGTCTACACTGGTGCGGTAGGCGGAACGCAGGTACCTCGGACTGGAGTACCAGTGATTGCCCCGAACCACGCGCAGGTAGCAGTCGCCACTCATCCATGCGCTGCCGTCCGTCGGGGCGCCTTCATAACTATTTTTCCAACAATCCTGTACCAACTCCCCCACGTTGCCGTACATGTCGTGCAAGCCCCAGGCATTGGCAGGAAAACTGCCTACCGGCGCGGTAAATTCCCACGATTCGCCACAATAATCATTATGGCAATTCGCCCGGTTGCTGCCGATGTCATCCCCCCAACTGTACTTCGTGGTACTGCCGGCCCGGGCCGCATACTCCCATTCTGCCTCAGTGGGAAGTCGAAAATTTCCGCTGGTCTTGTTGTTCAGCCAATCTATAAAGGATTGGACTTCGTTCCAAGAGACCCTTAACACCGGGCGGTTGCCACGACCGCTTTCACCGAAATAAACGCCATCATGCGGAGAATAACCGTTACAACCCCCATCCGCCACGCAGGCATCCCACTGCTCAAACGTGACTTCATATTTTCCCAACTTGAAGGGCCTGATAGTAACCGCATGTACCGGTTTTTCGGAAGTAATACCCTCCCCACTCAAGTCACCCATGCTGAACGTGCCGCCGGGTATTGAGACCATCTCCCCAACCATTGCGGCCTGCTCAGCTAACGCTTTCAACTCCCTGCCAGAAATCGCCGCTGTTTTAAGTTCTACAGGTGTTCTTATTGCGGCCGCCTGTCGGACTTCCGCAAACCGCCAATACGCTGCACCGCCCACCAGTGCCCCTACCAGCCCGGCCAGCATGAGTTTAGACAATGGACCATCCCTGCGACCTTGAGAGGGAGATGATGATGGCTGGGTAGTCGACTTGGCTGTCCCCTTTTTCCTCCTTTCCTTTATCAGGCGATTTGCTCCCGCCAATAGTATCTCCTGCCATTCCGCGGCAGACAAAGATGACTGGTCAGCCAGCTTCTCCGTTTCCTCTATTCGGCGATATGCCGGTGCTGCTATCTTATTCGATAGCATCTCCCGCCATTCAGCCACGCTTTCCGGTCGTTCTCCCTCATCCACCCGTAGCGCCCGGTCAATAGCCTCCAAAAAGGCTTTGCCGGCCTTGCCCTTACATCGCTGGGTAGCGGGGATTAAGGGGTCCTCCCTCAATCTCTCGGTCGCATCATCAGGTGGCTCTCCAGTCAAACACCGGTAACACACCGCCCCCAACCCATAAATATCAGTCCATATCCCCTGATGTCCTTTGGCAGAATACTGCTCAATCGGCGCATATCCGGGCGTCACGATCGCCGTCACACTGCGACTCTTCCCCGCCACCGCCTGCCGGGCCGAGCCGAAGTCAATCAGCACCGGACTACCATCGTCCCGTATCACAATGTTCTTCGGCTTGATGTCCCGGTGCAGGAAGTCTGCCCCATGCACTACTTCCAGTCCGTCCAGTATGGGAAACAATAGTTGTTTCAACTCAGCCTCGGTCAGAGTCCCTTTGCGTTGCAGCAGGTCCGACAGGGTCTCTCCTTCCGCATACTCCATGACAATATACCCGGTGCCGTGCGCTCGGAAGAAGCGATGGACTTTGATGATATGCCTATGGTCAAAGCGGGCCAGGGTCTGGGCTTCACTGAGAAAGCGCGTCAGGCCCCATTCATAATCGGGTGTGTCCTCGGTAGACTTGGGGAGTACAGATTGATTATCGCCGCGCACGGCCAGGTCGTTGGGCAGGTACTCCTTGACGGCTACGGCCTTATCCAAGTGATGGTCGTAGCCCAGGTAGGTGATCCCGAAGCCGCCGCTGCCGAGGACGCGCACCAGTTCGTATTCTTCGATGCGGTAGCCTGAGGGCAGGGCGTGGAGATAATCAGTCATCGTTGAAGCAGCCAGTTTTTTTCATTACGCAGTTCATTGATTCAGTTGCTCAGACAGTTTCCTAAGGCCGCATCAGAAAAGTAGCAGAATCAACAAAGCCTTGCCAGCGCAGCCAGCGGGTGATGTTTGAGACTACGCAACATCATACACACTGGCAAGGCATTTTCTTATTTCCCTGGCTTTCTCTTGTTTTCTAAAGCGGGATTTGAAAAAATAGCCTATAATCAAGACGGTTTCTATTTTTGTTACTATAATTTCATTTTGTAAACTACGATAAAGCGAGAGATACCCATGATAGGACAAAGACTTAAGTTAGCCAGAAAAGCTGCTGGCCTGTCACTAAGGCAGTTACAGGATAAAATTGGAAACCGCGTAACCGCACAAGCTATAGGAAAGTATGAGCGAAATGAATCTGTTCCAGGCTCGCCGGTATTGATTGCATTAGCTGATGCCTTGACTGTATCCGTTGATTACCTGCTGGGCGATCAGGATTTGTCCCTTGACAGGGTGGAATTTCGCAAAAAATCCCCTATAAGCCGTAAAGAAAAAGCCCGTTTGGAGGCAAAAGCCATTGATCGACTGGAACGCTATTTACTTGTAGAAGAGTTGCTGGGCTTGCAAAGTATTGAGTGGGACCGTCCTCTGGGCGCGCCCTACGCTATCACAGTTCCGTCCGAAGCCGAAACGGTAGCCATTCGCACGCGGGAGCACTGGGGTTTGGGAATGGACCCTATCCCTGACCTGGCTGAATTAGTGGAGGAGCGGGGGATTAAGGTACTGTCATTGCAACTTGAAGATCACGTTGATGGTTTAACAGCAGATGTGTGTCGCCCGGATAAACCTCCCCTGCCTGTTATCATGGTCAATGCCAGTCAATGGGGTGAACGACAGCGCTTCACGCTGGCCCATGAACTTGGCCATATTCTTATGCAAGCGCTTGACGATAAAAATGCTACAGAACTATCGGCCCATCGTTTTGCCGGCGCCTTTCTGATGCCAGCGGAATCGCTCTGGGGGGAAATTGGTATGCGCCGCACCTCATTCGGTATGGGCGAGTTGGTACAATTGAAAAAGTTATTTCGTGTAAGTCTTCAGGCCTTAATGTATCGCTTTCTTGACCTGGGAATTATCACGCAATCGGTTTTCAAGGAAATGCTTGGATATTTCTCACAGCAAAATTATCGTACATTTCCTTATAAGGAGCCGGGGGCGCTGCCTCCTGACAGCGAAGAACCATTACGCTTCCGGCGTTTATGCTTTCGTGCGCTGGCGGAGGAGGCAATTTCGGAAGCAAAATGCGCAGAATTGCTGGGCATCTCTGCACGTCAACTGCAGCAGGAAATGGGAGAAGCACAAGCAGTTTGAAGCGGGCTGTTTGGAGTAAAGGATTTTGCAAGTACTTGTATCGGACACTTCGGTAATAATTGATCTGAATCGTGGAGGACTGCTTGAGCAGGTTTTTACATTACCGTATGATTTTGTGGTCCCTGATGTACTGTATAAACGTGAACTGGAAAATTATGAAGGACCGCGATTACAGGAATTAGGGCTGCGAGTCGAACCGTTAAACAACCATGAAGTTGAAGAAGCAATCCGCTTCAGGCTACACCAGTCAAAATTAAGTGTACCAGACAGCTTTGCATTATCACTTGCAAAATCGAGGAAATGGGTATTGTTATCAGGCGATGCGGATTTGCGTGATATGGCCTCAAGAGGAATCGTAGAGTGTCATGGAGTGCTATGGTTGTTTGATCAAATGGAATTAAACCGGACTATTGCCATCGGAGATCTGAAGCAAGCATTAAATGCCATCGCAGAGCACCCTCGCTGCCGTCTGCCTCGAACGGAAATCAGACAGAGACAACGACAATACGAAAAAATTACAGGTAGGTAATCCCGAAGCCGCCGCTTCCCAAGACACGCACCAGCTCGTATTCTTCGATGCGGTAGCCCGAAGGCAGTGCGTGGAGGTAGTCAGTCATGAATGATATTTACTGCGTATCATGAAGGCACAGATGAGCGCAGGGAACCTCTCTATGGTTCCTCATTGTATAAAACTTCGGCTGAGGCAACGCGCGCTCAATTCGTTCAACTTCGATCTTGCCGGCCCGCTTCATCGCCTGGGCAAGGTTGTAGGCAGCCTGCATTCGGCACCACATGGACGCGCCGCCACCAAAGGCTTTGTCGAGACGTATCGCCATTTCAGGCGAAATCCCTGAACGGCCATTCACAAGATCCGACAGCTGCCTGCGACTAACCCCGAGTTTGCTGCCTCCGTAACATTAAGACCGAGAGGTTCCAGGCAATCGTAGCGAACAGACAGGCCCGAATGAGGCGGGTTCTTCATCGGCACTTTATATACATTTTTTGTTGCCGCTCTCATTAGCTGACCCAATTTTCGATACGCAGACCTTCAACTCGCTTGAATTCACCGGTGTTGTTGGTTATCAGTGTCAAGCCTTCACTGCGGGCATGGCTGGCAATATGCAAATCATTAGGTCCGATCACTGCCCCTTGCTGTTCCAACCCGGCCTTGATGTCACCATAGTGGTGCGCCGCTTTTTCTCCATAGTCGAGCACCTCCAAACGAGACGCAAAATCCTGGACGCGCCGCGAGGCACGAACAGGATTGTTGCTTTTCTTCGCGCCGTGCAGCAATTCTGCCAGCGTGACTGCGCTGATACACAAAAATTCCGCGTTCTCGTTAAACGTATCCAGAATTTCGACAGGTCTTTTGTTGATAATGTAGATCGATATGTCCGTATCAAGCATGTATTTAATCATTCAAGGGGTTCCCTCTCTTGATGAGCGCCTTGTTCGCCACGTTCAATGTGCACGTCTTCGGTGTCGTCTGCCAGGAAGAAACTGTCCCAGGTCTGATCCAACGGGGACAGCACCCGGTCGCAACCCAGTACGCGCACCTTGACTTTTTTAACCTGCGCTGGAAAGCGTGTTTCCGCCGGCAGACGAACAGCTTGAGTACGGTTGTTTTCAAATACGGAACCCGTTGCCATCAGACACCTCCTGAACTCATTTCAATGCAAGCTGCTCGCAGTATAGGCAATTTGTTTGTATATGGCGATGCTATTTAAAGGGCTGTTTGTCGTCAATAGTCCCTCTCCCTCTCAATCAAGGGGAGAAGGAACCTTGTAGCAAGGAGGCCGGGATGAAAAGCCTGCCTCCACAGGTTCGTTAATACCGTTGCCCGACCCTACTTGACAACAGCATCTCTGACCAGCGATCCAAGTTCCTCGTCAATCAGATTTGCCGCAGCAAGTATCTGCTTGACAAATTTATCCCCCATGCGCACGGCGGCATCGCCGGCCAGATCAATATCTCCAGGCCTGAGATCTTTCAGGACGTCCAGGACCGCTGCCGCCTGCGCCAGATCTTTGCGGCCCTTTGCCGCAAACGCGGCAGGCCGCCGTTGTGAAACCA
Organism: Gammaproteobacteria bacterium; assembly: GCA_028819495.1. Lineage (GTDB taxonomy): Bacteria > Pseudomonadota > Gammaproteobacteria > Eutrophobiales > Eutrophobiaceae > JAAXHV01. Next base: position 1,139 of record JAPPLI010000041.1, on the reverse strand, counting down.
CCAGCTTATGCAAGGCAAAACGGGCCGGTGATGGGATGCGGATCAGCAAGCCTGTACCGGTGGGCACGGCAGCGGGCTGGCTGTCTTCGATCAGGTAATCCAGGTAGCGTACAGGCTCAGCCGCCGCATTCATACCTTTCAGCATCACCGGTTTGCTTGACGGTCTGCCGCGCAGGGGGGTAAGCAGGGAGACGGTCAGGTCCTGGTTTCGCAGACTGAACCGGGTTGATGGCTGCCTGGAATCCAGCGCCGGAACCGGAAGAACGCCCTTGTCCGCCCTGATGAGCGTTTCCCTGACATCCATGTCCACAGGCGGGGAAGCCACGGCAATGCTCTGCTCCTGGGCGATATCAACGTCCCTGGTCCGCACGGCAAAACGCTCCCACTGAACACACAGCATGTTTCCGATATGGAGAAAGGCGTGGGTCCCGACGATAACCGCGCCCGCTTCAAACAGGCCCGCTTGCGCCAGCACTTCATAGACCCGGGCCTCAGCGGGTGACAAGGCATGCAGGCCCGTTGCGACACAGGTGGCTACCATGCGTTTTCTCTCGATTCGCTGTGGTTTGTCCTCATCCTGTTTTTGCCTGCACTTCGCCACCAGTTCACGAATGGGCTCCGTATCGGGACCAATGTAACAGGAGCGTTTATTGGGTCCGACGGTGTATTGCATATACCAGTAATCTTTCCCCTTCACATTTCGGGTGAAACAGGATATGCCCCTGTCAGGTATGGCTGATGTATACAGGCTGGTGAGCAGGTCCGCGTATGCAACCTGGGCGCTTGGGGCCAACGACGTATATCTCATTTGCCACCGCCAGTAATTATAAGCAGTATCATATAAACTGCTTATAACCTGTTTTCGGGGTATTTGCAAACAATAATCCCGGCCTCCATGCCCGCTATAATCGTTCCGGCAGAATTTCTGAAAACCGACATTACCCTGCTGAAACCGGAGCTTATCCTAACCTTGAGGCTACAGTTTCATCTGAATGCCTGCCCGCAAAAACTCCAATATTTAATTACTTATGGAGTTATAAACGCCAATTTTATTTGATAAATGGAGTTTTCAGGCGTATAATGAGGGCATGTATCCAAGAATTTTCTCTCCCCCGGAACGTCAAAGCTACTTTCTTTTC
>JAPPLI010000133.1 GCA_028819495.1 Gammaproteobacteria bacterium | reverse complement strand
TGGTGAGCCGCACCGCCGGCCCGTGCATGGCGTCGCGGCCTGCGGCCACGGAGATGTTGCGGATGTCCGGCTCGGGCAGGACCTCGTCCTCCCACACCGCCAGTTGGCCGTTCTCGTCCAGCAGATCCAGGAAGTCCCGCAACCCCTTGACGCGTTTGCCAACAGTGATTGCTTCCCGGGACAGGGTTGACTTCATATCACAAGCACGCAGTTCCGGCTATCCGGTATACGGGGGCGGGATCTCGTCATGTCCTTTCCGGGCCGGCATGTCTATGTTTTTGACAGCCTCAGGATCAACCATTTATTACAAATTGCGGCAAAAACACAGCCGGTTAATATGGCCCATCCAATTAATTGGACGCCTCCGTATTCAACCAGGTAGCCGCCAAATAGCGGCCCCGTCCCTCCGGTCAGCAGAAAGACTGCAGCCATTGCTGCCGGTAACCCGCCGTTAGGATCATGTCCAGCCGCCATTCCGAGGTAGAGAGGCAGGATAAAGTAAACACAGGCTATTGTGGCAGGCGCCGTAAAAATAAAAACCCAGTTATAAAATACGTGTGTGAGCGCCATTGCGATAACCGCATGTACAAGCAAGGCAATATAAAATGGTATGTAACGGCCGTAGTTACCACTGACATAAACTGCAAAAGCGCCCCCCACCAGCCCCCCGAGCGCAGCAACGGCTGCTATCAATCCCACCGTCGTGGTCTGTAGTGTCGTGTGTGCGCCTATCGAAATATAAAACGCCCAGGTCATTGCTGACGCCGTACCCCACACCAGAAGGGACAACAGCATGACTATTGCCGTTTTAATCCTGTCTCCCGATATTTTTTTTTGCTGCACGACTGCAATTTTCACGGGTAAATGCCTGAACAGAGGCATCATCAGTAAACAGGCAATGCCGATAAGTCCGAAGACGGCTACGGCGCCGTATTTCTGTTCCAATACCGGCATTATCGTCAATAAAACTACACCTGAACCGACGTTCCAGGTATTGAGTAAGGCATAAGAACGATCGGGGTTCTTGGTGGAAGCAAGCGCGCCGTTGGCAAAAGCGAGTATCAATCCCTCGGCTATGCCCGATCCCAGCCGGGCAAAAAACAATATCTCAAATGCTTGGGTTGATGCCGACACGAAATGCCCGGCAATTGCGATGGTCCCGGCCGTGTAGCAGACCTTTTTTACATGGAATTTTGCGATCCATGGGGAGATGACAAAAGCGGTGACAGCGATTGCCAGTAATTCTATCGATACTACCTGTCCTGCTCCGGAATCGGATAACCCGAGCTTGTCAATCAGGGTATGGACGATTTGAGGCTGGGCCCACCAACTGAAAGATGACAGGTTATACGCGCAGATGGCGCTGATGAGGACCAGCAGTTGTTGTGATTTCTTCATTATGCTTCAGCGCCGGCTTACATAATCTGCGTCGTCCGGCAGCCGGGGGGATGAGTTGATATAACCAGGCCATTATAAACTGGAAACAGGTTACCTGTACACACTATACAGGAACCTCTATCGACCTCCTGGAGCTATCAGGCGAGAAACTGTATATACTGAAAGAACCGGTGCGGGAATTGCAAAACCACGCACGGGAAAACAGCGTGAGAATACCGGAATATAATGCGCCCTACGCGCCGGACAGAGCATGGCCATGAATGCAGTACGTAACATAGGGGGTCAACACAATGCTTGAATTCGGTGGTTGCGGCATCGTGCCCGGCGTGGCGCGTGCGCAGACTGTGGAAAGCGACCGGGACGTGCCGGCTGAAGCGGACGTGGTGGTCATCGGCGGGGGTTACCTGGGTTGTATCACCGCGCTGAACCTGGCGGAGAGAGGCGTTAGCGTAGTCCTGTGTGAAAAAGGCGTGGTCGCCGGCGAAGCATCCGGGCGCGCGGTCGGCCTTGTGGAGTATGAGCTGCTCTCGCCCGTCAAGATGGAACTCATTGCCCGCTCCATCGAACTCTGGCACGCCATGCCGGAACGGGTCAGCGGGGATATCGGTTATGCAGGGCCGGGCCTGATCAGTCTTTACGAGGACGAAGGACCTGCGGAAGCTGCCGCGGCTTGGCTCAAGGACATGCAGGGGCAACCTGGCGTGGATGCACGCATGTTGACGGACAGGGAGGTCGGCGCCCTTGACGGGGGGCTGGGCAGCGGTTGGCACGCTGCCTTGTACCAGGCCAACGGCGCGGCCATCGAACCGTGCCTGGCGGCGCCGGCCATTGCCCGGGCCGCGCGGGCTAAGGGGGCAACCCTGTTGCAGTCTTGTGCGGTGCGGAGTATCGAGCGCCAGGGCGGTACAGTCGCCGGCGTCATCACGGAACAAGGCAGCATAAAGACCGCCAACGTGATCATCGCAGGCGGCGTCTGGTCTTCCATGCTGGCTGCGCACCTGGGACTGGACCTGCCGCAGATAATGATTTTCGCAGAACAGTGCAGTGTGGAACCGGTTGCCGGCGGTCCCGCCATCGCGGGCATGACACCAGCAGGATATTATCGGCGCGAGCCCGACGGCGGTTACCTGTTTGGCGCAGCGGCCGGTCGCATTCCCATAACGATGTCCATAGTGAAGAACATCCGCAAGCTGATGGCTGCGCCCACGGATGTGGACCAGGACATGCGGCCGGTGCTTAACCTGCGCACGTTTTTCTGGGACATCCGGGCCAACCGGAAAAGGCCGACGGACCGGGTTTCCGTGTTCGAGGAAAACCGCATCCTGCAACCCGGGCCTGTCCCCGGGATTACCGCGGAAGCCGTTGCGGGCATGGGCCGGTACATACCCGCCTTTGCCGGTTGCAAGGTGCGAGAAGTTTACACGGGGTCCCTGATATCCACCATCGACAACCTGGGGGTGATCTCGCCGGTCGCAAGCATCCCCGGGCTTTACATCGGCGCGGGTATGCTCTACGGCCTGACCATGAGCGCAGCCGCGGGTGAGGCATTGGCGGACCTGGTTACCGGCAGGACAACGAAGTTTGATATCTCCCCTTATCGCTTCGAGCGCTTCACGGACGGTTCCCGATTTGTCTTCCACCCTTGACCGTAATCGGATTGTGCCACCCGGCGAAAACCCGGCTCAGTTAAGGTACTTGAATGTCACCACGTCCTCATCATTTACACCGAGGTTCAACACCTCGAATAACCCGCCGCAGTTCGGGCAGTAACATTCGCGCAGGTGATACTCTTCCGTTGTCGTCGCAAACGCTTCGGGCTGGCCGTGTTCCATCGGGGCATGAAATGTCGCCGCGTAGTCCTTCCAGTCTGCGCCGGCATCACCCAAAATATGGTCGCATTTCTTACATTGCCAGTGACGATCACCTGCAGCGTCCGCGTTCAGGGAAATCACTCCGGCCCAGTTCATCAGTTCGGTCCCGCTGCCGGCAGCATTACCGTTTGCCCGTTTCGGCGCCTGCGCCAGGCCCAGGCGCGTTTTACGTATGGTTTGCCGTTCCTTTTCAGTGCCTTCCCAGTCCACCTGCAGCGTTTCCCCGTCGATGACGACCCCGTATAATTTCCTGGCCTCCTCAACCGATACATATTCGTTCAATACATCCTGTACGAGTTGATCAGGGTCACGTTCCAGCGGATCTCCAAACCCGCCGCCGCCGCCAAAGTACACCGCGTAGACATCGTTCCTATAAAAGGGGAATATGGTGTTACAGCCGTATTCCTCAACTGCTCCTTCAATTTCATCCATGGCAGAGGGCATCTCCCCCCGGTCAAACAGGGACTGTATGTTGGATTTCCTGATGAGGTATTGTTTTACATTCGGCGCAGGATACCCCCCGGCCAGACCGTTGGCGAGGCGCACGACATCGCCCATGCCGTTGTCATGGGCTTCCATTTCATCCACCTTCCAGGGAATGAATGCGTTCATACAGGCTGTGCCGCCCCGGTTCTTTCCGGGTCCGCCGGTATCGGTTGCCTCCTTGCGCCACAGGTACAACCAGGGAAACAACTGCTCGGCGCGCTCGAGATTGGTAACCTGGGGCTTGGTGGTCCACATGTTGGAGCAGGTATCATCACCGTCACGATGGTACATGCCCCCGGCGCCGCAGATGAGATTCTCCATCATCATGGTGATGAAATAATTGCCTTCCTTGTCTTCGCCATAGAGCATCGGGTTATTAAAGGCGTTACTGCCGCAGGCCATTGCCTCTTCCTTTTCATCCGAACACAAATAGAGCTGGCTGATGCAATCCAGCACACAACCGATGGTCACGTAACCGGCGCCCGCAGGCGTATTGATCGAAACCGGCGCATCATCCGTGGGGTTGACGACCGTGCCGTGTGGAAGCACCCAGTCAATCACTCCCCACAACCCGTAATTCCATGGAATATCATGGGCCAGCATCATAAGAAAGGGGCACTCGGCATTGCTCTTTGCGCCGGGCAACGCCACGTTCTGGGCCCCTTTTGACTGTGGCGACGACCCGGTGAAATCCAATTTTATGGTGTCGCCTTTTTTTATCAGGTTACACCTGACTGCCAGTGCGCCTTCACTCTCAATAACCGATTCGAAATAGTGAACGGCCGAGAACTCACCATCAGGCAGCTTCCTCAGCCGCTGGCGGATGCGCTGCTCCGAGTATCTCGGCAATTCTTCGAAGATCGCCATCACCTTGTCGAAGCCGAATTCCCTGACGGTATCCAGCAGGCGTTTCTCCGCGGCGTTGTTGGCAGCCATGCGCGCCCGTAATTCCAGCACCAGGAGTTCCGGTTGGCGCGTCATGTTCTTGATGGTTGTTTCGATATCCTTGCGGATAGCCCCCCCTTCACACACCTTGAGACCCCACATGCTCAACCCTTCCTGCACGCGCTCGCGGGCATCAATCTGCACGCCCCCGATATTGATGCCGCCCACGTCCATGTTGTGTCCGGCAGTATTCAGCCAGGCAAACCGTTTGCCCTCCCAGAACACCGGTTTCAACACCTGGATGTCCATCAGGTGTACCGCCGCTATTTCGGTGCAGTTCAATACGAATTGGTCACCTTCAAAGATACCTGGATTGTCCTCATACTCACTGGAGATATAACGCCCGGCTTCCTCAAGGCACTGGGTCCATTCGACAATGCCGCCGCCTACCATGATGGTGTCGCCGTTTGCGTTCAGGATAGCCTCTTCATGGTCGCCCGCCTCCGTTATGATTGCATTACCGGAGACGCGCGCCATGGTGTAATAGGCTTCATTGACAATTTCCTCCAAGCGGTGCCGGAGAATTTCAAATGTGACGGGGTCCAGTTTCGTGTTCATCTTCTCAGCCTTCTGTGCTCATGAGTTCAATATTTTTAAAACCGTCCAGTGATGCGTTGTAACCCGGCGGCACTACGATCGTGGTCTCGTCGGCCTCAATAATCGCCGGCCCGTTCACTTCGTTGCCGGGCAGCAATTTTGCGAAATCAAACAGGGGCGTTTCCAGGAACTCGTCGCCCTTGAAATACGCCTGCCTGCTTCCCTTGGCACCGCCGCCAGGGTCCTTGCCCGCCAGGGGCGCCGGACTCGGAGCAAAATCATGGACGATGCCCTCTCCCTTTATCATGTAGGAGGATATCACGCGCCCGGCCTCGGGATACGCCGCTCCAGTACCGTACAGGTCCGTATAGGCCTGGTCGAACAGGTTGCCCAGTTGCGCCGCATCGTCTTCCGTATAGGTATCCTTTAACGGGATCGTCATGTTGACCGTATTGATCTGCAACAGGTATTTCATGTCCATTGAAACCTGGATATCCATGTCCTCGGGACGCACTCCGCCCGCGGCCAGTTCCCGTTTCACCCTTTGATGCAATTCGCCGATATTGTTGTTCAATACCTGTGCAGTTATCGGCAAAGTGCGGTAGTCATACTTGATATAGGTATGTCCGATGGGCGAGGTCGCCAGTCCCAGGGCCGAATAGACGGAGGATGAAGCAGGGATTATCGATTTCTTCGCGCCAAGCGTCGCGCCCATATACGCCACGTGCACGGGGCCTGCCCCACCGAAACTGAAGATTACGTAGTTGCCGATATCCACGCCGCGCCGCACCGTCATGCCCATGATCAGGTCCGACATGTGCGAGTTGATGATTTCATAGGCGCCCTGGGCCACCTCCACCACGTCCATGTCCAGGACGGCAGCCACCCTGTTGAATGCCTCCCGGGATCGTTCCGGTTGCAGCGCCATGCGTCCGCCGTTGAAGTATTCCGGGTTGATATAACCCAGGATCACCGCGGCATCGGTCATGGTGGGCTGCTCGCCGCCGAACCCGTAACAGGCCGGCCCCGGATTGGAACCCGCACTCTGCGGCCCCACGTGCAGCGTTTTCAGTTCCTGGTCAGCATGGACGATGGTGCCTCCGCCCGCGCCGATGGACACGATGTCCAGCGTCGGGTACAGGGTACTGAATTTCTCGATACGCGGCTCACGGTTGAAGGTCTCCTTTCCCCTGGTAATAAGGCTGACGTCAAAAGTCGTGCCGCCCACGTCGGTCGAGATGATGTTATCGTAACCCAGGATGCGGCCGAATGTCCGGGTTGCCTTTACCCCGCCTGCCGGTCCCGAGTGGACAGTGGCGACCGGGAGCACTGAGTCCGAGTACGCGATCCCGCCATCGGCTTTCATCAGCAACAGTCTTGGCTTCAATCCCTTTTCCCTGAGAAATCCTGATACGGATTTCATATAGTTCAGGGTTGCAGGCCCCACATAAGCGTCCAGCACCGTGGTGATGAAACGCTCGTATTCCCCTTCCAGCGGCACCACTTCACAGGATGTGCAGCTATACAGGTTCGGGTACAATTCCTGTACGATTTCCTTTGCTCTCAATTCGTGCGCGCGGTTTGTAAACGACCACAGGAAGCAAACGGCAATACTCTCAACGCCCTGCTCGACAAGTTCCGCTACGGCTGCGCGCACGTCATCTTCGTTTATCTGCACCACTTCGCTCCCGGAATAATCCACCCGTTCGCGAATCTCCCTGATCAACTTTTTGGGAACAAGCGGTGCCGGTTTTATGGTCGTTGCCATGTGTTTGGTCTCGGCTTCCGATAAGCCGGTCCAGCGCGACAGGCCACGTGCTATATGAATGGTATCCCGGGCGCCTTTCGTGGTTAACATGCCGACTTTTGCACCGGTGCGCGTTGCAATGGCATTGGTGCCGATCGTGGTGCCGTAGGCAAACGCAACACAGTTACCCAGTAATTGTTCCAGGCTGATCGACAGTTTTTCTGCCGCAACAGCCAGCGAATTACCCACGCCTTCCGAGAAATCGTGGTAGGTAGTGAGGTGTTTTCCGGTTGTTATATTCCCATCTTCATCCAGAACCACTGCATCCGTAAAGGTCCCCCCCGTATCAACCCCTATTTTATATTGCATCAATATAGCCCTTGTATCAGTGAAACCCTAAAACCGTTCAAACCTGCATCAGAGGGAAAAGTATAACTAACTTATGTCACTACGGCGGTGGAATGTTGTGCGGGTAGGATTCCGGATCCAGGGTCGTGAGGTTTGTCCATGACTGGCGCATCCCGTGACTTACCACGGTTTCAGGTTCACAATCGCGCCACGTGAAAGAACAATCCAAGCAGTGAAAAACAGTCCAGACAACAGTGTCGCCATCCATTCCTTTGTGCTCTTCCCGGCAGCGGTCCCTGTCTGCAGTACATCGGGGACATTGGAAAATCATGTTCAGTTCCTCCCAGCCTCTTATTAATAATCGAACCTGAACGTCACACCATAGGTACGCGGCGGCGCATGAAAACTGGTCGCGCCGCCGATGCCTTTCAGGGCATCCGCGTTGTTGCCGATGGTCTTGTAGACATATTCCTCATCACTGAGGTTCCTGATCCAGGCCATGAGAGAATATTTCTCATCCACGCTTCTCCAAGTGAGCGAGGCATTGAAGACTTCGTAGGCCTCCTGGATATCAACCTTCGGGGTGATATGGTATCCTAGTAATGAGTCGATCCGGTTCTTACCGAATCTGTCGTAATTCTGCTCCGAGTAATGGGTAAACTCAAACCTCGGCGTCAGCGTTCCCATTCCCCCTAACGGTAAGGTGTATTGTACCACACCGTTCAGGTTTACGTCGGAAGTTGCGGGTAACGGATTGCCGGCATGGCTGGCGCCGTCAGCATCGATAAACTCATCGAACTCGGCATCCAGCAGACCCAGCCCGAACTGGATATACAATCCTTCTACCGGCCGGAATTGCATTTCCAGTTCTATCCCGTCCACCGTGGACGCGGCAGCATTGTCGATCTGGAAGATGATGCCAGGCAACACGACCAGGAACTGCTGGTCCTTGAGGTCGTTCCTGAACATCGAGGCATTGATGATCAGGCGGTTGTCCAGCCAGCTCGATTTCATGCCGATCTCATAAGCATCGATAAATTCCGGGTCGAAAGACACGTTGGGCAGGGAAAACCCGGGAGGTGGAGGCGACAACACCACGCCGTTGAACCCGCCGCTCTTGAAGCCCCGGGAATAATTTGCATAGAACAGCAAATCCTCGGTGGGCGTCCATTCCAGCCCGGCGCGGCCGGTAAACGCATCCCAGCTTTCCGTCTCGTCAACGAGGAACAGCGAACCGTAATTATCGGACAATTCCCAATCGAAGTCCTTTTCCTCATCGGTATACCTGACACCGCCGTTAAACGCGAACTTTTCCGCCAGGGGATAGCGGAAATCGGCAAACAGCGCCCACACCGATCCGTCCTGGGTGTAGTTGGAAAACCCTTCGAAACTGAGTGGCAGGAAGTCCAGCGGCGCCAGCACCGGGTCGAAGAAAAACCGCGTGTCGTTCGCGGTCACGGTTTCATCCTCGTAGTAGTTGAAACCGATTACCCAATCCAGCCCCTGCAACGGGCCGCCTTCTGCATTCCCCGCCGCGCGCTGCTCGAAACTCCATGATTCGAACTCGTCGGCATAATCAATCGTAAACATGTCATAAGGGGTGCCGTCGGTATCCTCGTGCAATACGGTGTCATGCTCGTCATAGGAAAAAATGGTCGTCATGGTCACGTTGCCGACATTCCATTTGATATTGGCAGCCAGGCCAAAGGTCTCATTGTCCTCGAAACCCGGCTGATCATTCGAGAAGGTATGAAAATCCGGGTCTTCCTGGTAAAAAACGCCGGCGAAAGGCAGCAGGTCATTCGGCTCGAAGTTACCGTAACCCAACGCGTGAATTGCCGGCGTGTCGCTTTCCGCGGAAGAACCGTGCACGGTCAACAGCGCATCAATATTCGAATTCGGTTTCCAGGACAACATGATGCGCCCGGCATAATTGTCATGTCCGTTCGCGGTTGAGCCGTCAAACTGGTTGTGGGCCCAGCCGTCCGAGGTGCGGTAAACACCCGCTGCCCTGATCGCTAAGGTATCGGATAACGGCATATTGCCCGCTATCTCGCCACCTACCTGATCATAGCGGCCATAGGTAAATGACCCAGTGAGATTAGGCTCTTCCGACGGCTTGTTGGCGATAAAGTTTACCGCCCCGCCGGTGGTATTGCGCCCATACAAGGTGCCCTGTGGTCCGCGCAATACTTCCACGCGTTCCAGGTCGAACATCTGCGATAATGCCGCCCTTGCCCCGACGTAAACCTCGTCCTGATAAACCGCGACCGGCGGTTGGTCGATTGAACCGAACAGGTTGTTCAGGCTGATGCCTCTCATGACGATTTCAACCCGGCTGTAGTCATAAAACCCGGTCATCGCCATGTTCGGCGTGTGCATGGCGATGTCCCAGGCGTCAACCATGCCGAAAACATTAATCTCGTCTCCGGAAAATGCCGTGATGGCAACACTGACATCCTGTAGTGATTGCTCGCGTTTCTGCGCCGTAACAATCACTTCTTCAATGGTTTGTGCAAATAACAGACACGGAACCAATAGTGCAAGGATAAAACCAGAAAATTTGATTATCAGTTTATTCATTATCTACCCCCTTGTAATACGTCTGTGGATTTAACCTGTTACATACGACCAGTGACAATACTAACGACCTAAATATTAGCAATACTTTTGACCTAATGCAATACTTTTGACCTAATGCAATACTTTTGGCCTTAACCTTATTGCCAGCTACTCGATAAACTGCTACTTTGTAGACACGGTCATGACTATTTCATTCCGTTTCCCGATTGCAGGCCGGTAACAATCATGAACGGTTATCTCAACAATGCCTGGTATATGGCGAGCTGGGCAAAAGACCTGCAGGATACGTCTGTGGCCAGGGAATTCCTGGAAACACCGGTAGTCATGTTCAGGGATTCATCCGGCGTAGCCGTGGCGCTGTACGACATGTGTCCCCACCGGTTTGCGCCGTTATCGCGCGGGACGCTGGTGGAAGGTCAGATTGAATGCGGTTATCACGGCTTACGCTTTGCCGGCGATGGACGGTGTACCCACAACCCGTGGACCGACAGAGTCCCGCCGTCTGCGCGGGTCCGGTCATTCCCCATGGTAGAGCAGGACGGAATCCTGTGGATCTGGATGGGCGACCGGGACAAGGCCGACCCGGATCGTATTGTCCGCTATCCCGAACTGACGGACGGCGATTACCGCTTCGTATTTGGAGTCAGCCAAGTCAATGCGCACTACGAACTGGTGACCGACAACCTGCTGGACCTGTTCCATTCACCCTATCTTCACCCTGGTTTCGGCTCGGACTGGCGGCCTGACTACAAATACCGGGTCGAAGGCAACACAGTGTATTCGGACTACCTGGTGCCGCCCTACCAGGGATCGGATTTCACGGATATTCTATGGCCACAGACTAAGGGCAAAATGGTGGATGATTTCGAGTCAATGCGCTGGAATCCCCCCTGTGCACTGGAATTGAGGATCTTCATCGGCGTCGACGGCATGAAGGTGACCGAGCGTGAAGGCTTCATCAATATCGCGCCGCACATCCTCACTCCCGCCAATAATTTGAGTACCCATTATTTCTGGGGCAGCGGCATCAAGGCCTCGGAGTCAACGGTTACCGACGAGGCGCACCTGGTGCTCGTGAGCCAGGCTTTCGACGCGGAGGATGCGCCGATGCTGGAAGCGGTGCAGCGGAGACTGGGAGTGAACACGGATATTATGGCCAGAAAACCCAGACCGGTTGCCCTGCCCGGCGATACGTCGGCCGTACATGCACGGAACATACTGAAAAAACTGATTTACGAAGATACGGAATAATTCTCCAAAACGGGCAACTGGTCCCCGCTCATAAGTCCCGCTTAAATACTGTTGCGGCATGTCGTTTCAGTAGACTGTAAATTGCCGCGGCAGGTGATTGCGCATTACGCTACCATCCTGCGATAAATCTGTCGCAGGCATTCGATCAGGAAGATCAACCGATGATCGAGGCAGTCCAACAAAACATGGGAGATGTAACGGCATTGAGCGACCTGAAGCTCATAATGTTACCGGGAGATACTGCTGCCGTTCGGGCGCGGCTGAAGCTGAAAAAACTCATTGAACAGGAAAAAAATTAATAGGGAATTTCCTCGACTTGTAAGCGAGGGTCTGTACCCGCCCGGAAATCCGGGTTATCTCCTGCGCAACCCGTCAAGCCTGCGCTGAAGGTCCTCGATTTCCGCGCCGGCGGGTGATTCCACCAGGTTGTTGTTGACGGAGATCGGATCCGGCGGCATATAGGAAGTGGCATCGATAATCAACCGGTGCCCTTTGCCGCCGATCTCCGCCGACGGGTCCGCATCGCTGAGCGGCATGTTCGGCAACACGATAATGTCATCGGCCCGGGTGCGGTTGGACAGCGACCAGATCACCTGGTTTAAATCAAAAGGATCGATGTCGGCATCGACCATGATGAGGTTCTTCAAATACATCAGTCCGTGTGGCGTGCCCAACGCCCGCAGGGCCACGGATTTGGCAAAGCCGGCAAAGCGGTTCTTCACCGCGATGACCGCAGTGAGGCCATGCTGGTACAGCGCATTGACCGCAACGATCTCGGGAAAGCTCTGTTTTAACTGGTTATATATGGGCGCACAGGTATTGATGCCCAGGAGTGTGTCGTGTTCACACCAGCTTTTACTGCCGATGTGCAAACTCTCAAAGATGGGATCGTCCCGGTATGACACGGCCGTCACCCGGAATACGTTCAACCGGCGCACGCCGCTGTACGTGCCGGGAAACTCGCCGAACGGGCCCTCGAGGATACGCTCGTTGTTGACCATCTGCGCCTCAATCACCATCTCCGAGTTGGCCAGGATGTCTAACCCGTTGCCGGACGTGGTCAACTCAAGCGGCGCCCCCATCATCTGCGAAGCATAGGCGTACTCGGATTCATCGTAGTTCACCGGCGTCCCCGCAAACATCGCCAGCGCAGGATGATTACCAATCATCACCGCGATGTTAAGCTCGGCCTGCTCCCGCTCCG
>JAPPLI010000155.1 GCA_028819495.1 Gammaproteobacteria bacterium | reverse complement strand
GCATGAAGATCGCAGGGGCTTGGTGGAAGGCGGACAATGCCCAGGCGATGCTGGCGTTGCGCATCTGCCGGTTTAATGGCTTATGGAATGAGTATTGGCAACAGGTCGCTTGACCACACTTTCAGTCACACCCATCAATAGCACATGGGGTCAGAATTTAATTCTGACCCCTTTTCAGGGGCGGCTGACAATCAGGGAAGCAGTTTCATGACAGCGATCAGGAACGCCAGCCAGGCCAGGATGGCGCCAAGCGTAAAACGCTGGAGTTTCTCGATATTGTCCAGTCTTTTTTCAATGGAATCAAATCTCACGTCGACGGCATTAAACCTGACATCGACGGAATTGAATCTCTCGCTGACGGAATTAAATCTCTCGGCGATGGTGCGGCCGCGTTCGACACACATTTCTTCATGATGTTCAAGCGCGATTGCCCAGTCCGGTTTGTCCTGTTTTGTGTTGTTCATTATGCAATCTCCTTTTTATTCATTCGACGTGATACCGAAATTATAATATGCATGGAGAATTTCAACAGAATTTTTTACCGGTTTTTGTGAGTTTTCCCACAAAACCGGGCAAAAATCCGTTGACACTCCCCTAGAGAAGATCGCCGAGATCAATCGAAAGCTGGACTGATCCGGTCCAGCAAATCCCCAAGGGGTCAGGTCGCCCAAAAGTACTAATTATAAGACTGATACATTATGCTCTGGTAAGCACCTGCAACGTGATTAGCCGTACTTACCTGTACACTAGCCTCAACCTCTATCTGTGTACATCTTGAAGCGTCTGCCGGCAAATGCCCTGCAACGACTGATTGCTTATGTTGTACTACGGGTGCTTGTGACTGAGACGGACTATTCGGTGTGGATACCATTTTTTGTTCCGACAGGTAAGCAAGCATTTGGCGCTGGCGCTCTAATTCCAGGCGTTCCTGCTCCAATTCTAATAAAGCCCTCTCTTTTTTTGTTTCAATAATTTTCCTTTCGATTACGGCAATATTGGAATCAGAACTATCTAGAAGACCATAAGCCCATTTTCCAAGTCCCGACAAGATCATCAGTGCGATACTGATTGCAATATTTATTACGATGTTGCGATTTAATTGCATGCCGCTGTCTTAGACCCATATAAGTTTATTTCGGTTGAACAACGACAAATATGTGTTAATATTTCAACCAGAAGTTGAAATATTACATCAACTATTGTGTATATGTCAACCATATTACTAATGGAGGAAAATCATGTTTGGACAAAGACTCAGATTAGCGCGAAAGAAGGCAGGGTTATCAATGCAGGCCCTTGCCGATAGCGTTATACCTAAAGTTAGCGCACAAGCAATCAGCAAATATGAGGCGGGAAAGATGATGCCTTCTTCATCGGTGCTGGTCGGATTAAGCAAAACGCTTGGCGTATCCATTGACTTCCTCATGGGAGGCCAAGTCGAAACCCTGAAAGGGGTTGAGTTTCGCAAACATTCCGGCACCTCGGCACGAGATCGCGCCCGCGTCGAAGCAATTGTGACTGAAAAGGTCGAAGACTACCTGGCAATTGAAGACATTCTGGAATTGGTTCCGCTCGCCAATCCCTTTGGCGATCTTGTTACCGATGAGATTGAGAGTATCGAGTATGTTGATGACATGGCTAACGCTTTGCGGGAGAAATGGCTGCTGGGACTGGATCCAATTCCCAGCATGTCTGCACTGCTGGAAGATAAGGGGATTAAAGTTATCGAAGCGGATCTACCGGATCGTTTCGATGGAATGGCTTGTGATGTAAAACGCAGTGATGGCAGACCTGACACGGCAGTCGTTGTTGTGTCCAATCGTACTAATATTGAACGCAAACGATTTACTCTCGCCCATGAGCTCGCACACAGAGTCATTCGCTCGACCGGTAATCCAGGTATCGATCTTGAAAAAGCCATGAACCGCTTCGCTGGTGCATTTCTTGTACCAGGCGAACACTTAATCAAGGAAGCCGGGGTGCATCGCCACGGCATGACTTATCACGAGTTGGTTAGGTTAAAACATCTTTACGGAGTCTCGGCGGTGGCGATGTTGATGCGGCTCATGCAGGTAGATATTTTATCAAAACCGGTGATCGAATATGCCTTCCGCAGCTATGCGCGCACCTGGCGAGTTGAAGAACCAGAGCCGATCCGTAATGATGAAGGCTTTGGCACCTTTGAACGGCCACACCGTTTCGAGCGGTTGGTTTGGCGGGCCTTAGGAGAACACCTGATTGCGCCAGTACGCGCAGCGCAGTTCTTGCGTCTACCCATTTCAACCATTGAACAGGAAATTCGTGGGCCGCAACACTGATGACCTGTGTCGTTGTCAATGACGCGTCTTGCCTGATAGACCTTCGAAAAGGGCAACTTCTGCATGTGTTGTCGCGCCTGCCTTATCGCTTCATCGTGCCACTACCAATACGTGAGTCCGAACTGCTTGACTTCACGCCCCAGGAATGGGCAATTCTCGATGGTGGGGGTATGGAAACCTACGACCTCCCTCCAGAACGGATGGCGGATGTATTCGCACTAAAGAGGCAACACGGCAGGCTAACAGCTAACGACTGTTTTTGCCTGGTAACCACACAGTGCCACGAGGGAGGAATTCTTCTAACCGGTGATAGTCTTCTGCGCAAAGTCGCGGCTGAGCTCGGTACTAAAGTCCATGGTGTGCTCTGGGTGATCAAGGAATTTATAGCAGCCGATGCCTGTGATGTTGCGCTTCTGATAAGAGCTTTAAAAATCTGGAAAGACGATGCAACGGTATTCCTTCCAAAGTCTGAGATCGAACAGCAGTTACGCGTTCTCCTGAATCGCCCCGGGAATCCCGCAGATCAGTTGGTTTAAGGAAGGGGTCGCCCACGGGGCGACTCCTTGCCCGTTGGATTCCCGGAATACTCACAAACAAACACTTTAGCAACACAATAATCACATAACTGTTTTGCGATAATGGGTTGTTTACGTCAGGAACTCCCTGCACATCCAGCATAAAACAGGTTATGAACTATTTGATTGTTGTAGGCAACCTGCCTGTTGCGGGGCGCCCTGCCCTGCACAGAAGGCGTAAATGACTTCGGACAACGGCGGCGGCATTCCCGGGCCCGTCGAGGACCTGATCCTGCGCCGGCGGACGGCCGTGCCGGATCCCCTCCCCGGCTACTTCGACCGGCCTGCCCTGCTGGACCGGCTCATGTCGCCGGAGTACCCGGTCGCGGTGCTCAGGGCGCCGGGTGGATTCGGCAAGACAGCCCTGCTGGGCGCGCTCTGCAGACTGCTCGGTGACCGCGGCATACCGGCCGCCTGGCTGCAGATGGACGGGGGGGACACAAGCGAACAGGTCGAAACCTGCCTCGCCCACGCGTTCCGCCATGCGGGCATCGATGTCCCGGCGCCCGGTCCTGACGACCGGCACACGGCCGGGCGCGGAATGGACCTGTTGCTGTACGCGGTCGATGCCTACCCGGCGCCCTGCACCCTCGCGCTGGACAACGTAGAGCAGCTCACCGACCCCGGCGGCGCGCAGGCGATCGGTACGCTGCTGCGCGAGGCGCCGTCCAACCTGCGCGTGGCCCTGGCCTGCCGCGAACTGCCTCCCTCGCTGGACCTCCTGGAGCCGTTGCTGGCGGGACGCGTGGACATGCTGACGGTCGATGAACTGCGCTTCCCGGCAGAGGACACCGCCGCATTTCTCGGCAAGCGCCTGTCCGACCGGGAAACCGCCGCCATTGACCGGGAGTACGCGGGCTGGCCCGTCGCCCTGGCATTGCTGCGCGCCGCCGGCAGCGCCACTGGCCAGGACAATACGTCCCGCCGCGCCAGCCACGTCGCCAGCCCGGTTGCCGCGTACGGCCGCGCCGACCACGCAGCCGGCCCGGATGCAGCCTCCGGCCACGCCGGCAGCGCCAACCTGCTCGGCAACTGGATCGAGTCACGGTTGTGGCAGCGCTTCCCGGCCGCGCAACGCGACTTCCTGCTGGACGCCGGGCTTATGGACGAACTCGACCCCGTACTGCTGGACGAGGCGCTGGAGCGCAGCGACTCACGCCACCGCCTGCAGTCCATGACGGAACTCGACGGTCTGCTCCATCCGTTTCCCGGCACCGGCGCCGGCGCCCCGGCGCTGCACCCGCTGCTGCGCCGGCACTGTGCGGCGCGGCGCAGCCGGGAGTCGCCCGAACGCTTCAGGAGCATCCACCACCGGGCCGCGGAGGCGCTGGAACGGCGCGGCGATATGTCCGCGGCGATGCGCCATGCCGCGGAAGCAGGCAACCCGGCGTTGCTGGGCCGGCTCATGGAGGACGCCGGCGGTATCCGCTGCCTGTGGACGGGCAACGTACAGCCCGCGCTGCGCCAGGCCATGGCATCCCTCACCCACGACGCCGTCAGGCAGCGGCCGCGGCTGGCGCTGGCCCAGGCCTGGGCGCTCGCCACCAGCGACCGTATCCCCGAGGCCCGGCGCCTGTACGAACTGGCCGCGGAAAGCTCCGATGGTTTCATCCATAACCCGGCCGGCGGGGGGCGCGATCTCCGCATCGACCAGGCCATCATCGAGACGGCATTCTTTATCCTTGGCTGCACGGACAATGCACAGCTAGAGTCAGCCGCCGCCAACGCCCGCGAGCTTATCCAGGACAACGACCTGGACCCGGACGCGCGCACGTGCCTGGTTTTCGCGCTGTGTCTCCATGAGAGCCGCCGGGCGCAATTCGATGCGGCATTTGCGCTGATCGAACAGGCGCGCCAACTCAGCAGCAACGGCCTGCCCTACCTGTCCCTGCACATCGACATCCAATTAGGCAACATGGCCATGGCCCGGGGGCATGCGCAGGAAGCGGAGACATATTGCACAAACGTCCTGGCGTCCGCCCGGGGGCGCGACCCCGATGACCCCCTGGCAGCGGCGGCAGGCGATGCGCTGCTGCGCGAGCTCCAGTTCGAACGCAACCGGCTCACGCTGCCCATCGCCGCCGGCATGGGCCTGCGCGACCACTACGCACGGCCCGGCAACACGTTCGCCACCCAGGCATCCGACTGCGCCATCATTGCAGAAGTGGCGCACTACACGGACGGCATCGACGGGGCACTCTCGGCCGTCACCAGGATGACGGAATACGCACGGCAGACCGGGCGCCGGACCCTGGCGCGGTACCTGGCCGCGCTGCGGGTCGACACGCTCGCCGCAGCGGGGCGGGACGGCGAAGCAGAGCGGGCCTGGCGCGCCGGGGCGTTGCCCGCCGGCGACGAAGACTGCCTGGACATGGACTCGCTGGATTGGCGCGAGCTGGAGATGCTCGCCTGCGCAAGGCTGCGCCTTTACATGGCCGGCGAGGACTACGAGGCGGGACGGCGCTTCGCGAAAAAGCTGCTCTCCCTGGTGACGGAACACCGCCTCGTGCGCACCGCGATGCGCGTCCGTGCGCTGCTGACGGCGCTCGAGTGGCGCGCCGGCGACCGGGACGCGGCGTGCTCACACCTCGAGACTTTCCTGCGCCATTACATCGAAGCCGGCTATGCCCGTCCTGTCCTGCGCGAGGGCGATATCAGCCGCCAGGCCCTCAAACGCTGGCTCGAATCCCAGCCGGACAGCACGCGCCAGGCGGCTGCCCGCGACCTGCTGAAGATGATCGACGCCAACGAAAAGAAAGACGCAAGCGGCCTCTCCAACCGCGAGATGACCGTGCTGAAACTGCTCCCGGACCTGCGCGACAAGCAGATTGCCGCGGAACTCTCCATCACCCGCGAAGGCGTGCGTTTCCACGTGAGCCGGATCTTCGCCAAGCTGGGCGTCCATAGCCGCAGTGAGGCGGTGTCCCTGGCGCGGTCCATCGGATTGCTACCCCAGTAACGCTATAAAAAATCCTTTCCCGCGTGGTCCTTGAATAATTCCACGTCCCGGATGTACCGCATCAGCGTTTCCGGGTTGCTGTGGCGCGTGATCTCCATGATCTTGTCGAGCCGCGCATGGTGCACGGCAGCGCTGGTTACAAAACCCGCCCGCAGTGAGTGGCCCGAGATCTCGTCGGGGTCGAGGCCAATCATTCCGGCGTAATGCTTCAGCAGCCGGGGAATGTCCGCATGGTGCAAGGGGCGTCCGCGCAAACCGCCGCCGCGCTTCATGGTCTGGAATACGTACCCGTACGTGATGCCTGCGGACCGGAGCCAGCCTTCCAGGCGTTTTATCGGCTGAATCCTCCGGCCCTCCGGCACGGCGATGCGCTGGCCTTTCCCGGTCTGGTCCGTTTTCGATTTCCGGATATGCACATACATCTTGCGGGTATCGTCTCCATTGAGGGGGGGAACGATTTGAATATCATCGATGGTCAGCGCGCATATTTCAGAGCGGCGTAACGCAGCGGAAAAACCAAGCGAAATAATCGCCGCATCGCGCAGACCGATCAAACTGCTGCCGCACTGCTCCAGCATACTCAGGATATGGTGCTCGCGCAAAGCCTGCACCCGGCGCTGCGCGTCGCCGTTCAAACGCGCCAGGCCTTTCAGGACGGCAGTCACGCTGGGGTGACTGGCGGGCGAAGGTTCGCGCGCCTCCACGTACTGCCGGTTTATCGCGCACCTGTACAGGACCAGTGTGCTGATCGATAGTTTCTTCCCGTTAACCTGCGGGGCGCGCAAACCCACGTCAACAAAGAATTCGGCCACCTGGTCGGGCGTCGCATCCAGCGGATCGATGCCTGCCCCTGCGCAGTAGTCCTGAAAAAAAGACCAGCCCTTGTCATAAGCGATGCGGGTGTTGTCCGCCAGCGCCGAATTAAGTACCTCCCCATAAACACTGCCGTTATTTTTTAGCGGTTTCTTCATTATTGTCATCCTCATTGTTTATTCGTTTTCATCAACCTCTCACCTTACGGTGCAATGCAGTATTTCATTCAACGGGTGAAAAACTGTCAATAAACCTATTAATACTCGGTAATGCGCCTTAACGCGTAATAAAACACAAAAGTGCAAGACCAACTCGTCTACTTCTATCTGATAACAGGAGAATAAAGTTATGGCAACTGTAAGAGAGATGATGATGCAAGATGCGGCTGCGAGCATCGAGACCTCATACACGATGGCTGTCGGAGATACGTTCAACGGCAACCTTGATGGTTCGACAGATTCAGATTGGGTCGCGGTCGAACTGGAAGCGGGGATGACCTATGTAATTACCCTTATGGGCGCGGAAGAGGATGGAGCTGCCGATACCGTCCTGACGTTACGTGATTCCAAGGGCGGCATGATTGCCATGAACGACGACATCAGATCTGTCGGAACTCCGCGTGATGCGGCAGACCTCAATTCACAGGTGAGGGTTCGAATAGAAGAGGACGGCACCTATTACATCGACGCCAGCAGCTACAACAGGATCCCGGGCGATGACAATTCCGGCGATTACATGATTACTGTCGAGGCGCTGGATCTGCCTGCGGATATCGTAGGTACCAATGCCTCAGAGAAGATCGCTGGCACGGACTCTTCAGAGTCGATTGAGGGTCTTGGCGGAAACGACACGATAGACGGTATGGGCGGCGATGACAAAATCAACGGCGGCGACGGCAATGACTTTATCACGGGCGGTACCGGCGCCGATGAGATCAGTGGCGGAGATCATACTCATAATGATATGGGTGTTGGTGGCGACACCATTTCCTACGAATATTCGCCAATGGGCGTCACCATAAACCTGAATGACGGTACGGCCGCAGGCGGCGATGCCGAGGGCGATGATCTTGGCGACGACATCGAGAACGTGCGCGGTTCCATGCACGACGATACACTGACCGGCACAGATGACCCCAGCGTGGGTAACCTGTTGTGGGGTTTGGGCGGGAACGACGTTCTCTCTGGTAGAGAGGGCCCTGACACGCTCTCCGGCGGCGCCGGTGATGACACGCTCGATGGCGGCGATGAGGATGACACGTTGGAAGGCGGCCCTGGTGCGGATACGCTGACCGGAGGTCTGGGTAACGATACCGCCTCCTACGCCGGTTCCATGATGAGTGTCACGGTGCGACTGCATGCTTCCCAGGCCATGGGCGGCGATGCCGAGGGCGATATCTGGGGCGACACGGTGACCGTGGAGTATTCTGTGCCTTCGGAGGAAGAAGGAGATCCCCCTGTAATGCATGAGGAAACTGTACCTGATATTGTCAATCTTACCGGATCCATGATGGGCGACGTACTTGCCGGTGACAGCAGGGACAACACCATTATGGGCCTGGGCGGCGACGACAAGCTCTACGGCGGCCCCGGCGGTGGCAATGACACGCTGAATGGCGGCAGGGGTGATGACATGCTGTTCGGTGGGAGAGGCGATGATGACCTCGATGGTGGTATGGGTAATGACACGCTTAACCCGGATATCTCACCAAGGTAACATGCGGACGTAATTTATCGCATTTATATAGATTTCTCTATTGATAGTAGGGGAAACCGCCGTTGCTGTCTCAAAACGGCAGGTCACAGCCGCCGTTGCGCCCCTGTTCTGGCCGGTTCAGCCGGTGTTGCCCCGGTATTGTCGTTGAGTCGCCGCGGGCCGGGCAAGGGACGCCGTTCACGGCAGGGTTGCCGTGTTGGGGATGAGTAAGCTCCGGCGGGTCAGCCGGGCGGGGCATGAGCCGGATTGTTTTGCAGTTGTCTGAGCACGGCGGCGAAAGCGGCCTGGTATGGATACCCGGAGGCCAACGCCAGCCACACCCGGCGGGCAGTAATGCGCACGGACGCGGCCAGTTTCAGTATTTGGGCGCGGATGGTGCCGCACTGGGCCCTGGCCCAGCGGGTGCCGGCCAGTCCCAGGCGGCGCAGGCCGTGCATGAGCAGGTAGGCAAACGAGGACAGGTACAGGCGCAACTGGTTGGCGCGCAGGGTGGCCGTGCTGGTGCGGTCGGCGAACAGGTCCAGTTGTTGCTCCTTGATGCGGTTCTCCATGTCCCCCCGGGCGCAGTATAAGTCCTCGTACAACCGCTGAGCGCCGGCCGTCTGCTTGGCCAGGTTGGTCACTACGAAGCGCGGGTTGGGGCCTTTGGCCAGGTGCTCCGCTTTCGCCACCACCCGGCGCGTGCGCGACCAGCTCGTCAAGGTGCGGTAGCGCAACTCCCGGAAGCGCCGTGAGGGCCGCTGCCTCTGCAGGTAACGCCGGTGCGACTTGCGCAAGGCTTTGGCAATCATCGCCTCCAGGCGGTCATTGGTCGAGAGGCCGAACAGGTACTTCACCCCGTTGGCTTCGCACCAGGCCATCAGGTCGTCCCGGCAGAACCCCGCATCCCCGCGCACGATAAGCTGTACCTTCGGCCAACGCTGCCGTATCTGTGTCACCATCCGGGATAACTCGTCCACACTCCCGTCCGCCGCCTCCTTGTCCGCCGACCGCAAGCGGGCGCACAGCAGGTGCTCCCCGCAGAAGACATACAACGGCAGGTAACAGTAGGACTTGTAGTAACCGTGAAAGAACCGCCCCTCCTGGTGGCCGTGCACGGGGTCGTCCGTGGCGTCGAAGTCCAGCCACAACAGCGCCGGCGCCTGCCGGTGTGACTCCAGGAACACGTCCACCAGCAACCGGTCCAACTCATCAGGAGACGCCACCACCTTCCGGTAACGGTGCGACGGCGCCTGCTCGGGCGTGCCCAGCTCCAGCCGGTTCAACGTGCTCGACCCCGCCAGCGGCACCCCCTGGTCCCGCACCCGGCGACGGGACTCCTCCGTCAGGTCCGCCTTGCCCACCAGCAACGCCAGCAGACTGTCATGGCGCAACCGGTCATGGTCGTTGATATCCTCATACCCCAGCGCCAGCCCATACACCCGTTGCGCCAGCAAGGACTCCACCGGGTGCTCCACCTTCCCCGCCTCACGGTAATCCGTAAAACACCCGGCCAGGCGGGGGAACAGGTCCAGGCGCCGCGCTACTTCACGCAGCAGCAGGCCGCCCGCATCCGAGGTGAGCCGACCGCCATCAAAGCGCCCCGTGACCTGGCGTCGACCGAAGGCTTGAAATTCCAATTGATCAGGAATACACTGTGTAGTCATAAGGCCGTGCCCCGCTTGTGTTATAACTTGTTGATCAAAAAAGACTTTATAACACAACACACGGCCTTATTCAATTCACTGGTGAGATATCCGGGTTAACGGCGGCTCTGGCGCTGACGATTTCATGGGAGGCGCCGGTGATGACATGATCTACGCAGACCTTGATGACGGTACTATTGACGGTGGAGAGAATCCGGCAGGATATCCAGGAGATATGGACACCCTCTCATTTGCAAGATTGGTGGATGAGGCGGTTGGTACGTCTACTAACGCATTTACCCTTGGGACTGATGCAATGAACATCGAACGTGTCATCGGTACGGACGAGGATGACTATATAACTGGTGCAGCTGCTACGGGAACCCCCGGTACCGCTGACTACGTGCGTATGCCGGAAGAAATCGAAGGCGGCGACGGTGGCGATACGCTGATTGGCGGCGACGGCCCCGGAGATACCGTATCCTACGAAAGTTCCGACCGCCGCGTGCGGGTAGATCTTGGCGATGGCACTGCTGGCGCTACCGGCTCGAGCAACTCTGGCGGTCACGCTACAGGTGACACCATCTCCAGTTTTGAAAACGTCAAGGGTTCGGCCCATGGCGACGTGCTGACGGCTATTAGTAGTACGACTAGTGGTGATCCCGGCGCGGCAGGTGAAACCGGCAGCACACTCTGGGGTCTCGGCGGAGATGACACGCTGGTGGGCGGCTTTGGTAATGACACCATAGAAGGCGGCGCTGGCGCCGATGAGATGGATGGCGGCGAACAAACAGGTAGAGCAGATACTGCTCAGAATACCCAGGTAAACACCTTGTCCTATGCCGGTTCGGATGCGGGCGTTACGGTGAATCTGGCGACTGCTACCGCATCAGGTGGTCATGCCGATGGTGATGAAATTGAGACCTACGAACTCACGCTCAATGATGGCACAGACGATGAGACGGAAATCGATGTTTCCACCTTCGTAAACGTGACCGGGTCAATGCATAACGACCACTTGACCGGAGACATGTTCAATAACCAACTCGCAGGTGGTGGAGGTGACGACTCCCTGCGCGGCGCCGCCGGAGCGGATGTGCTCGCTGGCGGCCCGGGTGCCGACAGGCTTGACGGTGGGGAGGATGCGAACGAAGGCCGTGACAACATGATCCGCGAAGATCGTAATAATGACGGCGACACTGATGATACTGGAATAACTGTTGGTGGAGTTACCCTTGACGAGACAAGGCGTGCTTCAGAAGACTGGGCAGCCTACCGTGGCGCCGATGGAGGTGTAACGGTAAACCTGAACACCGGCATGGGCACGGCTGGAGACGCCATGGGTGACACGCTCAGGAATATTGAGTTGATATGGGGTTCCATGGACTTGGATGACGGTGATACGTTCATAGCCAGTGAGGGCGCCGACTACATACACGGTGATGGCGGCAGCGACACCATATCCTACGAGGTATCGAAGCATGGTGTTACCGTTACGTTGCCTACAACCGACGATGGAAGACAGTGGGCTGCGGCTACTGACCCTGATAATACTCCGGATAGCGGGGATGAGACGCCGGCGATGTTTAGTGCTGCAACTGAACCCGAAGTTATGGATTGGAGAGGAACTAACGCAACCTTTACTAGGCCGGCTACTGTCCAGGTTGCCGATCAGGTAACTACGACCAAGAGCTACGCCGAAGGTGACATACTGGAAAGCATCGAAAACGTAACCGGTTCCCGTTCAGCCGATTATATTGCCGGTGATGGTATTCCCAATGTCATCATGGGCGGTGGCGGCAATGATGAGTTGGTTGGCAACGCAGGCAATGACGAGTTACACGGTGGCGCCGGTAATGACACGTTGGGCCGAAGGTCTGCAAGACCAGCAGTGGACATTGATGGAAACGGTGTAGCCACTGACACTGTGAATGGTGTCGATGAAGCTGGAACTGCATTAGCTGAAATTACAGATGATCCCAACGATGACATGATGTACGGTGGTGCCGGCAATGATGATATCTTCGGTGGTACCGGCAATGATACCCTAGTCGGTGGCGCAGGTGATGATGACCTGACCGGTGGTACCGGCATAGACACTTTTGTCTTTGGCCCGGGCGATGGAAGTGACGTCATTATCAGCATCGAATTAGCGCCGACTCCTGCTACTGCAGACGCAAATCGTACTGGCGATGGGGATTACATCGATCTCACAGCTTTCGGGATCAGGCCAGCTGATTTGCCGGATCTCCTCAGTGAGCGTGTCGGCAACGTTATTGTTAACCTGGAAGACTACGGTGGCGGCAGAATTACCATTCAGGGTCAGACTATAGACGCATTATCAGCTAATATAGCACTTATCCATGATGATCAGAATGGTGATATGAATGGTGTAGGTGCTGATGGAGCCGACGGTCTGTTCATCCTCTGATAGTTAAGAGTAAACAATCTTCCTGATTTCACGGAAGTAAACGATCACAGGGGCGTTTAGACGGGGCAACCCGTTTAAATCAGCCCCTGTTTTATTTGTGCCTTCCCCCCATTCCCGGGGACAGACCTGAGGTCTGTCCCCACCAGTACTTGACCCAC
>JAPPLI010000139.1:83090-84358 GCA_028819495.1 Gammaproteobacteria bacterium | reverse complement strand
CTGAGATAGACAATCGTCAACATCATAAAAATATAGGCTTGCAAGGTGATAACCAGGACATGAAAGATCGCCCAGGGCACGGACAGGGTCCATTGCGCCCAGAAAGGTATCAGGGCGGCGATCAAAATGAATATGAGTTCCCCCGCAAACAGGTTGCCGAACAAACGTAACGAAAGTGAAAGCGGTTTGGCAAACAGCGAGACCAGTTCCAGCGCCAGGTTGACGGGGACCAATGCCTTGCCGAACGGTTGAAAGGCCAGTTCTCCGAGAAAGCCGCCCAGGCCCTTCACCTTGATGGAGTAATAGATCATCAGGAAAAACACCGCAAAGGCCATGCCGAAGGTCGCGTTGACGTCTGTGGTCGGCACTACCTTCATGTAGGGAATGCCCATCAGGTAGGTGCTGTGAGGAATAAAGTCGACGGGTATCAGGTCCATGAAGTTCATCAGGAATATCCAGACAAACAGCGTCAGCGCCAGCGGCGCGATGAGCGGATTTTTTCCGTGGAACGTCTCCTTCACGGACTTGTCCACCAATTCCACGATGGCCTCTATACAGGACTGCAGGTGGCCGGGGTTTTCGACGGAGATGGAGACGGCGATCCTGCGAAACAGCCATAAAAACAAAATTCCCAATGAAACCGACCAGAACATGGTATCCACGTGGATGGCCATGAAGCCCATGTCCGTTGCCTCCCGTTGCGAATGGGCCAGGCCCCAGCTCCCATCGGGATGCCGTCCGAAAGTCAGGTTATGTAAATGATGCTGGATATACCCGGCCGGGGTGCCTTCTGCCAATGTTCCGTTCTCCGTTTTCTCGCGCTGCCGGTTTATCCTCGCCGGGTACGCATGCCCGCGGCCAGCGCCCAGGCGTACACGGCCAGGGTTGCGGCATAGGTGGTTACGAACACCGGGAAATTCACCGGCACGGTCGCAAACACGATGCAGAACAGGGCGACCACCAGCAGTAACTTCATAAAATGCGCCAGGTACAGGTTCCTCACGAACTGCTGCGCGCTCTTCGCCCTGCTGCCGAATACCTTTCTACCCGTATACCAGGTCGACAGCGCGCTGATGCCGCCCGCAAGGACTGCAGACAAGGCCGCGACGCGGCCCAGCGCCGGCAGGAGCAGCATGCCGGCACACAGCGCCAGGCCGATTTGTATCAATGCAATCCTGTCCGGAACGGCATTGATTCTCGGAGATTTCAAAAATCTGTCCACCAGGTACAACTCCTGCGTGTGAGATGTGTTCAGTTGTGTTTCTGCC
>JAPPLI010000139.1:59289-82990 GCA_028819495.1 Gammaproteobacteria bacterium | reverse complement strand
TCTGTCCACCAGGTACAACTCCTGCGTGTGAGATGTGTTCAGTTGTGTTTCTGCCTTGGAAAGAGTACCGGGGTCGGACCGTTCAGTCGTTGATTTTTCTCCACGATAACGGGCAGAATTGCGGGATTATAAATAACTTGTCAGATTAATTCAAACGTTGCGATGCACAAAATTATTTTCTTAAGGAAACTCTGATTAACTCAGAGTTTCCTGCGATACAGGGATGTATCGCTCTGGCAAGTCCAGGATGGACTTGTTCAGAGCTTCCTTAACCATCAAAAATCAGGAGGCAGTTCAGGCGAGGCTTCGTTCCCTCATCAGACGCCGGTGATTAAGCAGAGGAGCCAAGAGCAACAGGTAGGCAACAAAAAATAACACTATGCCGGCCCGGAGGACTTGTGAATAATCATCTTCCAGCAACAAAGCGGCGGCTCCCGCCGGACCGATAGCCAACCCTGACATCTGGGCAGCAACAGCATAGTGCACCACCCGGCCTTTCCGCTCGAAGCTCGCCATGGATGCCAGCAAGAGAGGATGGCTCATATTCCAGGCAAAGCAGTAGATACACACGGCTACTACATACGTCAACGCGGAGAACTGACCGAATAACACGAGGAGAATCATACCGCCTCCCGGCACGCCGACAGTCAGCAGTGAAGTCCTGCCCAAACGGTGAGCCGCGACCGTAACAATAAGAGCGCCGGCGATGCCGGATAATTGCGAGAGGAATAAGCCATTAGCCACTTCCTGTTCATTAATACCGGCATTGAGGCCAATAAGGAATAAATAAGCCCAGGTACCGCCAATCGCCAGGAAATAAATGAACATGGCAAGCACGGCCGTAACCCGCAAGCCTGTACTGATATCTACGGAGTCCGCCACGGCAGGGTAATGCGCTTCTCCTGATTCCGGCATATGACGGAGGCAAAACCATCCACTCGCACCAAACAGCGCAAAGAAAACAATAATGCCATTGAGACCAATAGCCGCTAACGCCGTGGGCATCACCCACAGGCTGCATGCAGAGTAAATCAGAACACCGATAATCAAATATCCAAGATTTCGCTCCGGAAACCTGGTCAGACCCATCACGGTGAAGGTCAGCGAGATCAACCCGCCGGATCCCAGGCCCACGATGAAACGTAACAGGCCAAACGACGTCAAATCACCGGTAGTAAGCGAGGCCAGATTCCCTCCCACAAAAAGTAATAGTGAGACATTCAGGAACTTTACCCAGTTAAAACGGGGAGCCCAAAAAGCCAGTAAGACTGAGGTTGCGGCAATCCCCCAAACCTCCGCTGAAGCAATAAAACCCGCCTGCTGTTCACCGAACCCGAGAGATTCCACCATGCCCTGAACAAATCCGGGCTGCACGATAAATACGGCTGCACCGATAACCCCGAGATAAATGGTAGAGAGAATGGAAACAGTACTGTTAACATCCACTGCCGGGCTGGAATTACGGGATGCTGAATTCATTGCCAGATAAATCGTGGGACAGGATTATCTTACCGGCAGGGTCAGCGCCGGCACCTGGGGATTGGTCTGTCCGGCCTGCAGGTCGAACAACTGCCGCAACAGCATGAACGTGGACTTGGTTTCCAGGTCGGTGTCTTCTATATAGAACCAGTGACTCCGGTAGCGGGTGGCAATGTAGGCATTCTGCGGTTGTTCCTCGCTCGTCCTGATACTGAACAGACGTCCTGCGGGGGTTTCATTCCAGTCGAATCTTCCGCCGTCTTCTGTCCTGGTAACCGTCACAAGTTCGTAGTGGTGACTGGACGGCGCTCCGACATTGTGTGACAAATAATACAGCAGGCCGGAGATGGATCTTGGACGCACGGTCCATTGCTCATTATTCATATTCAGAAAATCCGTATTCAGGGTGAATTCATCCTTGTTGTGGTTGAGTTCCAGCAGTGTGTAAACCTGATCAATTTGATTTTTGTAGGCATAATTATCCCTGATCAGCTTGATAACGATACTGCCTGCTTCATTTGTGCCGATTTCAATGAGTTGATTTTTTTGTAACGTGTGAAGCGCGTCCATCAAATTGCCGAAATCCTCATGATCCGGCTCCTGTGCAGGTGTCGGTCCTGACGCATTAGGGGCGTTGTAAAGATTGTTGATCCTTTCAAAACACAACCCGAACACCCGGCTGATATTCCAGCCTGATTGTGTGAGTACCAGGATGGCCTCCAGTTGCAGGGGGCTGAGGATGCTCTTGAGCAGTTCTTCGCCCCGCAGCGGTGTGTAACTGATAGTCGGCTTATCGGCGTAGGCAACTCCCAGACCGGGAGACAGAGTATCGCCGCTGCCGAGGTTTACATCAGCGTTCAGCCCCGCGTTGGCGCCCAGTGACAGGCTGGCCGTGACACTGCCTATTTCCAGGAAAAAGGGAACGTCCCGGTAACGCATCCGCACCAGGTTCTGCAGCATCTGCTCGTTGATGGAGGCAATTATGGCCTCGTTATAGGCGGGATGGGTGCGCTCCAAGGCCTGCGGACCGAACGCCGACTGGCAGCCGGACAGCGCAGCCGCCAAAGCAATAATCAGGAGGAGGTAAACGAATCGATAGCCCATAATCATATTAGCTGGCAGTTTACCGGATAGCGACGTCAACTTGAAGTTCCCGGGAACAGGAACGCCAGTTGTTGAATGTGTAATTTTTTGTATATACCATAGTCGTATCCCCGCCTCTGACCATGACGAGAGAACAACATGAGCTGGCAACATCAGATATTACGCGTCAACCTGACTGACCTGAATACCACAATCGAACCGTTGAACGAGGAATGGGCACAATCCTACCTCGGACAGCGGGGACTTGGGACAAAATACCTGTTTGAAGAAATCGACCCCGGTGTCGATCCCCTGGCGCCGGAAAATAAATTAATCTTTGCAACCGGACCATTGACCGGCACCATGGCTTCTACCGGCGGGCGCTATTCCGTCATCACCAAGGGCGCATTGACGAATGCCATCGCCTGTTCCAATTCCGGCGGCCAGTTCGGCGGCGAACTGAAACTTGCCGGCTATGATCTGCTGATCCTGGAAGGCAGGGCGCCGGAACCCGTCTACCTCCATATCGAAAACGAACGGGTTCGCCTGCTGCCCGCCGGACACCTGTGGGGCAGGACCGTATGGGAAACGGAAGAGATCATCAAGCAGGCCCACCAGGATCCGCTCATCCACCTTGCCTCGGTAGGGCCCAGCGCCGAATACGGTTGCCGGTTCGCCTGCGTGGTCAATGACATGCACCGGGCCGCCGGGCGCTCCGGCGTGGGCGCGGTAATGGCATCGAAACACCTGAAATCCATTGCGGTAAGAGGCACCAGGGGGCTCAGCGTGGCGGACCCGGAAGCCTTCATGCGGGTTGCGCACGACACTGCGCAGGCCATGCGGGAAGACGCCGGACGCAAGGGACTGACCGGGCAGGGCACCATCGCCATGATGGACACCACCAATGTCTACGGGTCGCTGCCCACCCGGAACTTCCGCGAGGTCCAGTTCGAAGGCGCCGACAAGATAAACCTGGGCGCGATGCAGACCCCCAAAGAGAACGGCCACACCAACCTCATCACCAACAGCGCCTGTTTCGGCTGCACCATCGGTTGCGGGCGGGTCTGCCACATCGACCCGGAACATTTCAGCGTCAAGGACAAGCCGCAATATCACGGCGCGTCTGGGGGACTCGAATACGAGACGGCCTATGCCCTGGGATCGGCGGCGGGTGTGGCCGATATCGACGCCGCCACCTATTGCGGTTTCCTGTGCAACGAATACGGCATGGACCCCATTTCCCTGGGCGGTTCCATCTCCGCAGCCATGGAACTGTTCGATATCGGCGCGATCGATGAATCGGTCACCGGCGGCATCAAGCTGGAATTCGGTTCCGCCGAAGCATTCTGCGCAATGACGGAAGCCGTTGCCAGGGGAGAAGGCTTTGGGCGGGATGTGGGCATGGGCTCGAAGCTGCTGTGCGAGAAATACGGCCACCCCGAACTTTCCATGGCGGTCAAGGGCCAGGAATTCGCCGCCTATGACGGACGCGGCATGCAGGGCATGGGCCTGGGATATGCCACCAGCAACCGGGGCGCCTGCCACCTGCGGGCCAGCCCGTTCGAGGATGATTTCACTACCCTGGAAACAGGCGGCAAAGCTCAAGTGGTCAAGGAATCGCAGGACATGATCGCCGCGGTCGATTCCAGCGGGTTATGCCTGTTCTCAGGTTTCGCCGGTTTTTCCCATGAACTCGTTGCCGAGCACATCAACGCCGCCTGTACCGGCGACTGGGATATCAAACGTTTGCAGGAAACCGGGGAACGTATCTGGAACCTGGAACGGCAGTTCAACCTGGCCGCCGGCCTGACCGGCAAGGACGATACCCTGCCGCCCAGGATCCTGACGGAACCGGCGCCGAGCGGCGTCGGCAAGGGACAGGTATGCCGCCTGGGCGAGATGCTGCCGAAATATTATGAACTGCGCGGCTGGAGCGAGGCCGGCGTACCCGCTCCGGAAACCCTGGAACGACTCGGGATCAGTTGACTGTTGATAGAAGACTGAGGGCTGTGGCAGTCATTGCCGCGCACTCTCATTCGTCATTCACTGCAAATGCACTCAATCCACCGATTAAAGTTCATCACATTCACCTGGCCTTGAAAGATTCTCGTCAATCACAAGTCCTGCCACACAGCCCACCAGTCATTCCGTTAAACGAAACAGTCCTGTACAAGGCAGTGAGATTCAGGGGTCAGAGTAAGAAATTCGAAGAATTTTTACTCTGACCCCACCAATACGTCTGAAGTTAGCGGGAGCTGCTGGCGGGTGTAACTGAAAGTGTGTAACTGAAAGTGTGGACAAATAGTGAATGACCGCGTATTATCTGAACTCCATCAACGTAATTGAAAATTCACCTGGAGGAATACCGGGACCCCCGGAAATAAAGGAATGACGACCACAAGCCAAAATCAGAAAAAATTCCAGCAACTTCTACGCGAACTGTTCCAGTTTGATTGCGCCGACCTTGATTTCGGCATCTACCGCATCATGAATCACAAACGGGAGGTGATCGAGAAATTTATCTCTGAAGATCTGGAGAAAGCCGTCAGTGAAGAACTTGACCAGGGTGTTCTGCACGATCAGGAATTGGCCTTAAGCGAGTTAAAGGACACAACTCAGCTTATCCGGGAAACGCTGGGCAACAAGGCGCTGGACGCTGCCGGCAACCTGAATGAGACTTACCATGATATCCCCATAGGACAAAAATACCTGAAGTTGCAAAGGCGCACTCGCGGCGCGCGCAGCAGGGCAACCCTGGAGAGGGATATCTTCAACCACCTGTTCGCCTTTTTCAGCCGCTACTATCAGGAAGGGGATTTTATCTCCAAACGCCGCTATTCCAGACAACAACGCTACGCGATTCCCTACAACGGGGAAGAGGTTTACCTGCATTGGGCCAATGCGGACCAGTACTACATCAAGACCGCCGAACACTTCCACGACTATTCTTATCGCGCGCACGGCGCCGCCATACATTTCAAACTACAGGCCGCCGACGTAGAGCATAACAACGTCAAGGGCGACAAGCGGTTTTTCCTGCCCTGTATCAGCGATATTTCTGTAGATGCAAACGAGAAACAGCTGATCATTCCTTTTGAATACCGGCCCCTGGATGAGCAGGAACAAGAACATTATGGC
The DNA here is from genome assembly GCA_028819495.1 of Gammaproteobacteria bacterium. Taxonomy (GTDB): domain Bacteria; phylum Pseudomonadota; class Gammaproteobacteria; order Eutrophobiales; family Eutrophobiaceae; genus JAAXHV01. Next base: position 77,290 of record JAPPLI010000139.1, on the reverse strand, counting down.
GCTGCCGACCGGCAGGAGACCATTATCAGCGAGTGTGTTAGGGAGATGACCAGCCGGCCGGGATTGCCGAACGAAATTCATCTCGCGTTGACCGCCGAACGCCGCCGCAACGCGGAAAACGAACCGGTTACGTACCTGGAACACCACCTTCGGCAATATACCCGCCGTAACACCTCCGACTTTTTTATACACAAGAACCTTAAGGTGTTCTTGTCCCGGGAACTGGAGTTCTACATAAAGAGCGAGGTGTTGAACCTGGATGACCTCGAACTTGCCGGAGAGGGCTTCGCGGAGGGTTGGTTCCAGGTAATCAGGGTAATCAGGACGATTGGAGAACGGATCATTGACTTTCTGGAGCAGATCGAGGGATTTCAAAAACTGCTGTGGGAGAAACGAAAGTTCATTACCGAAACACAGTATTGCATCACCCTTACTCACATCCATGAACGCTTTTACCCGGCGATTGCTTCCTGTGAGCCGCAATGGATGGAATGGAATGAGTTATTCCACGTTGATGAGAACGAGACCGACCTGTTCAATTCCAGTGGCAATGTGCAGGAAAGACGCGCCATCTTCATGCGGGACCATCCGACGCTGGTGTTGGATACCAGGCACTTCTCAGAGAAGTTCAAGGATGAGCTGCTGGCGTCTCTGGAAAATATTGACGAGCTTTGCGACGGGTTGTTGGTACATTCGGAGAATTTTCAAGCTTTGAGTTTTCTAAACCAACGTTATCAGCAACAAATCAAGTGCATCCATATTGACCCCCCCTATAACACCGATACCAGCGGGTTTCTGTACAAGAATGATTATCGTCATTCAAGCTGGATGGCGTTTATGGAAAGCAGGATATTGGCGTCAACCAATATGCTGGCGGATGATGGGGCCTACCTCTGCCACATTGACGAACACGAATATGAACGGTTGAAACTTCTGTTTGAGAAAACTGACCTATCGGAAGGCGGGACCGTGATCTGGGATAAGAAAAATCCCATGCTCGGGCGTAAGGGAATCGCTACACAACATGAGTACATTTTATGGAAGACAAACAATGGAGCGCCTGTATATTTGAGTCCTACCAATGTTCTTATGATGATGGACAAGGTTAAATCGTTAATCAGTGAGCATGGTGAGGTTAATGATAAAGTTCGGCAAGCTTATAGTAACTGGGTCAATAAACACAACGAGCTAACCGGGGGAGAACGAGCTTATCGATTTATAAATGATGATGGCCGGATCTTTCAAAGTGTAGGTATGGGCGCTCCAGAACCCCGGACTGACCCAAAATTTCATCAACCGCTCGTTCACCCTTTGACGAAAAAAGAATGTCCAGTACCCAGCAGTGGATGGTCACGAGCACCTGAAACATTACTTGAACTGGCTGAAAGAAATGAAATTATCTTTGGCAAGGACGAATCTGTACAACCCAGAAGAAAAATATTCTTAAAAGCTGATAACGGACGTCAACTGCCCTCTGTGTTAAGTAGTTCTGCCAGAGGAAAAAATGACTTGGACAAATTAGGATTTGAGTTCCCCTACTGCCACCCGGTTTCACTCTATGCGGATTTGTTAGGAGCCGCTACTGAAGAAAATGCGGATATAGCACTCGACTACTTCGCTGGCTCTGGCACCACAGGCCACGCAGTCATCAACCTCAACCGCGAGGATGACGGCAACCGGAAGTTCATCCTTGTGGAGATGGGGCAGTATTTTGACACCGTGCTCCTGCCACGCCTCAAAAAAGTCACTTTCACCCCGGAATGGAAAGACGGCAAACCCAAGCGAATGGCTACTCAGGAGGAAGCCGCGCGCGCGCCACGCATCATCAAGTACCTGCGCCTGGAAAGCTATGAAGACGCGCTGAACAACATCAACGTGGACGACTCAGCCAGCCAGCAGGCCATGAAATTCGACGACTACCTGATCAGTTACATGCTGCGGGTGGAAACGCGGCACAGCGCCACTTTGTTGAACGTGGAACAACTGGCCCGGCCGTTCGATTACAAACTGTTCATCCGCAACAACGGCGCGACCCGGGAACAACGGATAGATATCCCGGAAACCTTCAACTACTTGCTGGGGCTGCAAGTACAGACTCGCCGGACCTGTCATGACGAGGGACGCAGATACCTTGTCGTGCGCGGGCTGCTCGAAGGACGACAAACCACAGTCATCTGGCGTGAGACTGAAGGCTGGCAGAAGCCGGAACTGGAACGGGACCTGCAATTTGTCACGGAGCAAAAACTCACTGAAGAGGCTGATGAGATTTATGCCAACGGCGATTCGTTCATCCCCGGGGCGAAATCCTTGGACCCGGTATTCAAGGCCCGGATGTTTGCGTTGATACCAGAATAAACGCCGAATCTTGAAAATCTAACGGATAAATCTGGAATTTTGGGAAAATCAGGAGTAACGGGATGACAATATCTATCAGAAAATTGACCATCGCTGACCTGAATGCGGTTGATGAACTGATGAAACGCCACAGTAGAACACTGGGCTTTCTGCCCAGAGAAGCCCTTCGTAATTATCTCGAAAAAGAAAATACGTTCGGCGCAAAAACCAATGATGGAAAACTTATCGGTTATCTTCTTCAGGCTGCCCATCCCGACTACTTCCGTATTGCCCAACTTTGTGTAGCGGAAGAATTTAATAGAAAGGGTATCGCAAGACAGCTGATTGATGAATTAAAAAATTCAGCCACCACACAGAAGGATATCAGGCTTCGATGCCGTAATGACTTTCCTGCCCACGAGATGTGGCCCAGATTGGGATTCACCGCCATAGATGAACAGCCCGGTCGCTCCAAGGATAGGCTGCTATTGACACTCTGGCGTCTTACTCTGGCTCCAGACGACCAGCTTGGTCTTTTTCAGGCAAAAACGTCCGATGAATCCCTTGATGTGGTTATCGACGCGCAAATATTTTTCGATTTCGATGAGGCAGACAGTGACAAATCCAGGCCATCAAAAGCCCTGCTCTCAGATTTTTTAGTTGACGATCTCAGAATCTTGAGAACCGATGAGCTACTGAATGAAATTGCTCGTGAGAAAGATTCGGAGCAACGTAAAAAATCCCGAAAAAAGGCACATGAATTTCAGAGAATCGAGTATGACCCCAAACAAGCAGAACATTTTGCCGGGATTCTGGAGACATTACTTCCAAGCAACAATCCAAGTCAGGAATCCGATATAAAGCAGTTAGCGCAAACCGCCGCTTCCGAAGTGAAAATCTTTGTTACCCGCGACCAAAAGCTCTTGAAAAAGTCGGAAGAACTAGCTGATCGAATATCTCTTCAGGTGGTATCACCAACGGAGTTGATTATCCGACTACATGAGCTTTCCGAACAGCAATCCTACGCGCCAACACGAATTTTTGGCTTTGAGCTTCGCTGGCAACGAATATCTTCTGAGGAAGTTGCTAACTTCCCATATAGTGTCTTTCTCAACCAAGGGGAAAGACAAGGCGTCTTCAGGGAAAAGTTGGGTGCGCTACTCGCCAAACCCGACCATCACGAAACTGAGTGTCTCCAATCGAAGGATAGAAACGTCGCTATTCGGGCGCTCACGAGAGAAACCAACAAGGCACTTAATGTGCCCATGTTGAGGATGGCACAATCCATTGATGATCCACAGTTATTCAGGCGTTTTGCTATTGCAGACACTATTGCCAATGCAGTGGAAGATAATCTTGACGTGGTAAAAATCGACCCGTCAACCATAACACCTGGTTTAGAGGCGGACCTCCTGGAGATGGGGTTTGTAAAATGTAACGACAATTTCGTAAGATTTTGCTTTTCCCGTAGTCTCACTCGCACAGAGGTGTTATCCGAGATCCAGGAATTATTTCCTGCCCTCGCGCTCAGATATCAAAATATGCCGGACCAAGAACTTCAAAGACACTGTTCCCCCCTTGATCTCAAAGAAGCCGAACAGAACCACTTTTTAATTCCAATCCGGTCTGGCTATGCAAAAAGCCTGTTTGACAGGCGGCAAGCAGCTATCGATATGTTCGTGCAGAACCCCGGGGTGTTATTGCGCTGGGATAATGTATATTACAGGGCGAAATCAAATCAACACATGCTTCGGGCACCCGCTCGAATTCTATGGTATGAAAGCGGTACTGAGGCGGGTCAAATTGTGGCGGTATCCTGTCTTGACGCAGTTGAAATAGACACCGCAAAAAACCTGTTCAGGAAATTTAAAAAATTTGGGGTTCTTGAATGGAGAGATGTCTTCGATATCTGTGAAGGCGATCCTTTCAAAGAGATTATGGTACTGAAGTTTTCGCATACATTCTTGTTTAGGGGGCCTGTATCGCTGAATATGATGAGAACGGTCTCTGCCAAGTATGGTGCTGCTGATCTGGTGCCACAATCTCCACGCAAGCTATCAACTGAGATATTTCTCGAGCTATTCCAACTGGGATACCCGGAAGCAGCATGAACTCAGCTACCCCCCTGCTTTTTTCCTTGAAGCCTCACTATGCGGACTTGGTCTTTGCCGGCTTGAAACAGGCAGAGCTGCGTCGCCGCATAATCCCTTTCATGGAAAACCGAGATGTATACGTCTATGTTTCCAGCCCGATACGGTGCCTGCGCGGGGGGTTTCGCGTCGGCCATGTATGGAGAGGGTCGCCAGATGAAATCTGGAACCAGGTATCAGACCTTGCCAGTATTGATAAACGGGATTTTGACGCTTACTACGCAGGGCGCACTATAGCGTATGCTTTGAAGATCACAGATGTCTGGGAGCATGTATATCCTACCGATTTGTCCACCTTGAAGAAACGCTTTTCTCGTTTTGTAGTCCCGCAATCCTGGCGTTACCTGAGGCCGGAAGAATATCGGTCTTTTCGCAGGATGAAGCGTAAAATTAAGGAAATTCAACCTGCCCTGGTTCTGGAAACCACGTCGCGATCAAACGGGCAAATGAATAACCATTTCGAGTATGCAGCTAACTCACTACCTCAAACTTGAGCAGCAACTGGTGTTGCTTGCTTGGTTGTACCACCAGTTCGGCTACAGAAACAACCGCGAGTTGCTGCAAGACGTCCGTAGCGCTGACGAAGGCTTTGACTCTTACGGCCACAGCTTTGTTTTTCGCCGACTGTCCTCACGCGGGAACCAGATAAAAATCCCGGTTGCAGACTTGGCGCGTTACGACGGTAATATCCGTACCCACCTGCGCGCTATCAACGCGCGACGACCTGGCCTCAAACTGAAATACTTCCAGCACTTGGCGCTGTTGTTTACCGAAGTTTTCCTGGACCGGTATTTCGACAGTCCCGCCTTGTTGCTTGATGAGTTGAACCATTTTCTGCGCAACCACAACTCCATGAGGTACGTATCGTTCGAATCTGGATTCACCATTGCCGACCTGAAGAAGCTGGCTTTCTGGATGGCGACCGGCAGCGGCAAGACCCTGATTATGCATCTCAACTACTACCAGTTTCTGCGCTACAGCAAGGCCGCGCCTGATAATATTCTGTTGGTTACCCCCAATGAAGGTTTAAGCGAGCAGCACCTCAGGGAATTTTCATTGTCCGGCATTCCGGCAAAACGCTTTGCCCTGAATGAAAGCGGCCTGACGCTGGCGCGGCAGAACACCGTCCGCGTCCTGGAGATCACCAAGCTGGCTGAGAAAAAACGCGGCTCCGGCGAGCGCGTGCCGGTGGAGGCCTTTGCTGGCAACAATCTGGTATTTGTTGACGAAGGCCATAAGGGCTCAGGAGGCAAGGCATGGTTGAAGTTGCGCAATGTGCTGGGCGAGAGCGGATTTACGTTTGAATACAGCGCCACCTTCGGGCAGGCCTTGACCGCGACACGCAAGGACGCGTTGACCAGGGAATACGGCAAGGCCATTGTCTTCGACTATTCCTACCGTTACTTCTACGACGACGGCTACGGCAAGGATTTCCGTATCCTCAACCTGACGGATGAAACAACTGAGGAAACAACCGACCTCTTGCTGTTGGGCAACCTGCTGTCGTTTTACCAGCAGAAACGGGTGTTTATCGAACAAACCTCGACCCTGCGCCCTTATAACCTGGAAAAGCCACTCTGGGTGTTTGTCGGCAGCACAGTGAACGCGGTGTATACCAAAGACAAGCGGGCGCGCAGCGACGTGCTCGTAGTTGCCCGTTTCCTGAACCGGGTTCTGACAGGGCGTAGCTGGGCAACCGGCGCGATGGGAAAGCTCCTCAGCGGTAACAGTGGCCTGGTGGCCCCGAACGGTGAGGACGTGTTCAAAGGCAAATTTGATAACCTGCAGGGTAGCGGCATGGATTGCGCGCAAATCTACGACGACATTCTCAGGAAAGTATTTCATGCCCCCGGCGGGGGTGGCTTGCACCTCTGCAGCATTCGCAACTGCAAAGGAGAAATTGGACTGAAAGCGGGCTCTGCCGAAGAATATTTCGGGTTGATCTATATCGGAGACGTTGGCAAGTTCAAAAAACTGGTCGCTCAAGACGCCGCTGATATCGCCCTGGAAGAAGACGCTATAGCCGACTCCCTGTTCAACAACATTGCCGCGCGCGATACCAGCATCGATGTGCTGATTGGCGCAAAAAAATTCATGGAAGGATGGAATTCCTGGCGGGTATCTAACATGGGACTGCTGAATATCGGCCGCAAGGAAGGCTCGGAAATCATCCAGTTGTTCGGGCGCGGGGTGCGGCTACAGGGATGGGAACACAGTCTGAAACGCAGTTCGGCGCTGGATGGTGACCATCCGGATGATTTGAAGTTGCTTGAAACACTGAACATTTTTGCAGTGCGCGCCAACTATATGGCGCAGTTTCGCAATTACCTGGAGCGGGAAGGCATCGCCACTGCGGGATTCCGCAAATGGGATCTTCCCATTCGACCCAATTCGGAATTTCTTGGCAAGGGACTGGTCGCCCCGCGCCCGCCGGCAGGACGGCATTTTGCAGAAGAAGAAAATGTGTTTCTGCAAATTGACAACGCTGCCCAGGTGAAAATGGACCTGTCAACAAAAGTCCATATCCTGCAAAGCGGGGCGGACGGAGTTAAGGAAGCGGAATTTCAATCCGGACAGGGCCGGCTTATCCCGGAAGCCAGTCTGGCATTGCTGGACTGGCAGCAGATTTACGTGGACCTGTTGGAATACAAGGAACAAAAGAGGTTGGATAATTTTGCGCTGATACCGGAGACAGCCCGTGAAATTATGAGCAGCGCCGACCCGGTCAGGCTTTATGTCCTGAAAGCGGACGATGCGATTGTGCATCCGAGCGATTACAGCGGCATCGTCCGCCTGCAGGAAATAGTAGTTTCCATACTCAGAAAATACATGGACAGGTATTACCGGGTAGAACGGGAACGCTGGGATGCCGAGAACATGGTATATACGGAAATTGACGAGCAGGATGAGAACTTTGAGGATTACATAATCAGGGTTCGCGACGATGAAACTGAGCTGATAACGGCCATTGAGAACCTGCTGCAAGAGGGAGAAGACATTTACCGGGTGGAAACCAGTGATATTCCGAATGTTTATTTTGACCGGCACCTGTATCAGCCCTTGCTCATCGAAAAAGGAAGCAAAGTCGAAAGCACGCCAGAGAGATTAAACGCGAGCGAAGAAAGATTTGTTCGGGACCTTAAGAGCTACTGCTGTCTGCAAAAGGACGGTTTTCTCGCTGATAAAGAGATCTACCTGTTACGCAACCTGAGCCGGGGCAAAGGCATCGGATTCTTCGAGAACACGGGTTTCTTCCCCGATTTCATCCTCTGGATCAAGGATGCCTCAGGTCAGCGCATAGTGTTTATTGAACCTCATGGCATGTTGTCTGCGCCTTCTTATGAGCAGGATGAAAAAGCGAAGTTACATGAACGCTTACCGGAGTTTGCCGAAAAAATTAGCCGGCGTAGCGAGCACATTAATATAACACTGGATTCGTTCATTATCTCACACACGCCTCATGCCGACTTGTGGGACAGGTATGGTAACGATCCCTGGGATGTGCGGCAGTTTGCGCAAGCCCATATTCTCTTTCCGGAACAAAACGGGGAATACGGTTATATCAGGACCATCATGGAACCGGAGGAAACTACCTTAGCCCAGGAATAGAATCAGATTGGCGCTTCCACAGCGCAATGCCGGCATTGGTCGTCGTGAGCACACTTTTCCTTGGCATGCCTGACGATCAGCGCATGGTATTCATTATACAGCCTGTGATCCGGAGGAAGACAGGCTTCGAACATCTGCCGCAAGATTTCATAGTCCTCCTGGCCCCCAGCCATCCCAAGCTTTTTCAACAGGCGGCGGGTGTAGCTGTCTATGACAAACACGGGCCGATCAAAAGCGTAAAGCAAAATATCATCTGCCGTTTCAGGACCAACGCCGTTTATCGATAAAAGGGACTGTCTCAACCTATCGGTATCCCATTCAGACAGGGCATCCAGACCGCCCCGCGATTGCAGCCAGCCGCACAGGTTCTTCAGGCGCATGGCCTTCACGTTGAAAAAGCCGGAAGACCTGATCAGTCCGGCAAGATCATCCTGGGGCAACGCGGCAATACGAGCCAGATCAAGATTCCCTGTCGCTTTCAAGCTGGTGATTGCTCTTTCGACATTCTTCCAACTGGTGTTCTGGGTCAGCACGGCGCCCACGATCACCTCGAATGGGGATTCTGCCGGCCACCAGTGTTGTGGGCCGTAAGCGTTATACAGGCGCTCGTACAGCGCAATCAATTTGTCGCAGTGGTTCATTTATTATATTTTAATCAGCGGAAACTGCCGGGGACAGATTTATAAATCTGTCCCCAATAATCCGGACATCCTGTATATCCTGTCCATCCATGTTAAACACATCTTACACAGGCCGCTTTGCCCCTACTCCCAGCGGCCCGCTCCATTTCGGTTCCATCGTTGCGGCGCTGGCAAGCTACCTTGACGCCCGCCATCACGGCGGCAGGTGGTTGCTGAGGATTGAGGATATCGATACGCCGCGGGTGCGCAGGGGAGCCGACAGGAAGATCATCGATACCCTGGAAATCCTGGGGCTGGAATGGGACGGCGACATTGTTTACCAGAGCGAGCGCATCGATCACTACCAACGGGCGCTGGCGCTGTTGCGGGATAAAGACCTGTTGTACCGCTGTTATTGCCCCAGGCGACTTACCAAAGGCAAACCCTACCCGGGCACCTGCAGGGCGCGTGAAGAAATACCCGGGAAACCTTATGCCTTACGGGTAAAAACATCGCAACAGCCCGTCAGCTTCGCCGATGCAATCCAAGGCCGCCTGGCAGGACGGTTGATCGAATTGACCGGTGATTTCATCCTGCGCCGCTCGGACGGCCTCATCGCCTACAACCTGGCAGTGGTTGTTGACGATGCCGCCCAGGGGGTCACCCACATAGTGCGCGGCGCCGACCTGCTCGACACCACCTTCAACCAGGTGTACCTGCAATCCGTTCTCAACCTGCCGGCGCCGGGGTATGCCCACCACCCGCTTGTCCTGGATGAGCGCGGAAAGAAGGTCAGCAAACAGGACGGGGCGACGGACGTGCTGGCGGGCGCCTCCCCTGAAACGGTGCTGCTTCAATCATTGGGTTTTTTGGGGCAGAACCCTGACCAGGAACTGAAAGGAGCCGGCAAGCGGGACATCCTGGCCTGGGCCGTCGACCACTGGACAATCGAAGGTGTTCGCCGTTAAATATTGAGTGTATAGTAGGGCAGTTAATCAGAGTTCAACAATCATCCATGCACGCGCAAGTCAAACAACAGCATAAGCTGGTCCCGGTAAGTTCCCACTGGGGCAATTACCTGGCGGAAGTCGCGCAGGACGAACTGGTTGCGATCCACCCCTACGCGTCCGACCCGGACCCCACGCCAATCGGCCAGTCACTGCTGAATGCAAAGGACGGGAACGTGCGCATTCCCCAGCCCATGGTCCGGCACGGCTACCTGGAAAAACGCCATGACAGTGACGGCGCGCGGCGCGGGATCGAACCGTTTGTCCCGGTGTCGTGGGACACCGCGCTGGGCATGGCGGCGGACGCCCTGGACCGGGTCAGGAAGGAGTTCGGCAATGAAGCGATATACGGCGGTTCCTATGGCTGGGCCAGCGCCGGCCGCTTCCACCACGCCAACGGCCAGTTGCACCGTTTCCTGAACACGGCAGGCGGTTACACCCGTTCCATCAATTCCTACTCGACTTCCGCCGCAGAAGTGATTATGCCTCACGTCCTGGGTATGAGTTTTCATGAATTGATGTTTCAGGCGCCCACCGTTGAGGACATGGTAAAACACACCAGGCTGGTCGTTTGTTTCGGCGGCATTGCCATGAAGAACACCCAGATCATGGCAGGCGGTCTGGGCGCGCACACCGCCGGGGAGCAACTGCAGGATCTGAAACAGGCCGGGGTAAGGTTTGTGAACGTCAGCCCGGTGAAAGATGACATGGCGCATTATCTTGATGCCGAATGGTGGCCGTGCCGGCCCAACAGTGACGTTGCCGTCATGCTGGGGATCGCCCATACACTGGTAACTGACAATCTTCATGACAGGCAGTTTCTCGACTCGTACTGCACGGGGTTCGACCGTTTTCTGCCCTACCTGACGGGCGAGGAGGACGGGATAGCCAAGGACGCCCGCTGGGCGGCGCAACTGGCCGGGATACCTGCCGAAAGAATCGAAGCAATCGCAAGGCAGATGGCAGCCGAACGCTGCCTGATAGGCATAAGCTGGTCGTTGCAGCGCAGTGAATTCGGCGAGCAGTCCTACTGGATGGCGACCCTGTTGAGCGCCCTGATGGGTTACGTGGGCCTGCCCGGCGGCGGTGTCGCCTATGGCTACGGCTCCGTACACAATATCGGATTTGCCGGACGGCGCCTGCCCAATTACAAGACGGCCGCATTGCCCCAGGGCAGGAATGCCGTTGACACATTTATCCCGGTGGCCAGGATAGCCGACATGCTGTTACATCCGGGTGAACCGTTTGATTATAACGGGCAGTCCCTGAACTATCCCGACATTCGCCTCATTTACTGGGCCGGCGGCAACCCGTTCCATCACCACCAGGATTTGAACCGCCTGCGCCGGGCCTGGGCAAAACCGGAAACCATCATCGTCAACGAACCGTTCTGGACGGCGACAGCCAGGTATGCCGATATTGTTTTTCCGTCGACGACGCCTTTGGAACGCAATGACGTCAGCATCAGCCCCTACGATTGTCATCTTACTCCCATGCCCTGCGCGGTCCCGCGTTTCGGCCAGTCAAGGGACGACTACGATATCTTTACCGGCCTGGCACAGCGGCTCGGCGTGGAACCGGAGTTTACAGACGGCAAAAATGAGATGGAATGGTTAAGGCACTTATATAACGCGACCCGGGACGCGGCAAACGGCCTCAATGTATCTCTGCCGGAATTTGATGATTTCTGGGCCGGCCGGCAGATTTCGGTCCATGACCAGACGCCGGACAGCGTGTTCACGCTTGAGAAATTCCGTTCCGACCCGCAGGCGAACCCACTGGATACGCCTTCCGGCAGGATTGAATTGTATTCGGAAAAAATTGCCGGGTTCAACTACGACGACTGCGCGGGTCATCCGAAATGGTACGACAGGCAGGAATGGCTGGGAAGCGAGCGGGCAGCGGACTATCCGTTGCATTTGATCTCCAATCAACCGAAGACCCGCTTGCACAGTCAGTATGATCACGGCATTACCAGCCGCAACGCCAAGATCAAGGGACGTGCGCCGGCCAGGATGAACCCGCTTGATGCGGCGGAACGGAATATCAGGGATGGTGACATCATTCGCTTGTTCAACGACCGCGGCGCGTGCCTGGCCGGAGTCATCCTCACGGAAAACCTGCGGCCCGGCGTGGTCGAACTGGAAACCGGCGCCTGGTATGACCCGCAGGACCCCACTGACCCCATGTCCCTTGAAGTACACGGCAACCCTAATGCCCTGACACGCGACGCTGGCACATCGAAACTGGCCCAGGGGCCGTCCGCCCACAGTTGCCTGGTAGAAGTGGAAAAATTTACCGGGGAACTGCCGGCGATCCGGGTGTTTTCACAACCTGCTATTATCAGCCATTCTTGAGAATGAAGGCACGACCACCATTTTCGTCATGCCGGGCTTGACCCGGCATCCAGTGGAATACTGTGTCGCCTTTTGGGCGACCCATTATTTGACTGGATTCCGGCTTTCGCCGGAATGACGAAGGAGTTTATTCATGAATGATCAAATCGTTATTGCCGGCATGGCCCGCACCCCCCAGGGCGGGTTGCAGGGCGACCTGTCGAACGTGCCGGCTCCGCAGTTGGGCGCTACCGCCATCAGGGCCGCTTTGGCGAGAGCCGATATCGATCCGGCCGAGGTAAACGAGACCATCATGGGTTGTGTCCTGCCGGCAGGCCTGCGCCAGGCGCCGGCGCGCCAGGCTTCCATCGGCGCCGGCATTCCGGTCAACACCGGATGCACCACCGTCAACAAGATGTGCGGTTCGGCCATGAAGGCGGTGATGCTGGGCTTTGACGCCCTCCGGGCCGGTTCGGCTGATTGTATCGTCGCGGGCGGGATGGAGAGCATGAGCAATGCGCCTTACCTGGTGCTCAAAGCCCGCAGCGGCCTGCGCCTGGGTCACGGTGAAATGGTGGATCACATGTTCTTTGACGGCCTGGAGGATGCCTATGACCGGGGCAAGCTGATGGGGTCGTACGCGGAGGACTGCGCCAGTAAGTACGGTTTTACCCGGGAGATGCAGGATGCCTATGCCATCGAGTCGCTGACCCGCGCCCAGAACGCCATCAGGGACGGGAAATTCGACGAAGAGATCGAGCCGGTCGTGGTCAAAACCCGGAAAGGGGAAGTGATCGTGGACACCGACGAGCAACCGGGCAAGGCAAAAATCGACAAAATCCCGACCCTGAAGGCTGCGTTCGCCAAAGACGGCACCGTGACGCCGGCCAATTCCAGTTCCATATCCGACGGCGCCGCGGCAGTGGTTTTACTCAGGGAGAGTGACGCAGTATCCCGCGCGGTAACGCCGTTAGCTGTCCTGCACGCTCATGCTACACATGCCCAGGAACCCGGCTGGTTCACCACCGCGCCGGTGGGCGCAATAAGAAAAGTGCTGGAAAAAACCGGCTGGACCGTAGCGGACGTGGACCTGTTTGAAGTGAACGAAGCCTTTGCCGTGGTGGCCATGGCGGCCATGCACGACCTGCAGATTCCCCATGACAAGCTGAACGTGAACGGCGGCGCCTGCGCCCTGGGCCATCCCGTCGGCGCCTCCGGCGCGCGCATCATGGTCACACTGATTGCCGCCCTCAAAGACCGCGGCCTGAAACGCGGCGTAGCCGGCCTGTGCATAGGCGGCGGCGAAGCCACGGCGGTTGCCCTGGAACTGCTTTCATAGACAGCGAAGTAACATGGATGTACAGGATAAACAGGATTAATCCGCAGATGACGCAGATGAACGCAGATTATTTTTTATTGATTCTGTGATTGCGTGTCCTGGCTGATTATATTGCTGCCGACTGAACTTAAGAAAAAGTGAACAACAATCATCATTTCATCTGCGTTCATCTGCGTCATCTGCGGATTAATCTTTTATCGGCGGTCTGAAGTGCTGAACCAGCAGTCCTGCAACAATCAATACCAGCCCCACGATGGTCGTCACGGCGACAGCCTCTCCCAGGATCCGGCTGATGAAGATCAGTGACAGGAACGGTGAGAGGAAAATAAGCGTGCTGACTTTTGCCGCAGTCTCCGACAAGCGCAATGCGGTGAGCCACAAAATATAGGTAACGCCCATTTCAAACAGCCCAACGTAAACGCCGGCCAGGATGCCGGCCGCGCTGATGGAAGAGAGATCCGACCAGAGCCAGCAGGCAGCCGCAATGAACGGGATACTGAACAGGAAGCTGATGAACAGGCCGGTTACAGGTTCGACATGGTCTTTTGTTTTCAGCAGCCAGTAAAACGCCCAGATGATCGTGCTGCCGAGCGCCAGAAAAATGCCCTGTGCGCTTAACTCCCCCTCCGGGAACCGGCTGCCGCTGAAACAGATGACGAGCACCCCGGAATAACAGATAACCGTGGCCATGCAATCAAAGCGGGTGAGCCGGTGTTTCAGGATGGGCACCGACAGCAGCATCAGCGTTATCGCCCAGGTGTAATTCAATGCCTGGGCCACCTGCGCCGGCAGCAGGTCATAGGCCCTGAACAGGACCAGGTAATAACAAAACGGGTTCAACACGCCCAGGCAGGCCAGCCGCAGGTAATCCCGTTTCCCCAGGCTTGCCGGAATTTTTAGCCTGCCCGTTAGCACCACCACCAGCAACAGGCACAGGGTCGCGGTTACGCTTGCAACCAGCAACAACTGGAACACGTCAAGATAGCGCAGGGAAATCTTGAACGCGGTCGCAACCGTCGACCACAACAACACGGCGCTCAGCGCAAACAGGTATGCCTTATGCTGGTTGGTCAAGGTCAGCGCGGGGACACTCAGATATCGCCATCATAATGTATGAATTCCACGTTGATACAGTGTACCAGCAGTTTCCATCGGCAGACACACCGGGATTCGTGTTTCTGTAGTAAACTATGGGCACACACATTGAGGAGATTCCTGTATGGCTTCAACGGCACAAACCCTGGTTGAAGAACCGATCCTGTTGACCGGGGTAAGCTCGGGTATCGCAACCCTGACATTGAACAGGCCGCGCCAGTACAATGCCTTGTCCGAAGAGATGTTGATCACATTGCAGGATGCTTTGGAAAACGTAGCCGGGGATGAAACAGTACGGGTAGTGGTCATCGCGGCAACCGGCAAGGCGTTCTGCGCCGGTCACGACCTCAAGGAAATGCGCTCCAGCGAGGACCGTGCGTTTCACCAGGCGCTGTTCGACCGCTGCGGCACGATGATGCAGGCCATCCAGAACCTGCCGCAACCGGTTATTGCCAAAGTGAACGGAATTGCTACGGCGGCCGGCTGCCAACTGGTGGCCCAGTGTGACCTGGCGGTCGCTGCCGATACGGCGCGCTTTGCCGTGTCCGGCATTAACGTGGGTTTGTTCTGCTCCACGCCGGCAGTGCCCTTGAGCCGCAATATGCACCGCAAACAGGCCATGCAGATGCTGCTGACCGGCGATTTCATCGACGCCGGGACCGCAAAACAGTTCGGTCTGGTTAATGAGGTAGTACCGCCCGATGAACTGGATTCGGCAGTCGCGTCCCTGGCGCAGAAAATCGCCGGCAAATCTCCCCTGGCCGTCAGCATGGGCAAGAAGATGTTCTATCGGCAGGCGGCCATGGACCTGAGCGCCGCCTATGAGTTTGCCGGGGAGCGCATGACCTGCAACATGGACAGTGAAGACGCCCGGGAAGGAATAGACGCTTTTATCGAAAAACGCAGGCCGGTATGGAAAGGCAGGTGATCTTTCAATAACAGCGTTTAACGGGGTCTGGCCGGCCGGCGGAAAAACCTGATGTACCCGACAAACACATCCAGTTACGGCAGTACGGTAGTCAGCATTTTCCAGGCCATAGAGTCCTACGGCCTGGATGGGCACGCAATCCTGAGCGATGCCGGCCTGGACCTGCACCAGGTGAGCCAGCCCCTGTACCGGGTTCCCGGTGAGGCCATGGCCCACCTGGTTACGACCGCAGAAGCTGTTACCGGCGATCCGTGTTTCAGTTTCAGGGTTGCGAGTTATATACACCCCACCACCTACGGCGCGCTGGGCTTTGCCCTGTACTCGAGCAATAACGTGCGCGCATTCTGCCACCGGTTGTCCCGGTTCCATTCGTTCATCACCACGAATCACGACTGCATATTCGATGAAGCAGACAAGGAACCGAAACTACTGATCAAGCCGGCCGATACCGATATTGACAGGCTTGTTTACCGCTCCCTGGTTTCCGGGTACATGGCCGTCATGGTGCATTTCCTGCGCGAGATCAGCAGTCCGGACTTTCACCCTGTAAGAGTGGAGATTGCCTGTGAGTCTCCCCCCGGCTGTGAACAGGTATACCGTGATTACTTCAAGTCTGAAGTGGCGTTTTCAACCGGAGAATATGCGCTGGTGTTCGACCCGGACGAAATTGACCGGCCGTTTCCCGCGGCAAACGTGGAACTGGCCAGGCAGAATGACCAGATCGTGATGAAAATGCTGGCGGACACGGTAAAGGGAGACCTGGTCATGCAGGTGAGGTCCAAGCTGGTGGAACTGCTGCCCTCGGGGGAGTGCAGCAAGGAAGACATCGCCAGGGAGTTGTACATGAGCGTGCGCACGTTACATAATAAACTGGAGCGGTTGGGGTCCAGTTATCAGCAGGTCCTGGACGACACCCGGCGGGAACTGGCCGAGCAATATATGCAACAGCAACAGCGTTCCATCAGTGAAGTGGCTTATTCACTGGGATTTTCCGATTGCAGCAATTTCTCCCGCGCGTTCAAACGCTGGACCGGCGAGTCGCCAAGCCGGTTCCGGTCCAGGAAAATAGCCGGTTCATTCGCTTCAGGAGGCATATAGATGTTCAGTTCGAAAGTAACAACCAGCATGATCAGGCTCGCACTTGTTGTGCTTTTGATCTCGGGAAACTACCTGTATGCCGGCGAACCGGCGCCGCAGATCTACATCACGAATGTGGATATCTTTGACGGCCGCAGTGAAAACCTGCACAGGAACCGGCATGTCCTGATCGAAGGAAACCTGGTCAGGCAGATATCGACCGGAGAGATAAATGATGTAAAGGCCGATGCTATCATCATCAACGGCGCAGGCCGGGTCATGGTCCCTGGACTGATTGACACACACAGCCACCTGTCTCTCACGGGCAGCCCCGGAGAAATGCGGGACTGGAGCTGGGAGCGAATTGGCGTTTTGATGGGTAAGCGGGCTGAAACGACATTGATGTGGGGGTTCACCACCGTGCGCGACCTGGGCGGACCCGTCATGGGCCTGAAGCAGAACATCGATGAAGGGCTGGTGCCCGGCCCGCGCATCTTTCCCTCGCTGGCGTTCATCACCCAGACCGGCGGCCACGGCGATTTCCGCGCCTGGACCGACCCGCACCCGCGCTGGTTTGATGAAACCGCGAACTGGGAGAGGCTGGGGTTTTACCGCCTTGCCGATGGCGTCCCCGACGTGCTGGCATCGGTCAGGGAAAACCTGTCACGGGGCGCGACCCAGATCAAGCTCATGGGCAGCGGCGGCGTAGGGTCCGAGTACGACCCCATCGACTCCGTCCAGTACACGCTGGAAGAACAACAGGCAGCCGTCAGGGCAGCGGAAGACTGGGGCACATATGTCGGCGCGCACCTGCACAACGGCCCCGCGATCATTCGTGCGTTACAGGCAGGATTAAAGAGTATCGACCACGGTTTCGGTATCGACGAGGAAGGCATGAAAATGCTGGTGTCCCAAGGCGCGTTCCTCAATACCCATTTTGCCTGGAACCACATGGTGCTGGAGGCAGACTTCCTCAACGAATTTCAACTGGCCAAGGCGCGGGAGGTCATCTCCTGGTCCGACAACATGGTCAGGCTGGCAAAGAAACACAAACCCAAAATCACCTATTGTGTCGATGCCTTTGGATCAGACGATTTGTTCAACGCCCTGTACGCCATGGAGTTCAGGGCCAGGGCGGAACATTTCAGCCCGCTGGAGATCCTCAGGCAGGCAACTTCCGGCGCGGCTGAATTACTGGAGCAAAGCGGAAAACGCAATCCTTACCGCCAGGGCAGACTGGGCGTGCTTGAGGAAGGCGCTTATGCTGACCTGCTGGTGGTGGACGGCGACCCGCTGGCGGACATCACCCTGTTTTCCGAACCGGAAAAGAACCTCCGCCTGATCGTCAAGGATGGAATTGTTTATAAAAACACGTTGGAGTAATAACCGGGCCGGTACCCCGTCCGGTGCACCCGTCGGGTTGATTAAAGACCGGTACTAAGGAGAATAAAAATAACCTTGCAGAACATGTGGCCCAGGCGCTTTACCCTGGTAGGGCTTTGTTTT
>JAPPLI010000139.1:0-59189 GCA_028819495.1 Gammaproteobacteria bacterium | reverse complement strand
AATAACCTTGCAGAACATGTGGCCCAGGCGCTTTACCCTGGTAGGGCTTTGTTTTCTCGCCATGGTCATCGCCTATACCGACCGGGTTAATATTTCCGTTGCCGCAATCCAGATGCAGGACGACCTGGGCTGGTCCGACGCGACCAAGGGCCTGGTGTTGTCTTCTTTTTTTATCGGTTACTTCTTCTTCCAGGTACTCGGCGGCTGGCTGGCAAACCGCTACGGCGGGAAAATCGTGCTGGGCATCGCGGTCATCCTGTGGTCCGGCTTCACCCTGTTGACGCCGCTGGCCGCATTTACCGGATCGCTGGTCCTGTTGCTGGGCGCCAGGATACTGCTGGGCGTCGGCGAGGCCTCGGTGGCGCCGGCGGTATTGAACCTGTTCAGCCGCTGGGTGCCGCCCGATGAAAGGGCCCGGGCCGTCGCCTTTTTTTCCAGCGGGGCAATCGTCGGCACCCTGTTCACCCTGCTGGTCACCGGCTGGATCATCGTTGAGTTCGGCTGGCCCATGGCGTTCTACAGTTTTGCGGTACTGGGATTTATCTGGGCCGTGTTCTGGTTCTGGTTTGTCAGTAACAGCCCCGGCGAGCACCCGGATATCACGGAAGCGGAACTCGGGTTGCTTGCCGGGGTCAGGCAGGACGACTCGCGCAATAAGGACATCCCTTGGCGCCTCATCTTTTCCCACCGGGCGGCCTGGGCGCTGATAATTACCAATTTCTGCACCAACTGGGGCCTGTACGTCGCCCTGGCCTGGCTGCCCAGCTATTTCTATGACACCCAGGGAATTTCCATAGTCGGCTCAGGCCTGTATTCCATGGCGCCCTGGCTGTCCATGTTCTTCGCCATGAACATCGCCGGGTGGCTGGCGGATCGGGCGCTTGCAGGCGGCATGGATGCAACCCGGCTGCGCAAGATCGCCCAGACCATCGGGCTGGGCGGTTCGGCCCTGTTCCTGTTTGCCGCGGGCAGCGCTGCCACGCCCCTGGTTGCGGTGTCGACCATGTGCGGCGCGCTGGCCTGCCTGGGGGTGTGTTATTCGGGTTTCGCCCCGGCCGCGCTGGAAATGGCGCCCCGGCACAGCGATATCCTGTGGAGCATCAGCAACACGTTCGGCACCATACCGGGGATCATCGGCGTGGCGGTAACCGGCTGGCTGGTGGGTATCAGCGGCACTTATGTTGCCGCGTTCGCCCTGGCCGCTGCGGTGCATGTGGTCGGTGCAATAGTATGGCTGTTATTCGGAACGGCGAAGGAGGTTATTCGACCCTGATGAGCAAAACCTTGTGCAAAATGGTAAAGAATGACGGGAGGGGTGTTATTGTCATTGCCCTGCTCATACTGCTCGCAGTATCCGGTAACGCGGTTGAAGCCGCAGATGAGACTGCCGCAAAGACAACGGTTTTCCTGGGCGGCAACATACTGACCATGGATGACGACCGGCCCGTTGTCGAAGCGCTGGCAATGCGGGGCGGCAGGATACTGGCAGTAGGTAGTCGTTCCGAAGTGGAGGCAGCCGCCGGCGCCGATGCCGTGGTCAGGCGCCTGGCCGGTAACGCCATGCTGCCGGGATTTATCGACAGTCACGGCCATATCAGCGCGGTCATTTCTTTCATGGCGTTTGAAAACGTCGCCTCTCCGCCGGTAGGGGAAGTCCGGAACATTTCCGACATTCAGCGCCTGTTGGCGGAAAGGGCCTCCCGGACGCCGAAGGGCGAGTGGATCATGGCAGCCGGTTACGATGATTCGTTGCTGGCGGAACAGCGCCACCCCGACCGCTTCGACCTGGACCGGGTATCCAAAGAACATCCCATCATGGCCTGGCACGTATCCGGCCACCTGATGGCATGTAACTCAATGTGCCTGGAACTGGCCGGCATCTCGGCTGAGACGGAAAATCCTGAAGGTGGTGTTATCCGCCGCGTAAAAGACAGCAATGAGCCGAACGGCGTCCTGGAGGAAAGCGCAGTGTACCGGGTTTATTTCGACCTGTTGCCGGTGCACGACGTGTCGAGCCGCCTGGGATTACTGGAGCGGGCGCAGGACTATTACGCGGGTTTCGGCATTACCACCGTGCAGAACGGCGCGTCATCCCCGGTCGATTTGCAGACCTTGCAGCAGGCTGCCGGGCAGGGGCTGCTGAAGCTGGACGTGGTGGCGTATCCCTGGTATCTGCATGCTTCCGTGCTGGATGGACAGTTTCCCTTCTCGCGGGATTATACCGGGCATTTTCGCATCGGCGGCGTCAAGCTCGGCCTGGACGGATCTCCACAGGGCAAGACGGCGTGGCTTACGGAGCCGTACCATGTCCCGCCGGAAGGGCGGACAGCCGATTACCGGGGTTACCCGATACTGAGTGATGAGGCGGTCAATGACTATGTCAAAGACTTTTTCGGCAAGGGTGTGCCGGTGATTGCCCATGCCAATGGCGATGCGGCCGCGGACCAATTAATTGCGGCAGTACAAAAAGCCAACGAATTGCATGGAAAAGCGGACCGCCGCACCGTTATGATTCATGCCCAGACCGCCCGCGACGATCAAATCGACATGATGAAGACGGAACACATCATGCCTTCCTACTTTGTCGCACATACCTTCTTCTGGGGCGACTGGCACCGGGACTCGGTGCTGGGGCCGGCACGAGGGCCGCGTATCAGTCCCCTGGCCTCCACCCTCGCCCGCGGCGTGCCCTATACGATACATAACGATGCGCCGGTCGTGCCGCCGGACATGATGCGGCTGGTCTGGTCCGCAGTAAACCGCCTGACCCGCAGCGGGCAGACCCTGGGGGAGGAACAGAGGATTCCCGTCAGCGAAGCCCTGAAAGCCATTACCATAAACGGCGCTTACCAGTATTTTGAAGAAGACAGCAAAGGCAGCCTGGAAGCGGGGAAACTGGCGGACATGGTAATCCTCTCCGACAATCCGCTAGAGGTCGATGCGCTGACTATCAAGGATATTCAAGTAATCGAAACGATAAAAGAGGGCGTTACAATTTACCGGAGAAATTAGTCGTCCCTGAATAACCCGATAACTCTATGGATTTACAAAATTTATCTTGCTGGATTTAGTAGGCTGTTGTTAGCTCTTTTCTTTTGTATCGAGAACTTCAAAGTTAGTCCCGCTCATAATTCTTTTTAGTTCCTCTATAATGAGAGTAACCCTTTTTTCAATAAACTGATCTAGCGCATCGACGGGCATATTTTCTAGCCTTGCCCATTCTAAAAGTTCATATGGCAGCATGTGGGATTTTATAGCTTCTTCAAAATCTGAGTTACTATCGTAATCTCGGATATAAATAAGCGGATTTTTGTCACTAATTTCCAAATTGGTAATCTGGGTTAAATATGCAATATTCATTAAACTATTATTATCTAATATATTGTTACCCGGATTTTGGGAAATATAATTGGTTGGAAATATATGATGTAGATTTGGTCTGTCTGTGGAAAAAAAGAAATTATCCACAATTACATTTCTGTCGGTATATTTCCAATCCTTGGGTTGTTTACTTGCATAAAGCGAGAGTATAGCTCTGGATAATCGACCTTTTGAACTATAAGACGAATTTCTTAAAGTTTCTTTGTCGATCAGAAAGCGATTAAATTCATATTCCGAATTATTTTTTTGTTTATCTAGAAACTGAATATGAGTATTAACATCTCCTGTATTACTAAGCAAATCATCGTTATGAAAGCTATAAAACCAAAAATATTTCTTCAGGAAATCATAGTCTGGATCATGGTTCCCATAAAAATACGATGCGATTGTAATATAAAAATATCTATATGGTATTAATTGCGGACCTTTAAGATTTAGCGTGTTTTCAAAGAAATCGAAAGTCTTGTTTATTGCTTTCTGGGCTGGCTCCCATATTTTCTCTATCTGTTCGGTTTTTATATCATTGAGATAGCGTGGAGTTATATTCCATATTCCCGAATATTCGATGTTCTGCCTAATTAATATAGCAATGATCTGGAGATAATCAAAATTGCTAATATGCAAAAAATTGCTGTTGTTTGTTTTTCTAAAATTGTCAATATAGTCCCTCAGATAAAACCCATTATCACCATCGGCTTCTGGACGAAATGTCTTGGCTACAACAATATCAAAAATATCCAGTGGTTTGCCTGCTTGATTTATCCTTTCAAATATTTGGCATACCTCGGAGACCTGAATTCCTTTTAGTTCAATAAATGATAGCCGATAATTATCGAGAACTTGTTTCAGTCTTCTCAATTGTTCTCTTATTGGGTGGTAGTAATCTTTATAATTCTCCCGCTCATTTTCTACTATTGTTCTTTCTATATCACCGAAATTATTTTTTATATCTAATAATTTGACAATCAGGCCAGATTCAAATTTATTTTTTCTAACAATATTCCACTTGAAATCCCCATCTCTGTCATCAATTTCTTCCCAGTACAAAAATCTTTTCTTATAGCTATCATCATCCGTTTCTGTTTTATCTTCTATGGCTAAATCAAGGTATAAAGTAGGATCGAAACCACCTTGACCTTCAATAGTGCCGCCATATAAAGAAGTTAATAATGATGTGGTTCTTTGTTGGCCATCAAGAATATACTGGTATTCACTCCTATTGAATTCACCATCAGCTATTTTGTGTCCACCAATTTTTCTATGATTTTGCAGCTTTATGTCTGTCTTCCATACTAAGATACTTCCCAGTGGATAAAATTTATAAATACTATCCCACAGTTTTTTGACATTCTCTTTTTCCCAAACTACCTCTCTTTGAAAGGTGGGGATTTGAAAATCAAGATGTACAAGCTCATCCAAATATGTGGTTATCCCTTTATCTGTGGGACGTATTCGGTCAGTGAAATTCATTTGCAGGAATCTCTATTTTTTGACGCTCCTAAGCGTTTTGCCTTTGTGAGAAGGCCAGCAGGTCTTCGTGTGTGTTTACATAATAACCGGCGACTGTCTGTATCCCGGTTGCACGATTAATCGGGCTTTTTGATCCCCTCAGGTGTTTGTTTGACATCCTGTTATGCATGCTGCCCGTCAAGCACGCATTAACCCCTTGCGGGTGATACAATCATCGCACATTATACATAAGATACGTCATGCCAAGTGCCAACTTACTACACGCCGCCCAATACACCAGATCAGCTTGACACAGTCCGCGTACTGTTCGCCAAATAATGGCGGCAAGCACTACGACGCCAGGGCCGCTAGCAAGGTCTTGGCCAGGTTGGCCTGTTCGGGACATTACTTCAGATACGAGTTGAGGGTTGACGTTGCGGCATGGATGCAAATTTGCTAGGCTTGCAGCCATGCCACCCTCTGACCTTCAGCCTGAATTGTTCCGGCCCGGCTGGGGTACGTTGCCTCCTTATCTGGCAGGGCGCGATGCTCAACAACATGATCTGAAACAAGCATTAGCCTGCCTGCAAACAGGGGTCTCGCCGGCGTCGGGCAAGGTTTTGATCGGTCCACGGGGCAATGGCAAAACGGCGTTGTTGCGCTGGTTCAAGCAGGAAATAGAACGGGTCGAACCCGGCATAGACGGGGTCTGGTTAACGCCGGACAAGATTCCCGACCTGGACGCGCTGGCCACGGAATTAGCGCCGCCGGAGCGTTTTCAATCGCTGTTGCCTGATACGCTATCCTTGTCCCTTGGAATCGGTCAACTGGGCTGGGAGCTTGGTGGACGCCCTGCTTCGCTTACCCGGCTGTTGGCGCAGCGTTGCCGCAAGACACCCCTGGTAGTATTGCTGGATGAGGCGCAAAATCTTGGCGCGAGCGAGGGACAGGCGCTACTGAATACGGCGCAGGAGATCTCTGTCGAAGCGCCTTTCCTGCTGATACTGGCAGGCACACCCAACCTGTACGACAAGCTGAACAGCCTGAGCGCCACCTTCTGGGAGCGTTGCCAACCAATTGCCGGCATTGGTCGCCTGGATGCGGGCGCCAGCGCCGCGGCCCTGGAGCGGCCTCTGGCTGAACAGGGCATTAGTTTTACGTCTGAGGCGCTGGAGGAAGTCGTAGCCGAAAGCCAGCGCTACCCTTACTTCCTGCAGTTATGGGGGAAAGCGCTCTGGGACCAGGCTCGAAGCGCCGCCGAACCAACAGGGAAAGGTGTCATTGAATGGATTGATATGGCTGTATTCGCTGCCGCCAGACCTGAATTTGAGCGGAGCAAAAATGGATTTTACGCGGTCCGTTACCGTCAGATCGAACAGTCCGAGTTACTGCCGGCTGCGCGCACCGTCGCATTGGCATTCACCGAGCGGGAAAGTCTGAGTGACAGCGAGTTCAGGCAGGCCATCGCTGATGCCTTGCCGGAAAAACCTTCCGCGGAAATGACCAAAACCATCAGTTCCGCGTTGCAGGGACAGGGCTACGTCTGGGCGCCGCCGGATGACGTGATGTTGGAACCGGGCATTCCCAGCCTGATGGATTATGTATTGGCCAAATCAGCTTTGTAACTGAAACCCGATATCCGGCAGACTGACAGCCGGAAAGATTATGTTTAGATACTGCATAAAGGACACTGTGTTTGTAAATTGAGGTAATACTGCAATGCAATTCATCCTAAGCCTCGGGCTACGCGGTTTGTTATCGTTTCCGCCGGACATGAAATTTTTTCCCCCGTTTTGAACAAATGTCAACCCGGGTATCCAGTGGCGCGGTGCAATTCTACTTACATGAATCTGGCTTTGCTTCACCTGTCCCTGCCACGCGTCTATCAATGCGGTCGGGGTGCTATTACTGAACAGAGAAGGCGGAAGAAGCACGTTGCGGTGGCCTAACTGCCCGATTGTTCCAGTGGCACAATGAACGTAATATGAATTATATACGATAGTTCAGAAGTGAAATAACTCTTTGAATTTGCTATAATTACAGTATGACAACTTGCCGCACAATCCGCTACAGGCTTCATCCTCATACGCAGGAAAAAGCTATCAGGTTGCACGGGTTGTCCGAGGCTTGCCGTGTCACCTGGAACCATTTTGTCGGCAAGTTGCGGGATGATTGCCGCTTTTATGGTCAGTGCAATCCCCGGTTTTTCAACACGGGCAAGCTGTTCGTTATCTGGCGCAAGCATTATGCCATCTGGTTACAGGATTACAGCATGGCGATTGTCCGTCTGTCGTTGAAACCCATAGAAACCGGCTATAAGAAGTTCTATGAAGGCAAAGGTGGCCTGCCGAAGTTCAAGGGGCAATATGATCATGTTCCGTCCTTTCCCCTGGGTTCCGGCCTGTTCAAGCTGACAGGCAAGAGCCTGCACATTCAGCGCATCGGCCAGGTGGGTCTTGTCGGCAACAATCCCTATCCTGACAGCAAGCCTGTTTCCGGTACGGTTAAGTATGAAGCCGGCCATTGGTATGCGTACATAGTCCATGAGGTCAAAGTCACTGCTTCTCCCGCGCCGATTAAGGAGGTGGGGATAGACCGGAATGTAGGACAGGTAACACTCTCTGACGGCACGCGCTACGACATGCCGAAGCAGGACAGGTTAGAGGCAAGGAAACGTCAGTATCAGCGCATGATGAGCCGGAGACGGGCCGGAAGCAGGAAGCAAGGCATCAGGCCGTCCAACAGGTATTTGAAGGCAAAACAGCTTCATGCCCGCACACAACAGAAGATTGTCCAGGCACGGACGAACTGGTGCCACCACGTCAGCAAGGAGATAGCAGGAAAGTACAACGTCGTTTATATGGAGGACTTGAACACGGCAGGCATGACGGCCAGCGCGAAGGGCACGGCAAAGCAGCCGGGAAAGAATGTCAAAGCGAAGGCAGGACTGAACAGGTCAATCCTGTCCAGCGCATGGGGCAAGCTGGAGCAATGCCTGTCCTACAAATCGAACGTGATTAAAGTGCCCGCGCCATACACCAGCCAAAAGTGTAACGAGTGCGGACACACTGAAAAAGACAACCGCAAAACACAGGCGGACTTTGCTTGTGTCTCATGCGGTTATTCGGGCAATGCAGACCACAATGCTGCGTTGAATATTCTGGCCTTCGGGAATGGGGCCGCTGCGCGTGGAGGCGGCGAGACTACTCGGCCTGTGAAACGCGAAATGGATGCGGGAGTGCCGCATTAGCGCGCGGCACTATCGGATATTATTCCCAAAATAATCATCATCGGCGCCGGTATCCAGGGAGTCACAAGCGCGTGGTACCTGCAACGATACGGGGTTGAAGTAACTGTTCTCGAACGTTGCGAGGGGCCCGGCCTGGATTGCAGTTTCGCCAATGGCGGCGGGTTGACCGCCGGCTTCTGCGAGCCCTGGAACGCGCCGGGCATACACAAGGTGCTGTTGCAGTCCTTGGGCAGGCAGGATGCGCCGATACTGTTACACCTCAAGTCCATTCCCGGGATGTTGTCCTGGGGCCTGGGGTTTATACGGGCATCCCGTCCGGAAGCGTTTTTCGAAAATGTCAAACGCAACTGCGCGCTGGCCGGTTATTCGATCGCGCAAATGAAGGAAATACGGGATGAAACGGGCATCGAATACCGGTATTCCGACGCGGGCACTTTGCTGCTGTTTCGCAGCCAGGAATCCCTGGATGGACATATCGAACATGCCGGCTTCCTGCGTGAAGAATGCGGGGCGGCAAGCCGGACGCTGGACCGTGATGAACTGGTCGCCCTGGAGGTCTCCCTGCAACCGATCCGGGACCGGCTCGTTGGGGGAATACACTTTCCCGGTGACGAGACGGGAGATTGCCATATTTTTTGCAGCAAGCTCGCTGGAACAGTATCGGACAGGGACGTGAATTTTCGTTACGGCGCCAGTGTCTCGCGGATAATCCGGGACGGGTCATCGTTCAAGGTTGAGTTGTCCGGAGGTGAAGCCCTGACAGCGGATGCGGTTGTCGTCGCCGCCGGCGCATACAGTCCAAAGCTGGTGCGTCCGCTGGGGGTCCGCATCCCCGTCTATCCGGCGAAAGGCTACTCGCTGACGATCTCCATGGATGGCTGGGAAAACCGGCCGCGGCATATCATGGGCGACATGGACTTGCACGCCGGGATAAATCCGTTGGGTGATGAAGTCCTGAGGGTCGCAGGCACCGCAGAATTTACCGGCTTCGACAAATCGATTCCCGCTGCCCGGACAGGCAACCTGGTCAGGCTGGTAGAGGCTGTTTTTCCTGAATTCGCAGGGATCATGGATCGGGATTCGCTCAACCCGTGGACGGGGTTAAGACCTATGAGCAGTGACGGTGTGCCGATTCTCGGGAAAACGCCGGTGTCCGGACTCTATCTGAATACCGGCCAGGGACATCTCGGCTGGACCATGGCGGCGGCATCGGGGCGGGTGGTGGCGGATATCATCATGGGAAAGACACCGGCAGTCGATACAACTCACTACTCGATAAACAGGTTTTGACAGGTCAACAGAAATGCTCAATTCATCAGTAGAAAATCGGCCCGGACGGAAATATCTGCATGGATTCGCCAATATCCTTTTTTTGGCGCTTATCTGCTCAACCTGCGCCCTTGCGGCAGACTACGATGTCGCCATTCTGAACGGCAGGGTGATGGACCCGGAAACCGGTTTCGATGGAGTCCGAAACGTTGGCATACGCGGCGGAAAGATAGCCGCCATTACCACCGGATCCATCTCGGGCGGGAGGATTATCGATGCGACCGGGCATGTCGTCACGGCGGGCTTCATCGATTCGCACGTGCACAGCCTCGATTTGTTCTCAGTTAAATTATTGATGCGGGATGGGGTCACCACGGGCATGGACCTGGAAGTGGGCGCATGGCCGGTGGGTCCTTGGTACGAAGGGAAAAAAGACAACTGGCCGATTAATTACGGCACTACCGTAAGCCAGGAGATAGTGCGCATGTCCGTGCACGATGCGAATGACGGCATCGACTTTGCTGTGCCCATCGATGCAACGGGTTTGAGCAAGGCGCGCACGGCAAGCCTGAAAGACGGGATAGAGGGCTGGTCGGTGACAAAGAGCAGCCTTGAGCAAATGAACGAGATTTCCCGCCGGCTCGACCAGGGACTTCGTGAAGGGGCGCTTGGCCTGGGTTCGACCATCGGCTATATGCGTACCGGCGTGACTACTTACGAAATGTTCGAGGCGCAGCGCGCGGCGGCGCGTTATGGCCGGCTTACCGCCGCCCACCTGCGCTTTCACCCCATGAACAAAACACCCACGGAATCACCCATGGGTTTCGCCGAGGCATTTACCAACGCGGTAACGCTGAAAGCGCCGTTGTTAATATCGCACAACAATGACTACGGCTGGTGGGAGATTGAAGAGAAACTGGCCCTGGCCAGGGAACAGGGACTCAATGTGTGGGGCGAATACTATCCCTATACCGCAGGAGCCGGCCCCCTCGGCAGCGAGTTCCTGCGGCCGGAAATGTGGGAGGATACGCTGGGTTACAAGTACGAGGAGACCTTGTTTGATCCGGTACAAAACAAGTTTTTAACCCGGGATGAATATTTTGAGGCCGTTGCAACAGACCCGGGCCGAACGATCATAGCCCATATACCACCACGTAAACCTTGGTTGCGTAAGTGGCTGAAGGTGCCTCACATGGTTGTAGCGGGGGACACCATGTGGAGTACGGACAAGGACGGCAACCCTCTCGGCTGGGACGACCCGTATCAGGACTACGTCGGGCACCCGAGGACAGCGGGAACGCGGGGCAGGGTGCTCCGGCTGGCCCGTGAGGAAAACATCCCCCTCATGTTTACGCTGTCGCAGTTAAGTTACTGGCATGCAAAACACCTTGGCGATGCCGGGGTCGAGGCGATGAAAGTACGCGGCAGGATGCAGGAAGGCATGGTGGCGGATATTGTCGTCTTTGACCCTGCCGGGGTCACTGATAATGCCGACTTTACACAGGGCGCCAACGGCAACCCGACAACCGGGATACCCTACGTTATCGTACACGGCCGGATTGTTGTCGATAACTCGAAAGTCCGGAAAGTCATGGCGGGACAGGCGATCCGCTTCCCAGTAGAAGAGAAGGAGCGGTTTGAGCGCGTAAGCAAGGCTCAATACCCGGTGGATTAACTGATTTCAGGCAGCCTGTTAAAGGGGACGGAATTGAATTCCGTCCCCGTAAGTCACCTTAATTCAGGCAGCCTTTGTTTCGGCCTCATCTGCCGGGTTGCGCCAGCACTCCAGTAATGCCTGTTGTTTCTCCCGCGTAGCTGCGATGCTCTCTTCCTTGATATGCCCATAGCCGCGGACCTGTTCCGGCAGACCGGCTATTTCCACCGCCAGCGGGTGATTACCATAGTCGAGTGTCTGCAACAGTTCGGCCAGGGTCCCTTCGTATTCCCTGATCAGCCGCCTTTCCATTTTTCGGTGCGCGGTCCGGCCGAAGGGGTCAAACCCGGTGCCGCGCAGGAATTTGAGCCTGGCGAGGATTCCGAATACCGGCAGCAGCCAACTGCCGAATTCCATCTTGCGGGGTATGCCTGTGAGTTTATTCTTTCGGGCCAGCAGCGGTGGAGCAAGATTGAAGCGCAGGCTATAGCCACCTTCAAACTGTTCATCCAGCTTTTGTTTGAATGACGGGTCGGAGTGCAGGCGCGCTACCTCGTATTCGTCCTTGTAGGCCATCAGCTTGTAGGCATAGCGGGCAACTGCGCGGGTCAATTCAATCTTGCCTGGAGTGCGTTCCTGCTCGCTGTTTCTCACCTTTTCGACCAGGGCCGTGTAACGCCCGGCATAAGCTGCGTCCTGGTAGTCAACCAAATCTGCCGTCCGGCGCCTTATCAAGGCGTCCAGGTCATCGGCCGTGTCTGCATCCACATCATCCTCCACCTCACACAAGCTGGAGACTGCCTTGTGGTCGTGGGCAGTGCGCCGCCCCCAGAGAAACGCTTCCTGGTTCCATTCTACGGCGACACCATTCAATTCAATCGCCTGCATGATTGCCTGTTCCGATAAAGGTATGAGCCCCTTCTGCCAGGCATAACCGACCAGGAACAGGTTGCTTGCTATGGCATCGCCGAGCAGGCGCGTCGCCAGCCGGGTACTCTCCAGCATCTCCAGCCGGTTACGGCCCGATGCCCCTTCCAGGCGTTTCCGTAGTGACGCACCGGGATAAAGGAGATCGGCGCTGCGCGTGAAATCTCCGGTGATGGTCTCGTGGGAGTTGACTATTGCCCGGGTCCTGTCAGGGCTCAGCAGCGGCAGGACACTGTCGCTTGCCGCCACGACCAGATCACAACCCAGCAACAGGTCAACGGCGCCGGCATTCAAACGGACCGCATTGATTTTTTCAGGCGCAGAACCGATACGCAGGTGGGTCAGCACGGGTCCGCCTTTCTGGGCAAACCCCATCTGGTCGACAACGGCAACGCCGCGGCCGTCGATGTGCGCGGCCATGCCCAACAGCGCGCCGATGGTGACCACGCCGGTGCCGCCCACCCCGGCGATCAGGATGCCGTGATTGCCTGCCGCGAGATCGGGTTGATCGGGTTCAGGCAACTCGCGCAACGCTTCCGGTAATGTATCAAGCGTATGTTGCATTCCCCTGCCCTTGCGTACGCCACCCCCGACAACCGTGACGAAGCTCGGACAGAAACCGTCCGCACAGGAATAGTCCTTGTTACAGGAAGACTGGTCTATGACCCGCTTCCGCCCGTAGTCCGTAGCCACGGGCTGTACCGACACGCAGTTGGATTGCACGCTGCAATCGCCGCAGCCTTCACATACCCTGTCATTAATAAACAGGCGCTTTGCCGGGTCGGGAAACGCGCCGCGCTTGCGACGCCGGCGTTTTTCCGCGGCGCAGGTCTGGTCGTAAATGAGGACCGTGGTGCCTTCAACCCCGCGCAGGTCACGCTGTACCCGGTCCAGTTCCCGGCGATGGTGTATCGTAGTTCCGGCAGCGAAGCCGGGAGCGGCACCATATTTTTCCGGCTCGTCGGTAACAATCGCAATGCTGTTTACCCCCTCGGCGTGGACCTGGTGGGTAATCTGCTGCACCGTCAGGGGGCCGTCCACGGGCTGCCCCCCGGTCATGGCGACTGCATCGTTGTAGAGGACTTTATAGGTGATGTTTACGCCCGAGGCAACGGTGGCCCGGATGGCCAGCGCGCCGGAATGGTAATAGGTCCCGTCTCCAATCTGGGCAAACACATGCCCGGTCTTCACGAACGGCGCCTGGCCGATCCAGGGAACGCCCTCCCCGCCCATCTGTGTCCAGCCATACACGTCCCGCTCCATCCAGGTCGCCATGAAATGGCAACCTACTCCGGCGCTGGCGCGGCTGCCTTCAGGCACCCTGGTGGAAGTGTTGTGGGGGCAGCCGGAGCAAAAATAAGGCAGGCGCGACACTTCCGCTGCAGGTCTCGACGCGGCCTGTTCCTGCTGTTTTTTCAGGAATGCCAGGCGCGCTTGCATCCTGTCATTGTTGTAGAAGTGTTGAATCCTGGCAGCGATTAACGGAGCTATCCTGTCCGCGTCCAGCGTTCCTGCGGGGTCTACCAGTAATTTATCGTGTTCATCGTAGCGGCCGACGATGCGCGGGCGTTCGGATTCCGGCAACAGGTAACAGGCCTTGCGCAGACCATTCTCAACCTGTTCCCGTTTGTCTTCAATGACGAACACTTCTCCCAGTCCACGGGCAAATTCCCGGTAGGTCTGCTCATCTGCCGGGAAAGGCATGCCCACCTTGAGAATCGTGATCCCGACAACCCGGGCAACGGACTCGTCGATACCCAGGTCCAGCAAGGCCTGCTGCACGTCGCGCCAGGTCTTGCCCATGGCGGCAATCCCGAACCGGGGCCTGTTGCAGGTGTGCGATACGTAATTCACGCGGTTGGCGCGCGCGAAGGCCAGCGCCGCGGGCAGACGGTAATGGCGCAGACGCCATTCCTGCAGGGACCACAGGTCGCCGGGACGGGAATTTACACCATCGGGAGGAAATTCAAAACCAGGTGTTACAACTTCAATCTGCCGGTGATCCGCCCTGATGGACGCCGCGGTTTCAATCGTCTCGGGCAACAGCTTGTAACCGATCCAGTTGCCGCTGAACCGGGACAGGGCGATACCGAACAGCCCCATATCGAACACTTCCTGGATATCCGCCGGGTACAATACCGGCATCAACAGGTCCTCAAACAACAGTTCGGAATGCCAGGCGGAGATCGTGGACGTCATGTTGGGATCATCGCCCGACAGGACCAGAACACCGCCGTGCTTTGCCGTGCCATGCCAGTGAGCCTGCCTCATGGCGTCAAGACTCCGGTCCACCCCCGGACCCTTGCCGTACCACATGCCGAAAACGCCGTCGTAATTGGCATCGTTGTAATAATGAACCTGTTGCGAACCCCACAGGGCAGTGGCCGCCAGGTCCTCATTCAGGCCGGGCCAGAATTTGATGTGATGATCCTGCAAGTGTTTTTCGGCGCGCCACAACTGCTGGTCTATGGCCGTCATGGGCGAACCGCGATAACCGGAGATGAAACCCGCGGTATTCAGTCCGGCGGCAAGGTCCCTGCGCCTTTGCGCCAGCAACAACCGGATAATGGCCTGGGTGCCGGTAAGATATACCCTGCCCTCGTCCAGGGTGTATTTATCATCCAGCTTGACTGCGGCGAGAGCCATGGATTAATGGAGTTCCAGTTCCGCCTCGACCTCTACCGGGATGCCGAACGGCAATTGTGCCATCCCGACCGCCGAACGGGTGGCCAGGCCGCGCTCCCTCCCGAAAATTTCCAGTATGGCATTGGAAAAACCGTTTATCACCAGCATCTGGTTTGTGAAATCCGGCGCCGAGTTGACCATGCCGAGCACCTTGACCCAGCTTTTGATCCTGTCCAGTTCGCCCAGTTCCCGTTGAATCGTGCCCAGCATGGACAAGGCGGTTTTGCGGGCGGCTTCTGCGCCCTGTTCCACGGTCAGGTCGGAACCGACTTTACCGAGCGGCCGGGCGATGCTGCCGTCGGCCTCCTGGGGGCCGTGGCCGGAAACCATTACCCGGTTGCCGACCACCTTGATAAAGGCGAGGGGGGCATCTATTCCCGGTGGTATCGCCAACGGCGCCGGCAATACCAGGCCGAGTTCCCTGATACGTTCGTCAGGATTGATCGTGTCTTTGCTCACTGTTTGTCTCACTGCAATGGTGAAGTAGAGAACGATATTATGCCACTGCCCCGTTGCCGGGGTTATCAAAATCGGCATTGTGTCTGTCCCGAAGCAAATACCGTGCAGTGAGGGATAAGCTGCCTGCCGCTAAAGATTGGAATTTGCAACCGTCGCGAAGGATAATGCATGAAAAACTGATTACTGATACGGAAGCGGCATGCCGGCAATATCCCGACAATCCCGATTGAACGATTGCCACAATATCGATGACCTGCGCGAACTGGCGAGAAAGCGCCTTCCCAGGTTTGTTTATGACTACCTTGAAGGCGGCGCCGATGACGAATTCACCCTGTCCAGGAACCGCGGCGTATTTTCCGGGTTATACCTGTTGCAAAGAGTCCTGGTGGACGTCTCCGGGATAGATACCTCAACGGCTGTATTGGGCGAGAAGGTCGGGATGCCGATCATCCTGACTTCAACCGGGGCCAACCGGCTGTATCACCATGAAGGAGAACTGGCCGTCGCCCGGGCGGCAGCCGGGGCCAATGTCATACAGGTGCTGGCATCAACCGCCATGGCCTCTTTCGACGAGGTGGCGGCGGAGACGGACGGGCCGAAATGGTGCCAGATGTATGTATTGAAAGACCGTGGCTTTACCCGCGAGTTGACAGCGCAGTGTCAAGCACTGGGATACAAGGCCATGGTCTTAACGGCGGACTGCGCGGTCGCAGGTAACCGGGAACGGGATTATCGCAACCGCTTTAACCTCCCTCCGAAGCCCAACCTGAAGGTGTTGCAGCAATTATCGGCGCGGCCCGGCTGGTTGTGGGAATACCTGACATCGCCGGCCTATAACTTCCCCAATTTTGCCGGCGCGCTGGGCAGCCATGATGACGTCGCCTCCATCGTTCAATGGTTCGGCAACCAGATGGACACCACGTTCACATGGAAGGACGCGGCCCGACTGGCGGAAGACTGGAACGGCCCGTTTGTCGTCAAGGGTATCACTCATGTCGAAGATGCGCGCCTTGCCGCTGATATAGGCGCCGCCGGCATCTCCCTGTCCAGTCACGGCGGCCGGCAACTGGATCATGCCCCATCACCCGTGGAAGTGTTGCAGGAGGTTGTGGACGCCGTCGGGGACAGGCTGGAGGTGTTCATCGACAGCGGCTTCCGGCGCGGCACCGATATCATAAAGGCGCTGGCACTGGGCGCCCGCGCCTGCCTTATCGGACGTCCCTACCTGTACGGCCTGGCTGCCGGTGGGGAAGCGGGCGTTGCGCGCACATTGGATATCTTCCGTACGGAACTGGAACGGGACATGGCGCTCATGGGCATCAGCAGCATCGCGGGGATAACATCCGATTGTGTGCGCCGGCGTTAGCAAACTGCAGGTTGGCAGGGCCATGCACATGTTGAGGCTGTACAGGGACAGACCTGAGGTCTGTCCCCGGAGACCACTATGCCTGTATTGAGCGAAAACTCCCCGGTAACTTTCCGGGACAAACTGCCCGAAGCCGTTGACGTGGCAATTATCGGCGGCGGTATTGCCGGGGTCTGCACCGCATTGTTCCTGGCGCGAGACGGCGTCCCGGTGCTGGTCTGCGAAAAAGGCCGTGTTGCCGGTGAGCAATCGAGCCGTAACTGGGGTTGGGTCAGGCAAATGGGACGGGATGAGGCGGAACTGCCCATCATGATGGATTCCATCAAGCTCTGGGAAGACCTGGCAGAGGAAACGGACAACCAGGTCGGCTTCCGGCGCGGCGGCACGATGTACCTGGCGGATAACGAGAAAGAACAGGCGGAATTTGAACAGTGGCTGCCGATCGGAGAGCAGCACGGTCTTGATACGCGCGCAGTAACCCGGGACGAGTTGCGGAAATTGCTTGCCGGCGCCGCGGACAAATGGTGCGGCGCCATCTGTACCGCCAGCGACGGCCGGGCTGAGCCGTTCCAGGCCGTTCCCAGTATTGCCCGGGTCGCCCAAAACGCCGGTTGCCGCATTATCGAAAATTGCGCGGTGCGCAGCATCGACACGCAAGCAGGCACAACCTGCGCCGTGGTCACGGAACTGGGGCGTGTACGCGCCAACACCGTGGTCTGCGCGGCCGGCGCCTGGTCCACGACTTTCCTGGGCAACCTGGGGATTTCACTACCGCAACTCGTGGTGCGGAACACGGTGGCGCGCACCGGGAGCGCGCCGGAAGTCTTTCCCGGTTGCGCCGGGTCGCACCAATTCGCCTTCCGGCGCCGCCAGGACGGTGGCTATACCCTGGCGCTGAGCGATCACCTGGAGCATTTTCCGGGCGCGAACAGCTTCAGGTACCTGTTCAAATTCCTGCCCGCCTTCAAGCAGATCCGCCATGCGCTGCGCCTGCGCCCGGGCAAGGACCTGGTTGCCAGGTTGTTCCCGCAACGCAGGTGGCAGGCGGATGAGGTGACTCCGTTTGAGCGCACCCGGGTGCTCAACCCCGAACCTTCTCTCTGGGCGACAGGTGAATTGCGCAGGCGTATGGTCGAACACCTGCCGGGCCTGGCGGGGGTGGATATCGAGGAGTCCTGGGCGGGGATGATTGATGCGACGCCTGATTTCGTCCCGGTGCTGGACCAGGTTCCCGGTTATCCCGGCTTTTACCTGGCCACCGGTTTCAGCGGCCACGGCTTCGGCATTGGTCCGGGCGCAGGCCGGGTCATGGCGCGCCTGGTTCAGGGCAAGCCTCCGGGTTACGACCTGACCCGCTTCCGCTTCTCCCGTTTCAGTGACGGCAGCCCCATTATCCCGGGCCCTGCGGTCTAGTGTGACATGATGATGACCGGCAACTGGTTGCATTTACTGTTGGAGACCACAGGCTGAGGCGATATGGACTTTTCACTGACACAGGAACAGCAGATGGCGCTGGATTCGTTCCGGCGCTTTGCCGAATCCGAAATCCGTCCGGCGCTGGAAGCGTATGAAGACAGCTTTGTTCCCCGGGAAGAGATGCAGTCGCTGATCCGGCAACTTCAACCTTTCGGCGTCATCAACGGACCCGTGGCGGAGGAAGACGGCGGTTTCGGCCTCGACCTGATCACCTACGGCCTGTTGTTCGAGGAACTGGCCCGCGCCTCGGCGGACCTGGCGGTAGTCGCCCTGTTGCAAATGGAATGCAGCAAGCTGCTCGCCGGCGTTCCCGGTGATTTGACCAGGCCTTACCTGCAGGCCATCGCAGAGTGTGAAAAGTTCGGTTCCATCGGCATCAGTGAACCGGATGTCGGTTCGAACATCGCCGAGATCAAGACCCGGGCCCGGCGTGACGACGATCACTTCGTGGTGAACGGGGAGAAACAGTGGATTTCCAACGGCCACTACTCGGATTTCAATATCTGTGTCGTACAGGTAGAGAGCGGCAAGGAAAAAGAGGGGCTGGCCCTGCTGCTGGTGGACCGGGATCACGGCTATACCAGCCGGAACATTCCCAAGATGATCCTGAACAGCCAGTCGACGGCGCAGTTGTTCTTCAGTGATGTGCGTGTCCCGGCGGCCAACCTGCTGACCGCCCCGGGTAAGGGGCTGGGGAAGATGCTGGGCCTGCTGGAAGCGGGCAGGCCCCTGGTCGGCCTGATGGCTGTTGCCGTGGCGCAGGCGGCCCTGGACGATTCCATCGAATACGCCCGCAACAGGAAACAGCACGGCAAGTATATCGCCGAACACCAGCTCATCCAGGCCATGATTGCGGAGATGGCGACGGAGATCGACGCGGCCAGATTGCTGTGCTACCGGGCGCTGGACCAGGTTGAAAAAGGCCGGGGCAGCGCCATCGAGAGTTCCAAGGCGAAACTGTTTGCCACCGACATGGCATTGCGCGTCGTCAACAAGGCGATGGAGGTCCACGGCGGTAACGGCCTGACGACGGAGTTCCGCGTGGAGAAACTCTACCGCCTGGCTCGTATCTTCCCTATCACCGAAGGGACAGTGGAAATGCAGAAATTGATAATAGGCAGGGGTTTACTTGGGGTTTCAGCATTTTAAACTACGGGATTGTCCGGTGCGGGGAGAAACCAGTGAGTAAACGAGGCATTGCAATCATCGGTGTGAGCGAGGTTCCGACCCGGCGCATGCCGGAACGGACCCGCTGGGACATCCTGCTGGATGTCTGTATCGGCGCGGTGCGCGATGCAGGCATCGACAAGAACCAAATCAATGCGGTGATCTCCCCCAACCCCATGGCACAACCGCAGATCGCCCTGGAGATGGCGCTGGGGAGAATCCCGGAGGTGCTGGGTTTGAACGGCTGCCGCGATATCTGCGTGACCAACGCCGGCGGCACGTCAACCACCAACTGTATCCGTATCGCCGAACAGTTGATTGACTCCGGCCAGGCCGATTTCGTGCTCATCCCCCATACCACGGTCCAATCAGACATGCCGGTACAGGACCTGATCAATTTTTTTGCCACGGCGCCGCTGGACAAGGAGTGGGAATATCCCTGGGGCGTGTCATTCAACGGTTCCATGGGCCTGATCACCCAGCGTTATATGTACGAAACCGGCGCCACGGCGGAAGACATGGCGGCGGTGACCGTGGGGCTCCGGGCCTGGGCGGCCATGGATCCCAATTCAATCTTTTACAAAAAACCGGTTACCCTTGAAGACGTCCTCAATTCCCGCATGATCAGCACGCCCCTGCATGCCCGGGAGTGCAACCTGCTGGCCGACGGCGGCGGGGCGCTGGTGTTGACTTCCCATGACATTGCCCGGGAACTCGGCAGCAAGGCTGCTTACAAACTGGGGCATGGAGCGCGCTTTATGAGCGCAACGCCGGTGATGCGTGAAGACGTCTATTTCCGCAAGGCATACCAGGAAGGCAGCCGGGACGCCCTGGAGCAGGCAGGTTTGTCGATAGAGGACATGGATTTGCGCCAGATATATGGCGCGTATCCGTTCACACAGTGTTCAGCCCTGGAAGGCTATGGTGTCTGTGATGAGGGAGAAGGGTACAAGTACTGGGTCGATGGTCGGTGCGCGCCGGGCGGCGACCTGCCCTGCACGACTATGGGTGATGCCACCGGACGCGGCCACGTGGGTTCCGGGGTCAGTATGGCGTTCTATATCGATACAGCCAGACAGTTGTTCGGCGAGGCAGGTGAACGCCAGGTCAAGGAATGTGAACATATCATCCTGACAACAGCAGGAGGTTCCGGCATGAATGCATTAACAACGGTATTCGGGAGAGGGCCACGATGAAAGAACGACAACGGCCCCTGCCTGAAATGCAGCCTTTTTCCAGGCCGTTCTGGGATGGGACCCGCGCCCATAAGCTGTTGATCCAGCATTGCTGCGACTGCGATTCCCTCATCTTCTACCCGCGCCGGGAATGCCCGGAATGCTGGTCGACAAACCTGGACTGGAAGGAAAGCAGCGGCAAGGCAACCCTGTACTCCTACTCCATCACTTACGAAGGCGTGGAAGAGATGTTCGCCGACGACCTGCCAATCATCCTGGCATGGGTGGACCTGCCGGAAGGGATCAGGATGACGACCAATATCGTCGATTGCGACCCCGATGATGTTCATATAGGGATGGAACTGGAGGTGGCCTATCGCGCATTGACCGATGAGGTAACGCTGCCGTTCTTCCGTCCGGTCAAATCATGAGCAAACCGGCCTGGGGAAAATGGGGGACCTGGGAAGAGACTGAATCGTACCTGGGCAAGGTCATCGGCGTTACGGAAGGCGCGGAGGCCGTGGAACCGGGCACCATCAGGCGCTGGATGGAATCCAAGGAGTTCCACTGCCCCATTCACTTTGACGACGCGGCCGCCCGGGCGGCAGGTTACAAGAAAGTCATCGCGCCGGACAACATGATCTTTACCTACGGCCTCCCGGCCTACTGGCAGAGTGGCGACCCCCACGAGCAACCCGGCGCTGAACCCAGGCAGATTCCCATACCGGTTATTTTCGATGTCCCGGCGCCGTGCAACCTGAGCTTCGCCTCCAATATCGACGTGGAATATCTTGCACCCATGCATCTGGGCGACCGGATTACCCGCACCAGCCGGCTGGCCGGCATCAGCCGCAAGACCCTGCGGGTCGGCGATGGCGCCTTTTTACGCCAGGAAGACACCTATACCAACCAGCATGACGAGGTGGTCGCCATCGTCACCCTGGATATCTTCAGGTTTGTTGCGCCGGACGATAAGGAAGACTGAAATGGTGGACTGGTCCAGGCAGATAACCCTTGACGATGTAGTCGCCGGCGAAGACATCCCTGAAATTTCCATGCCCATCACCCTGCAACGCCTGGTAATGGAGGCCGGCTCCAACCGCGATCTCTCACTGATCCACCACAATAAGGAAGTAGCGCAGTCAACTGGCGCAGCTGATGCCTACATGAATACGTTTTTCATCATCGGGCTGTTCGAAAGAATGCTGCGGGAGTGGATGGGAACCAGAGGCAGGCTGAAAAAGATAGGCTCCCTGCAGATGAAGTCTTTCAACGTCGTCGGCGATGTGGTTTATTGCCGGGGCAAGGTAACGGGCAAACAGGATGATGGGACTGTGAACGTGGACATCCGGATAGAAAATGAAGAAAGGGTTACTGTCACCGCGGTTGCAGTGGTCAGTCTTCCCTTTGACCGCCGATGACTGCTGTTGCCATAAACGACAAGTATGAACTGGATTCAGGGCGTATTTACGTCACCGGTACGCAGGCGCTGGTTCGCCTGTTGCTGATTCAACGTCGCCGCGACCTGGCTGCCGGCTTAAACACGGCAGGGTTTATATCGGGTTACCGCGGCTCCCCCATGACCGTGGTTGATCAGCAGCTATGGCGCGCGCAGAAAGAACTGGACGAACACCACATCCGTTTCTGGCCCGGTCTCAACGAAGATCTTGCAGCCACCGCCGTCTGGGGCACACAGATGGTGGAGTACTATAATGATTCCAACTACGACGGTGTATTCGGTATGTGGTACGGCAAGGGGCCGGGGGTAGACCGCAGTATCGACGCCATCCGTCAGGCACACTGTACCGGCACATCCAGGCATGGCGGCGTGCTGTTGCTTGCCGGGGACGACCCCAACATGACTTCTACCGTCTCCGCCTGGCATTCAGAACTCCTGTTCGAAGATTTATTGATGCCCGTGCTCTACCCTGCCGATATTCAGGAGGTACTGGATATGGGGTTGGCCGGAATTGCCATGTCCCGGTTCAGCGGCAACTGGATTGGTTACAAACTATTACCGGAAACCATCGAGACCGCGGCTTCGGTCAATGCGCAATATGATCATATCAACCTCGTCACCCCTGAGTTTGATTTCCCGCCCGACGGCGTCAATTCACGGATAGGAGACTACTTCACCCTGCAGGAGGCGCGTATCCGGAATTACCGTCTGCCCGCAGCCCTGGCCTTTGCCAAGGCCAACAACTTGAATTACGTTTCGCACGAAAGTCCGCGGCCCCGGTTCGGTATCGTTGCCATGGGTAAACAATGGCGGGATGTGCAACAAGCTCTCGCTGATCTCGGCCTTGATGAAGCCATTACATCGTCACTGGGAATCACCATTCTCAAAGTCGGCATGCCGTTTCCGTCAGACGAACAATGTTACCTGGAATTTGCACGCGGACTGGAAGAGGTACTGGTCATTGAAGATAAACGGGAACAGGTTGAAAATGGTATGCGCAAGGCCTGTTATTATCTTCCGGCCTCGGAACGGCCGCGTGTTGTCGGCAGGCATGATGAACGTGGTGAATTGCTTGTTAATCCTGTCGGCACACTGAGCGCAGATGACATCTCCCGCGTCATTGCCAGACGTATAGCCTACTTTCATAACAGCGAACGGATGCAGGCAAGACTCGCCTTCCTGGACAGGCAGGATGAAGCAGCAAAGTCCCGCGCCCCGGCGGCGATGACTCGACTGCCCTACTTCTGTTCCGGTTGCCCTCACAACACCTCGACCCGGTTACCGGAGGGAAGTCGCGCCTATGGTGGAGTAGGTTGTCATTTCATGGCCTACTGGATGGAAAGGGGCGTGGGTTATGCAGGACACATGGGCGGCGAAGGTATCTGGTGGGTCGGCCAGCAACCCTTTGTTAAGACGAAACATATCTTCCAGCAACTGGGTGACGGCACATATTATCACTCAGGGACACTGGCAATCCGCGCTGCGGTGGCGGCCGGCATTAACATTACCTACAAAATTTTATTCAACGATGCCGTCGCCATGACCGGCGGGCAACCCGTCGATGGGCAGTTGACCGTGCCGCAAATCACGCACCAGGTTCATGCGGAAGGGGTGAAACGGATTACTGTCGTTACGGATGAACCGGAAAAATATGGTCATCGTGCGCAGTTCGCTCCAGGCACGACCATCCATCATCGTCGCGAGCTGGACGCTGTACAACGGGAATTGAGAGAGACCGAAGGGACTACCGTACTCATCTATGATCAAACCTGTGCCGCAGAGAAACGCAGACGGCGTAAACGGGGAAAGTTTCCCGATCCCGCCAAACGATTATTCATTAACGATCGTGTGTGTGAAGGCTGTGGAGATTGCGGCGTTCAATCCAATTGTATTTCCGTTCAACCCCTGGAAACCGACTACGGTCGCAAGCGCATCATCGACCAGTCATCGTGCAACAAGGACTATACCTGCGTGAATGGCTTCTGCCCCAGTTTTGTCACCGTGCTTGGTGGTAATGTCCGTAAAGGCCGGGGTCTGGATCATGTATCCGACAGCTTGCGCCTTTTACCGGAACCAACCCTGCCGGACCTGGCGGAGGGCAGTTACGGGATACTGACTACCGGGGTCGGTGGTACGGGTGTGGTCACTATCGGGGCCTTACTGGGTATGGCAGCCCATATCGACAACCGTGGTATAGCAGTCGTTGACCAGATGGGATTTGCGCAAAAAGGCGGCGCCGTCATGACGCATTTGCGTATCGGCGAATCCGCTGAAAGCATCAACGCCGTACGGTTAA
Source organism: Gammaproteobacteria bacterium (assembly GCA_028819495.1). Lineage (GTDB taxonomy): Bacteria > Pseudomonadota > Gammaproteobacteria > Eutrophobiales > Eutrophobiaceae > JAAXHV01. The sequence continues at coordinate 35,176 of JAPPLI010000139.1, read as the reverse complement.
ACGCAGGCGCGGCAGATCTGTTGCTTGGTTGCGATCTCATGGTCGCTGCCAGTGACAGCGCCCTGGGGACACTCTGCAGGGAAAAAACCAGGGCAATTATCAATACCAATGAAAGCATTACCGGCGACTTCACCCGTCACACCGAAATCCGCTTCCCGTCGGTATCTTTAAGAGAACGCATTGAAGGCGCCATCGGCTCTGAAAACGTCGAAATGCTGGAAAGCACACGCCTCGCTACGCGACTCCTGGGTGATGCCATTGCCGGCAACCTGTTCCTGGTAGGGTATGCCTGGCAGAAAGGGTTGATACCACTGTCCGAGCAGGCCATCATGCAGGCCATCGAACTCAACGATGTCGCAGTGGAATGGAACCAGGAAGCCTTCCGCTGGGGGCGCCGCGCCGCTTATGATCTCAATGCCGTAAAGGAACTCTCCGAAGTGACCGGTGAAAGTCACGGCGACTTTCATAACGAGCCCGTCGATTCACTGGTTCAACGACGCAGCAGGGAACTGGCTGCATACCAGAATGAAAGTTATGTGCAGCGTTACCTGTCACTGGTGGATAGCGTAAGACAAGCAGAACAGCAGCGCTGCAAGAATAAATCAGCGCTTGCAGAAGCGGTCGCGCACTACGCCTATAAGCTGATGGCGTACAAGGATGAATACGAAGTGGCCCGGTTATATTGCGATCCCGCCTTCAAACAAAAATTGAATGCGCAATTTGAAGGCAACTATAAACTCCGTTTCAATCTTGCCCCCCCGTTACTGGCGCGTAAAGACAAGCTGACAGGCAAGCCCCAAAAAATGGAATTCGGATCATGGCTGCTCCCTGTATTCAAACTGCTCAGCCAATTCAGGTTCCTGCGCGGCACTGCCTTTGATCCGTTCGGCAGGACGGCAGAACGCAAAATGGAAAGGCAACTCATAGCCACCTATGAACAAACCATACAGGAACTTTTACAGACTCTCAGCGATGACAACCATGCGCTGGCCGTAGAGATTGCCGGCTTGCCGGAACAAATTCGGGGCTACGGTTACATCAAGACCGAGAGCGCGGTCAAGGCCATGGACAAACTGGAGTCATTGATGTCCTGTTGGCGTAATCCTGCCGCACAATCGAAAGCCGCCTGAGTGAAGAATATGCCAGGCTTAGCCTGTTTCTCCTGTCAGGTTAAGGATTTTACTCGCCGGTGAATTTGGGAGTACGTTTCTCCTTGAACGCAGCAACAGCTTCTTTTCGATCAGGCAGAATATTTGTGACCATTTCATAAGCCATGGCCGCGTCCATGACTTTGACCGCGATTTCCCGTAACGGGATGTTGGTGACTGTCTTGGTCCACCGTACAGCCCAGCGGGGATTAGCCAGAATCTTGTTGCTGATTTCCCTGACCTTTTCATCAAGCCGGTCAGAAGGAACAACATGGTTAATCAAACCTGCCTCTTTTGCCTCTTGAGCGTTCAACATATCGCCTGTCATAAGTAATTCCCTGGCTTTTGCATAACCTATCAGTTGAGGCCAGATTACCGCGCCGCCATCTCCTGCCACCAGGCCAACCTTGACATGGGGGTCGCCGATGAGCGCGTGTTCGACGGCAACAATCACATCACACATCAAGGCGATTGTCGCGCCCAGTCCCGCTGCTGCGCCATTGAGACGGCAGATGATCGGCTTTTCCAGGTCGAGCAGGGAGGTTACTATGCGTTTGGCTTCCGGCGCGATCGCGCGGAATTTTGCAGGGTCTTCAATCATGCTGTCGAACCACTCCATGTCGCCACCTGCACAAAAAGCAGAACCTGCCCCGGTAAGGACGATCAGATCACAATCCGGATCGTCCTGTACATCAATAAAGACCCTGGCAAGTTCTTCGTGCATGCGGCCATTGACTGCATTGGCCTTGCCGGGACCATCGATTGTTATTGTAAGTACTCGCCCCGCATAAGAAAAATGCAGGGTGTCATAGCGCTGTAGTTCAATCGCGATTATTCACCGCCAAAACGATAACGAGCCTGTACGAAGATCATCCGCGGCTGTTTCAGGAAGCCGAGAGTGGTAAAGAACGGCGTGCCGCTACCAAGGATTTTCTCATTGGTGAGATTACGTCCGGTAACCGCAACACCCCAACGCCCGTCTGCCGCTTCTATGCCCACGTTGGCGCCGACACTGGCGTAACTGTCCTGGTCAATGGATCGCTCCAGCCCGGGGTCCACTATGTAATCACCCTTGAAACTCACGTGCAGACCCGCAACCAGGTTGATGCTGCCGCTCATCGGGTACTCTGCGTCAAATCCTACGCTGCCGCTGTAGTCCGGCGCAAAGGGCAGCGGGCTGCCTGAAGCGTCACAGGGAGCAGGGGTGCCTTTGAGCTGCTCGGATATCGGACAGGGCGCATCCGGAAAGGAATCAAACTCGTTATCCAGCCAGGCAAACGCGCCGGAGAGGCGCAGCCATTCGCTGACCTGCCAGGCGCCGTCCACCTCGATACCATAGGACGTGGCCTTCGCCGCATTCTGTATCGACGAAGCCGCAGTCACCGGGTCGAAGGTGTTGACCTGCAGGTCCTCAAACTCGGTGTGGTAGAAGGTGAAATTAAGGTTGGCAGCGCCGTCGAGCAGGTTCGCCTTGAAGCCGACTTCAATGGTTTCGGCCTGTTCTTCATCGTAACGTATCTGCGGCGAGCCATCCGGGCTGGTGTTAATGACGGTGGAAAAAGCGAAACCGCCGGACTTTGCGCTCTGGCCGTATTTTGCGAACAACATGATATCTTCATTGATGTCATACTGGGCCGATACTTCGGGCAGTACGTCATCAAAATTCAGCGTGTTGGTATATCCCCTGAAATTCGGACAGAAGAACGACCCGGCCCCAACCAGCGCCTCAAATGCCGTCAGGTCGGCAGCAGGGCTGAAATCCGCTACGCCCCCGTTTATGGGTGCACAAACCCCCTCCCTCTCATGATCTTTTTCCGTATCGACATAACGCACCCCGCCGGTTATCCGAATCTGGTCGCTGACGTTATAAGTCGCGGTGGCAAATACTGACCAAAGCTCCTCTTCAGTACTCTGCAGGGTGGATGTCCAGTTATGTTCGAACCCGAATGCTCCAAAGGCAGTTGTGAAAGTCGGCTCCAGTATGTTCGGCTGTGCGTTGAACAATTCACTGTTGTGGTAATAAAACCCGACCAGGTACTCAAGCGGCTGGTCCGTATCCGAGGCGAGCCTTGCCTCGATACTTTGCTGTTCAAATGTTTCATGAATGCCCGCATCCAGGATAGGCAGGAACGTGCCGTCAAGGTCCGTAGCCAGGTCGAAGTCCATTTCCGAATTGGCGGCAAGCACAGTGAATGTGTGATTGCCGACTTCCAGATCGGCATTGATGGATACATTGAAATACTCCAGCGCAGTGCCGCTGCGATTCAGATCGCCTGTCGCCGGCGGCCCGCCGGGAGCCGACTGACTCCACAGAATTGGAATTAACGACTCATCCATGTTCTGGTGATAATTCAGCGTCAGGTCATCAGTGACAAACGCGGCAGGAAATCCCAGCGCAACCAACTGGTTGATGCCGACAGGTCCGTACTGTTCACTCAGACTGCCGTCGCTTTGATACTGGCCGCGCTCGGCTTTGACCGTCACGGCAACATCGTCACGGGGTTCCCATACTGCGGTGCCGCGCACGATCGTCTCCCGGTGATCGCGGTTTTCTTCGCCGTTGAAGTCGTTGGTGAAGTAACCGTCCCTGTTTGTATGCTTGACTACCAGCCTGATACCCAATGAATCGGAGGGTGAACCGCCAATGATGCCCTGCACCGCGGGTCCGCCATGTTCAACTTCATAATCACCGTTGAGTTCAAATACGAAGGGATCGCCGGGTTGCGTTGTTTTTGAAACAATGCTGATCGCGCCTGCCGTGGAATTCAGGCCGAATATGACTGCCTGGGGGCCGCGCAGGACTTCGACCCGTTCCACGTCCATAAACGGTGAACGGTACTGGCGGCTTCTTGGCATATACACGCCGTCAATGAACATCCCTACCGACTGTTCGATGGAACGCTCTGATTGGGAAGCGATTCCCCGGATACCGATACTGTCGGTTGTAAGACCGTTACCGATTTCAAGGTTTGGAATAGTTACGGCCAGTTCTTCAAGATTGGTTATGCCCCGGTTATCAAGAGCATCACCGGAAACCACCTGGATGGATATTGGAATATCCTGCACGGTAGTCTCGCGTTTGGTCGCGGTAACGATGATTTCCTCGAGTTCCTGGGCAGTGGTCGCGATGGAACCGGCCAACAGTCCTAGGCCCACCCAGAAGCCGATAATTCCGGTTATCACTTTATTTGCAGATATCATTCGATTTCCTCTCAGAATATTGTAGCTGGCAACTATTCCATGTTGTTGTCTTTGAACAACACAATCCCGCAGTCTAAGTGTGCGCTAAAAGTGGCGCAAACGGTTTATCAAATTCTGCAAAACTGTATTCCATGATTGACCTGTTGCCGGGTAACAACGGTTAACGCTCCAATGATTTTGTATGTGCTTTTTTGGCCTGCTGAATAACAAAAGCCTGTATGGCCCTGGCATCATCGCTTGACAGGCTATCTTCAAATGACAGCATGCCCATCTTTTTACGACTGCCCGAGAGGACGATTTCCTCCCATTTTTCATGGGTTTCCGCCGCTGCATAACGGAGATCAGGAGCGGAGTTTCCGTACCCCACCGCCGCATCGACACCGTGACAAAGCGCACATCCGACCTCGTTGAAAAGCGCCTTGCCTCGTTTGACGGTCTCGTCATCAGCGATTTGTTCAGGTGGTTCCGGTATTGCAGGCCGCCAGTCCGAAACGGGTGGCAATTCAGCTTTACCGCCCAGTTTATAGGCCAGCAAACGGCTGGGACCGCGAACGGCCTCCGCATACCGTGGCGCAATGAGACGGCCGGCGCCGCCGGCCCCTGCCGGCAGCAGGATATACTGCTCTCCCCCGATGGCATAACTGACGGGAGGGGCCTGTACCGAGGCCTGGGTCGGCTCCTGCCGGAGCAGCTTGCCTGTTTCAGCATGATAGATATGAAACTTCCCCATGGCCGTTCCCTGGAACACCAAACCGCCTGCGCTTGAGAGTACACCGCCATTCATGGGCAACGGGTGCCGGTACTCCCATCGCACCGTACCTGTCGCCGGCTCCCAGGCAATCAGTTTTCCGGTTCGTGAGAGCCTTGACACGTCATCGGGGTCGATGCCGTACAGATCGACCGTAAAACCTCCATACAGCAGACTTTCGCCCATACGGTAATTGGCTGAAATTTCATGGACGGGGATATACATGAGTCCATTTTGAGGATTAAAACTCATGGCATGCCAGTTGTGCCCTCCCAGGCTGCCGGACGGCATCATGGTGAATGCCTGCTCAGATGTCAGGTAAAACCGGGCGGCAGGATTCTCGATGGGCTTCCCGGTCTTCAGATCCACACCTTCAGCCCAGTTAACGGTGACATAGTTATCGGCCGCCATGAGTTCGCCGGTTTCTCTGTCGAGGATGTAGAAAAATCCGTTCTTGGGCGCCTGCATTAGGACTTTGCGTTCCTTCCCGGCAATCTGAAGATCCGCGAGCACCGTCTGCATGGCGGCATCGTAGTGCCAGGCATCGGCGGGTGTGGTCTGGTAATGCCAGCGGTATGCACCGGTGTCGGCATCCAAAGCAACGATGGAACAGAGAAAGAGATTATCCCCGCCCTCCGGGCTGCGTTGGGTGGGTAATACCGACGCACTGTCCGTACCAACATAAACCAGGTTCAGTTCCGCATCGTAACTGATGGAATCCCAGGCGCTGCCGCCACCGTATTGCCAGTAATTATCGCCGGTCCATGTCTTTGCCGCCATGGCCATCGCATCATTTTCATACCCAAGCGCGGGATCGCCCGGCACCAACCAGAAACGCCAGATCAGATCTCCGTGTTCTGCATCATAAGCGCTGACATACCCGCGCACGCCAAAGTCGGCGCCCATATTACCGATGATAACCTTATCGCCGGCGATGCGCGGCGCGCCGGTGATGCCGTAACCGGCAGCAGCATCACAGGTCATCACATCCCATCGCTTCACCCCGGTATTTGCATCAACAGCCACCAGGCGACAATCACCCGTACCGACATAAAGCGTGCCATCCAGGTAAGCGACGCCCCGGTTGATACGGGCTGCCCAGGAGCTTGCGATACTTAAATCAAGCCGTACCTCGGGATCGAATTCCCACAGTATTTCACCTGTTTTACCATCAACGGCAACCACATTGGCAAAGGTGGAGGTCATGTAGATGATCCCATTTACTATAATGGGTGTTGCAACCAGTCCGTCTATACTCTGAATATCGGCATACCAGGCAAGGCCCAGTTCACTGACATTACTTGTATTGATCTGATCCAGGGAACTGAAGCGTTGTTCGCCGGCATCATTGCCGTGCAGGGGCCAATCTGCCAGACCTGAATCAGCGGCTTGAGATTGTAGCGTATTATCTGTTGGTGAGGAGGGATCGGCGCTCTCTTCACGGGAGCAGGCCGTCACCAGGATGGCCGCCAGACAGATGAATAATCGGATTACCGCCAAAGGCCATTACCCCAGGCTATGGCAATGCAAAGGCCACCAGCGAATCGCTGAGTTCGGTCCCGGCCACAACATTACCCCCGGCAGCTACCACCACGTACTGTTTACCCTTGTACATGTAGGTCATTGGCGTGGCATTGGCCGGCGCGCGCAGCTTGTCCGATTTCCAAAGGATTTTACCGCTACCGATGTTCAGGGCTCGAAAGTAGCGATCCAGCGATGCGCCATTGAAAACCAATCCGCCTGCAGTGGCGATGGGGCCGCCGATGAGCGGGGAACCCCAGCGTGCCGGGGTGTGAAAACCAAACCTTGGTACTTGCCCGAAAGGCACTTGCCAGACAAAATCGCCGGTGTCCATGTCGATCGCGGTCACAGTCCCCCAGGGCGGCGGGGTACATGGCGCCCCAAACGGTGAGAGTATGGGAGCAGATTTGTACTCGTAAGGCGTCCCTTCCAGTGGTCCACCCACATCGAATTGACTGATATCTCCAACGTTCATATCCACTTCATTACGGGGATAGAGCCTGGATACGTTGGCGAGCTGGGTTGAATTGACGATGATCCAGTTCCGCGCAGGGTCATAGGCCGCGTTACCCCAGTTGACACCGCCGTAGCCGTTGGGCAGCGTCACCGAACCCTGCACGCTTGGCGGCGTGTACATCCCTTCACTGCGCATTGACTTTATCTTTTTTGCACAACGGCCCCGGTCCCAGAAGGTCAGGCCCCAGGCGTTCTCCGCGGTCAGACTTTCCAGGGTCAGGGGCATCGGCTTGACCGGAAAGGGCTGGGTCGGCGAAGCTTGCTCTCCCGGCACGTCCGAATCAGGCACAGCTCGCTCCTCGATATCGAAAAGCGGTTCACCGGTCTCCCGGTTGAAGGCGAACATGAGCCCGGTCTTGGTAAACTGGATCACTGCAGGAACTCCGACGCCGCCAACGCTTGCGTCAGCGAGGATTGGCTGGGCAGGTAAGTCATTGTCCCAGAGGTCATGGTGAATGATCTGGTAGTGCCAGATCACTTCGCCCGTGCTCGCCCTGAGCGCAACCAGCGCGTTCGCATAAGGCAGTGGTTCCTTTCTGTTTACTCCCCAGGGATCTACCGTAGCGCTTCCCGTCGGCAGAAATAACAGATCGCTCTCGATATCAACAGACATGGGCGGCCATACGTTAATGCCGCCCATCCTGTCCCGTAAATGTTCGGGCACGGGGTTCCAGTGCCAGACTTCTTCACCGGTATTTATATTGAATGCCCGAACAATTCCATTGGGAGAGATTACTTTGGAATAACTGCTGACTACCCCACCTGTTATTATCAAATTACCGACGATGGCAGGGGGAGAAGTCAGTGCAATCGTTCCGGGATTTACATAGTCATATTTCCTTAAATCAATTACACCGTTATTACCGAATGTACTGCAACGCTCGCCGGTATCGGCATCCACGCTGTGAACCTTGCCATCGATAGCGCCGACAATAATGCGCTTGCTGCATGATTGTTCCTCCGTAGCATACTTGTCTTCCCAGTAACTGACACCCCGGCAAATGAGTACACCGAACTCCGTACCGGCCTTTTTATGGCCCGGGTCAAACAGCCAGATCTCCTTGCCGGTATCCGGTTCCAGCGCCGCCACGCGGCCGAACGGCGTACAGTAATACAACTTGTTATTGGCAAAAACGGGATTGGCTTCAAATGTGGTAGCGTCAGCCACAGCCGTACCTTGTGAATAATCGCCGGTGCGGTGTTCCCATACCATCTCAAGTTGAGCGACGTTTTCAACATTAATTTGATCAAAAGGAGCATACTGGCCACCTCCCGGACTTCCGCCATAAGCAGACCATGCCAATACCGGTAATGATAAGAGGTAAAGTAGTAAAGTTATCAGGATTTTCGGGATATACATTGTTGCCGGGTCCGGTTAATCAAAGTCTGCTTTTACAATTTTCAATCTTACTGGCCTGCATCGGGTTCACCTTATCATATATAGCAGAGTGCTTATCCTTGCCCCTGATATTTTTGTAATATCAGTACTGCCTGCTTGATCGCCGGCTTTCCCGTGCTATGTTTCAGCGATAACTCAAGACCTGATAAAACAGGAGCGATAATCATGAATTTTTCAGAACCGGAACACGTACAACAACTGCGCGATACCCTGGTCCGTTTTGTTGACAAGGAACTGCCCCGGCGTACCGCCATGGAATGGGACCGCGATGACGCCATGCCGCGGGACTTTATCAAAAAGCTGGCGGACCTCGGACTGACCGGCATGACCATCCCGGAGGAATACGGCGGTTATGGCAGGGATATCCACGCCACCATGGCAGCCATCGAGGAATTATCCAAACGCAGTTTAGGCGCGGCGGGATTTTTAATCTCAGCCGCCTGCTACGGCGGCATGAACATTGTTGAATCCGGTTCTAATGAACAAAAAGCGGAACTGCTGCCCAAAATCGTGAACGGCGATCTGTTGTTCTCTTACGGTCTGACTGAACCTGATGTGGGCGCTGACCTGGCCAGTGTCAAGACCCGCGCCAGGCGGGAAGGCGACAAGTTGGTCATCAACGGCGCAAAACGTTTTTGTACCGGCGCGGTATTTGCCGACTATATATTCACCCTGTGCCGGACTGAAGAAGATCTGCCGCGCTACAAAAACCTGAACATGGTGCTGGTCCCCAAAAATGCGCCCGGAATGACAATCACTCCCATGGATGCGATATCCCAACGGGGCATGGGAACGACCGATGTGATCTTGGAAGATGTCGAAGTACCGGTTAATCACATTCTTGGTGGTGAATCCAACTGGAACCAGGGCTGGAGTCTGCTGGCCGGGCCGACATTGGATGTAGAAAAACTGGAAGTGGCGGCCATGGCCCTGGGCAATGCAGAAGCCGCATTGGCGGACGCCTGGCAGTACAGCCAGGATCGTGTCCAGTTCGGCGTTCCGATTTGTGTCCATCAAAGCGTGCGGCACAAGCTGGCAAAGGCAAAAGCCGGTCTGTTGGCCGCGCGTTTAACTCTCTATCATGCGGCTGATCTGGCGGATCAAAATAAGCCCTGTGGCGTTGAGACCTCCATTGCCAAGTACTTTGTGGCTGAACAGGCACAGGAAGTCGTGCTTGCCTGTCAACGCATCATGGGGGCTTATGGATGTGTCAATGGTGAAGGTGGGGACATGTTCCGTTATGTCAGGGAATCACTGGTGATACCCATAGCCGGCGGCTCCAGCGATATACAACTGAATAATATTGCCAACCGCCTGGGTCTGCCTCGAAAGTAAAATCATTGCAGGGGAAACAGTATGTTCAACTCCTACCTGTTCCGGGTGATATTCATCCCTGCCGGCGTTTACGTCTCTGTCATGTTCGGCGGCGGCGCGGCCACCGGTCTCGAAATCGCCGCGTATATGTCTTCCAACGGTCCTGTCGGCGGCCTCCTCGCCATCGGTATAATCGCCCTGATATATATTGCCGTAATCTTTCTGTGTTTTGAGCTTGGCCGCCTTTATCAAAGCTATGACTATCAATCATTCAGCAAGCTCATCCTCGGCAAGCTTTTTTTCCTGTACGAGATAACGGTCACGCTCGCCATGCTGGGCGTGATCGCCTACTCCACCACCGGTGGCGGCACCGCCTTCGCCGACCTGTTCGGCATTTCTCGTCACCTTGTGACTGCGATCATCCTTGTGCTCGTCATCTACCTGCTATACAAGGGCCGCCGCCTGGTGGAAATGACCATGGTGGCGACGACTGTTCTGCTGCTGGCAACAGCACTGGTGCTTGCCCTGGGTACAATTTACACCCACGGTGATACGATCAGCCGGCAATTGCAAAACACAAGCATCGTTTTCCCTGACCTGGCAAACCGGGTCTGGGTCTACGCGGTCGCCGTCACCGCCTTCACACCCGTCCTGTTATTCGCGGCAAGAGATTTGAAAACCAGGAAAGAAGTGCTTTTCGCTGCCGTCGCCTGCGCTGTCGTTATCAGTATTCCACCCGTTTGCATGCACCTGTCCTACCTGAGTCATTACCCTGAGGTTCTTGACAAGGCCATCCCCAATGCCTGGATATCCGGACAGGTCATGCCGGACCTGTTTACGGGATTCTTCGTGATTATCCTGAATATCGTGATCCTGCAAACCGCGGTGGGTTCACTACAGGGCATTATCGAACTGGCAGATGCATGGAAAATCCGCCAGGCCGGACAGGGGCTGGGCAACAGGACGCACGCGGGAATTGCGACGGCCTGCCTGTTGGTATGTATGGGCCTGTCTGTTTTCGGGGTGCAACGGTTGCTGGGGTGGATGTACGAAATTTACTTCTGGCTGTTCCTGGCAGTCTTCTTGCTGCCTCTAGTTTCAGTGGGCACCTACCGGATAGTCAGAGGTCAGAGACCGTCCTGAGGAACCTGATCAAGTCAAAGGCGCTTGAAATCAGCCGGGGTTGACTGCAGGATTGTTATCAGTCCACAACCTTTGTGGACCAAGGTCGTCAGGCTTGACACCCTGTTCCAGGACTTCGTCCGGGAAATCCCTGCCGAGAACCAGGTTGGCGGCGCAGTGACCCAATGCCGGCGACGTGGCGATGCCGTACCCCCCCTGTGCCGCACACCAGAAAAAACCCTCCGTATCGCGAGCGTAGCCGATCACCGCCAGGCGGTCCTCGACAAAGCAGCGCAGTCCGGCCCATTTCCGGATCAGCCTGTTGATTTCCAGGCTGGTTGCATTTTCAATACGATCCACGGTCAGGGCCACATCCATTTCATGCGGCTGCACATCGCAAGGCATATCGGGTGTTTCGTCTCCCAATGAACCGATTAAAATCCCTGCATCAGGCTTGAAGTAGTAGTTTTCGTGGATGTCTATAACGCCCGGCCAGCCATCCACATCCATGCCTTCAGGACCATGAAAAGCGATGCAGGTACGGCGTTTGGGCACGATATTGATCCTGCGTGTGCCGGCCATATCCGCCACCACGTCGGCCCAGGCGCCGGCGGCGTTGATAATTACGGGAGCGCCAAACCTGCCTGCGGTACTCTCCACCTGCCAGAGCCCGCCATTCTTTTCCAGGCCCTGCACCTGGGCCCGGCAGATCACCTCTCCCCCATGCTTTTTCGTGCCGCGCAGGTATCCCTGGTGGATGGCGCTGACGTCCATGCCGATGGTGTTCTTGTCATAGAATGCTGCAGCAAGCAACTCCCGCTTCATCACCGGCACCATTTCGACAACCTGGTCGATATTGATTTCCTGTATGTCCGGCGAGAGTGCCTGTACTGATTGCAGAAAGGCCAGCAGATCATCCTTCTGGTCATCCGTGGCTACGAATACGATGCCCAGCGGGTGCTGCAACGGCACTTCGGAGAAACCCTCGGGTGGTTGTATAATGAAACCACCGCTCGCCTTGCTCAGTTTACGCATGGCTTCAGGGCCATAGGAATCCGTATGCACGGCGACCGAGCGGCCCGTGGTGTGATAACCGGGCTGTTCCTCTCCCTCCAGTACCATCACGCTGCCCTCGGGCGCCAGACGGTAGGCAATGGAAGCCCCGGCGATACCGCCGCCGATGACAATGTAATCGTATTCGTTCATGATTGTATTCTGCAGAATGCCGTTTACCGAATAAAGAGAGGTTGAGTATAAAATATCGGTAAGACATTCCAATCTACCCGGCAAGAAAGACCATTACTGTGCCAGATTTGACAAACTGACTGTGGATTCGTGGTTTTACAATGATTTTCGCTGGCTGCTTGTGTGTCTGGCGGGCCGGTCACAAACATACACTGGAGGAATTAACCATGCCATCAAAAAAAATCTGTTACGGCGATAATATAGTTGTGGAAGGTCACAGGCTGGCCCTGTCCCTGGCGGTAAGGGCCGGCGATACCGTTTATATCTCCGGGGTCGCATCTTTCGACAAGGAGACCCTCAAGCCTGCGGTCGATTGCGGTATTGAAGAGCAAACCACCAACTGTCTTGAATTAATCAAGATGGCGCTGGACATGGCCGGGGCCACCCTCGAGGAAGTGGTAAAATTGAATGTCATCCTCAAGAACCGTGAAGACCTGGACGGCTATAACGATACCATCAGGAAATATTTCCCGGAAAAACCACCGGCGCGTATCACTACCCTGGGTGATTACCTGCTGGAAGGCGCCCTGATCGAAATTGACGCCACTGCCTACAGCCCCCGGGACTAGATCAACTGCCGGTTCATGTGCATCCGTACAAAGAAGTGAGGGATAGTGATGCCGATATACAGATCCAATGAGACCCAGCAGCAGTGCGGTTACGCCGCAGGTATCCTGTGCATGGATGAATACCTGCCCTTTCCCCCGGGCACGGTGAACAATGCCGGCACCTTTGATTATCCCATTCTGTACAAACTGGTACCGGGCTGGTCTTCTGCTGATGTGGTCGCCGGTACGGAGGCAAACTTCCTGCCTGTATTACTGGAAAAGGCCAGGGAACTGGAACAGGCCGGGGTGCGGTTCATAAGCGGCAATTGCGGCTATGCCATGCGGCTGCAGGAGGAGGTGGCCAACGCGGTAAATATTCCTGTGGCCATGTCCCCCCTGCTGCAATTGCCTGTCATTGCCGCCAGCCTCGGTCCGGAACAGGGTATCGGTGTGATTGGCGCCGCCGCCCCGCCGCTGTCGACGGAGTTCATCGAGGACTCCGGTATCAGGGTGGAAAACGAGCTTATCGTGCGCGGCCTTCAGGACGAACCCGGTTTTGCCGGATTGCTGGCCGCCTGCGGTGTCGGTGGGGAAAAAGATGACAGTCTGGTGGAATACGACACGGATGACATCTGCGCGGATATAGTTCGGGTCGCGACCCGGATGCAGGAGGAAAATCCATCCATGGGCGCCATGCTTCTCGAGTGCTCCGAGTTTCCCCTTTATGCCAAAGCCGTGCAGGACGCCACGGGTTTGCCGGTATTCGATTTCGTCACCCTCATCGATTACATGCACCGGGCGACACTGCCCCCGCAATCCCGTGGATTCATGTAAAAATGGCTATCTACCGGCAAAAAGGCAAGCGGGTCCTCAACGAAGGTTTCTGTGTCGCGATTATCGATGGTGACTGGAAGGTGCCTTACATACCCGGCGATGTCACCAATGCCAGTACTTATCCATTCCCCGTTGTATATCATTTCCTCGATGATATAGACGTGACGCTTATACTCAACGGCGATCCATCCCAGCGCGAACCTGTCATCAAGGCAGTGAAGGAAATAGCGTCTTCGGGTGTGCGGGGTATCAGCGGGGATTGCGGCTTTCTCATTCATTACCAGGCGGACGCTGCCCGCGCTGTCGATATCCCTGTGTATCTTTCCCCCTTGTTGCAATTGCCGCTGATGGATGCCGTCCTGGCCGGGGACCGATCCATCGGCATCATTGCAGCCGTAGCTTCTTCAGTTGATGAAGACGTCATAAGCAAAGCAGGGTTTAAAGGGCGCCGTGAACTGGTGGTCAGGGGCATGCAGGACAGCAATGTATTCGCCTCATCTTTGTTACAACCCTCGACCAGCATTGATTCCGACGCTGCAGCAAACGAGGTAATCGAGCTGTGCCTGCAAATGCAACAGGAGCATCCCAATCTTGGCGCCTACCTGTTCGAGTGTTCCATGCTGCCGCCTTATTCCCATGCTGCCCACGCTGCCACCGGCCTGCCCGTGTTTGATTTTGTCAGCATGATCAATTATTTCCAGCGGGCATCTTATCGAAAAGAATTCACCGGCTATTATTAGCGCCTGGTCAAGGTGAGAATCCTCAGTCTTGTTTTGCTGCTGTATATATCGGCATGTTCAGACGATGGCGGCGATACGTCAGCCGGTCAGGTACAAACGGTAAAGACTCCCAGGGCCACCGTACAGGCAATACCCGAACAGGTGGACTGGCCCCTGCACGGCAATGACAATGGTGAACTGCGATTCAGCAGGCTGGACCAGGTAAATACGGAAAACGTTTCAGATCTTGGCCTCGCCTGGTATGCCGATATCCCGGCCATCGACGGTTTTGAAGCCACACCCATCGTAATCGACGGCGTCATTTATATCAGCACCGGTTTTGCCATCGTCTATGCCCTCGATGCCCGGACCGGCGAACTGATATGGGAATACGACCCTCAGATAAGGCTCGACATGGGTATGTTTAATTCCTGGGCCGGGCGCTTCAACCGGGGTGTTGCCGTAATTAACGACAAAGTCTATGTTGGCACCGGCGACTGCCGCCTGGTGGCGATCGATGCCCGGACCGGCGAAAAAGTCTGGGACGTGGTGACCTGTGATGCCACGAAAGAATACAGCATTGCCAGTGCCCCGCGAGTCGGTAATGGCAAGGTGTTTATCGGTAACAGTGGCGCCGATTCAGGCGCCCGTGGATTTGTCAGTGCCTATAACGCCGAAACGGGTGACCTGGTGTGGCGATTCTGGCTGGTGCCCGGTGATCCGGCCGAGGGTTTCGAAAGTGAAGCCATGGCCATGGCGGCAAAGAGCTGGACGGGTGAGCATCCCTGGAAATACGGCGGTGGCGCTGTATGGGATTCCATGAGCTTTGACCCGGCGCTGAACCTTTTGTACCTGGGCACTGCCAGTACCTCAGCGCTCGCCAGTGTTCGCAGTCCGGAGGGCGGTGATAACCTGTTTCTCTGTTCCATCGTCGCCGTCGATGCGGATACCGGCGAATACCGCTGGCATTATCAAACCACTCCCGCCGAGACCTGGCATTACGATGCCGCCAATCAAATGATTCTGACTGACCTGGTAATAGATGGTGAAACAAGGAAAGTCCTGTTGCAGGCGCCCAAAAATGGTTTCTTCTATGTCATCGATCGGGTGACGGGTGAGTTTATCTCCGCCAACAATTTTGTCGAAGTCAACTGGGCGACCGGAATCGATTCCGAAACCGGTCGGCCCATTGAAAATCCGGCAGCCCGTTTTTACCGGACCGAGGCCCAGGAGTTCCGGTTGAAGCCACTGGGTACCGTTGGCGCCCATAACTGGCATCCCATGAGTTTCAGTCCCGTAACGGGACTGGTTTACCTGCCTGCCCACGGCATGCCGGGCATGTACCGCATGGGTGACAGTATCCTGTTTGAAGGCGCAACCGCCGAGTACTATGGTGTTGACCCTGACGACACCGAAGCATTAAGCAGGATCGGGAAATTACTCGCCTGGGACCCCCTGACCCAGTCGGCCCGCTGGCAGGTGGACCACAGCCTGCCGGTGAACGGTGGAGTACTCTCAAGTGCAGGCAACCTGGTATTCCAGGGCACTGCCATGGGCGAATTCCATATCTATCACGCAGAAACAGGAGAACTGTTATGGAAACAGGATACCCAGGCCTCCGTGCAGGCCCCGCCCGTCTCCTATGCCATTGATGGTACACAGTACATACTGTTGCCTGTGGGCGCAGGTGGGTCAGGCCGTATATCCACACCCAGGTACGCGAATACTGTTCCTGGTCCGAGCAGGCTGCTCGCCTACAGGCTGGGTGGTTCCGGACAGTTGCCGCCTGCGGGGAAATGGGAACCTGCGCAGCCCAGACCTTTACCTCAGACAGCTTCTCCCGAAACGATTGTTCGGGGCAAGAAGCTTTTCGACAATGCCGGTTGCAAGGCCTGTCATGGAGTGGATGCAGTCCTTGGATACGGCAGTTCCCCTACAGATCTCAGGTATATGTCTGCAGAGCAACACCAGGAATGGAATGACATCGTGTTGGGGGGCAGCCGCAAGATCATGGGTATGCCCCGGTTCGATGCGTGGTTAAGTGAAGAAGATTCACAGGCATTGCAAGCCTTTGTTATTGAGCAAGCCCACAGGTTGTGGAATGAAAATCAGGCCGCAGACTGATTTGAAGGAGCCCTGAAGAAATCCGCGTTTTCCCTGATCCAGTCCCTGAACTTGCGCGGCTCCCTGTCTAAAAATCCTTGCACCTCATCGGTAACGTCATATAAATCACCTATCGTTTGCTGCTGCCACTGCAGGTAATCTGCAAACAGTATCGCCAGTTCCGGAGCCAGCATTTCATGGAAATACCCCCGGTCATCCCGGTATTCAACCTTGAAACCGAGCACTGAGGAAAATAATTCAGCAACTCCGGTGCAACTGAGAACGTCTTCCTTCGCTCCCGTTAATATATATTCGCGGCCGTCATGATCATTAATATCCATTTGCAATATGCAGGCAATGACTTCGGCAATATCCCGAGTATCAATATGCGGCATCACCTGTGGAAACGGATAGGCAATCACATGCCGGTCGCGTATGCCGGTACCGGTAAAGCCGCGATAGTTCTGCATGTAACGGGCGACGGGGTTAACAAATGTAACAGGCAATCCACTGTCTTCCAATAAGCGTTTTGCGGTCATGTGCTGCCAACAGGTGGCATTGACTTCCCGCATCCAGGCGGGAATCCGGTTTTCGGTCAGCCCGGGGAATAACCCCAAAACCCGTATGATCTGTTGCAATGAGTCAGCTCCATTCAGAGCAGAAATCAAATTACCGGTTGCAATCCGTTCGTCTGTAAAATCCGGTGATATGACAACCACTCTGTGCATATCAACTACCGCATCAGAAACAGACCCGGCATCGTTAACATCAACCTTGACAGCCTCCGCCTCATTGAACGCGACTGCGAGGTCATCCCGGCCTTCGTCACTATGACTGGCGAGGTAAAGTTTTATTTCCGGGTTATCAATCAGACAGCTTGCAAGATGACGTCCAATATTTCCCCTTGCGCCTGTAATGAGTACATTCATTTATTGAAATTTACAGGTGCGCGTGAAAACAGCACTCAATGATCATGCCTGGAGCGACAAGACCCGACACTATGATAGTGGCGCGGTTCGGGTAAGGCTCCTCGAAATATCGTGTCCATAACTCATTAACCTGTCTGGAATATTGCAGGTCGGTAAGAAACACCTGGATCATGGTAATGTCTTTCGTGCTTCCTCCCGCAATTTCCATTGTTCTCTTGATGTTCTCAAAGGTCAGCGCTACCTGTGCCTCCGCTTCGCCGAGCTCGATGGAACCATCTTCGTTTATAGGCACCATGGTGGCATAAAGTACATTGTCTGATTTAACCGCCCACTCGATGGGGCCCAGGTCCGGCAGGTGAGTCTTGATAATTTCTTTCATCTTTATATTCCTCGTTGAATAAGTAAATCCCGACACAATTATGTTGCCCTGAAAACAATTTCGCCCAAATGTCCATTCCTGACAGGAAACGATAAACCTGTGCCGGATATGGCAACAGACTACGTGCTAATATCATGAATTAATCGTATTCCAGGCACAATCATAAATGACTCAAATTCAATTCATAGATGAAAGTGAAGTAGCAGGCGTGCTTACCATGCGCGACCTCATTCCCCGCATGGCGAAAACAATGGCGAGTTTTTCCCGGGGAGATATTCAACAACCCGTGCGCCGCATCCTTGAAGTTTCTCCCCATGGTGGTTATTTCGGCAGCATGCCTGCTGTCAGCGCCGATGGTGTTGGCGCAAAACTGGTCGCGTTCTACCCTTCCAACTCCGGGAAAGGACTTGATACCCACATGGGGTTACTTGTTGTTTTTGAACCGGAGACTGGAAAACCTCTGGCGGTTATGGATGGGAGGTTAATCACCGAGATGCGCACTGCAGCCGTTACTGCCGCATTTGTGGACGCGGTAGCGCCATCCGATGTACAGACACTCACTATAATGGGCGCCGGTGTACAGGCGCGAAGTCATATCGAAGCGCTGAATTGTGTTCGTAGTTTCAATGAGGTTCGCATCTGGAATCGAACAAGGGAGCGTGCCGAGATCCTGGCACAGAATACCGGAGCTCGTGTGGTAGACGATGCAGGTACTGCAGTTGAGGGCGCCGATGTTGTCGTGACGGCAACATCATCAGCCGAACCCATTATAGATGGTGATTGGTTAAAACCTGGAGTTAAATTGGCCAGTGTTGGATTCGGTGGTTTCGACGGTGGTGAGCTGGATGCAAAAACCATGTCTAACACTGTTATTGTAGATTCACGCGAGGGTGCACTCTCAGAGCCGAAACATGTTCATCGCTTCAACGCAGAGATCTATGCTGAACTTGGAGAGATTATTTCCGGAGACAAAGCTGTACCGCTGGAAGCGACGGTGGTATTTGATTCACTTGGAATGGCTTGTCAGGATATTGCCTCGGCGGCACTGGTGATGGAATTGCTATAATTCCCGTGCTTTATTTTCTCTGTATGCGCTGGGTGACTTGCCGGTCCAACGCTTGAATGACCTGGAGAAATTACTGCAATCGGAAAAACCCAGCATGTAAGCGATTTCGCTGACTGAAATGTCACTCTGCTCCATGTACTGTTCCGCCAGTTCACGCCTTGTGTCATCCAGAATTTCCTGAAACCTGCAATTTGCCTCGGCCAGCTTGTTGTGTAATTTGCGGTTACTCATGTGCATCGCTTCAGCAACCTTTTCCATGTTACATCGACCGGAAGGCAACAGGTCAATAATCTTTGCATGTACCTGGCCGAGTAAATCCAGGCGTCCCAATTTATTCAAATACTCCATCACTACCTTATCGCTTTGGCGCGCCAGGTCGGCATTGGCGGCGGGTAAGACAACTTGCAGATCCTGTTCCGCAAAACAAATTCCATTTCTGTCAGCCTGGAACTCGACAATACAGCCAAAATGTCGCTCATAGGCCTGCAGATCACCTGCACAGGGTGTAGTAAATCGCACAAGTGCAGGATGGTAGTCAGGTTTATACATGTACCGGATAAACCTCAGCATTACGACCGCCCAACCTTCTATGGAGACATAACCTACATCCGAATGGCGTAACGCGGCAACAGGCGTGTTAATCAACCAGGCTGTATTACCTTCTGAAACATAGTCGACATTATAGTTGGTCGAATAAATTGAGGCATAGCGTTGTGCCCTGCGGCAAAATTCACCGAGGGTTCGACTGGATAGAAAGGAAATGCCGACGGGATAATAACTGGTAGGATGTACGTATTCGCCAATTTGCAGGGCAATGCCAGGATCACCGGTTGCCTGGATAGCCAGCCTGACCAATTGCTCAAAATTTTCATATGGGACACGGGCGGAGGGATTATTAATTTCCTGGAAATTAATACCTGCTTCAGAAAAGATATACTCTACATCACAACCCTTTGACTCCAGGTACTGGTACACGGCAATTGCAGAAGCGGATGCACTGGATGTGTAGGAACGTGCCATGAAAACCCATTCTTCTATGTCCAGAAAGCCAGTATAACAATTCTGTTCATCCAACAGGAATTATTAGTGTTCCAGGAATGAGGGCAGACTTGAAATACGTCCTTGTGCGCAGCTAAACCTTAACCAGTTCACTGCCGATGATCAGCTGCCGGATCTGCACCGTGCCGCCGCCGATTTCCAGGAGTTTGCCGCAGCGGTAGAGTTGGTTTATCTCCGTCTCGCGCATGAAGCCCATTCCGCCGTGTATCTGTACGCCGTTATCCAGCACGCGCATGCAGGCGCGGCCCGTTTGCAGGAACACCGCGGCGCAGCGTTTCTGCAGTTCGCCCTGGCTGAAACCTTCCTGGTTCTCAGCGTATAGCTGCCCGGCGGTCTGGTAGGTGAACGCGCGCATGGTTTCCACGTCGGTGTACATGTCGGCCAGCATGGCCTGCACCAACTGGAAGTTGCCGATGGGACTGCCGAACTGTTCGCGGGTCCGGGCATATTCGATGGATAAATCCAGGGCGCGTTGCGCCACGCCCAGGTTGTAGAATCCCAGCACCAGGCGCTCCACGTTCAGGCCGCTCATCATGACTGCAACCCCCTTGTTCTCGCCGCCCATGAGGTTACCTGCCGGGACCTCGCAATCGGTGAAGATCAACTCGCCGGTGGGACTGCCGCGCCAGCCCATCTTGTCCAGTTTCTGCGCGCTGTCGAAACCGGAAAACTCTCTCTCGACGATGAAGGCGGAGATGCCGTGATGCCCCTGCTCCGGGTCCGTCCTGGCATAGATAACCGCGATATCGGCTACCGGCGCGTTGGAGATGAACATTTTGCGGCCGTTGAGAATATATTTGTCGCCCTGCCTGACTGCGGTCGCCTTCATGCTGCCCAGCGCATCCGACCCGGCGCCCGGTTCGGTCATACCCATGGCGCCGATTGCGCTTCCGTCGCAGAAACGCGGCAGGTATTTCCGTTTCTGCTCCGTATCACCGTTACGCACGATATTGTGGACGCAGATGTTCTCGCTGGAGAGCCAGGCTGCGCAGAATGAGTGGCTCCAGTAGGCCATGGCTTCGGCGGCGACGCATTGCGCCAGGAAATCCATCCCCTGGCCGCCGTATTCTTCAGGGACTGTCATCCCCAGCAGCCCGACGTCGGCAAGAGAGCGGAAGCGCTCTTCGGGGAACCAGTCGTCCCGGTCCATCCTGTCATTGAGCGGGTGCAGTTCTTCGCGGCTGAAGCGGTACACCGTATCGAAAACCTGCTGGTATTCGTCTGCGAAGCCGTAACTGGAGAGCTTGATCATTAGCAGGAATCCGGTAGCTCAAATAATTTCTGATTATAGTGAATGTTCACTTACTGGATTCCCGCTTGCGCGGGAATGACGATGGGGGATAACCCCCGCATTGCCCAGTTCGTTGATGCGTTCTTTGCTGAAACCCCAATCCAGCAAAACTTCCTCCGTGTGCTGTCCGGGTTCCGGCGGCGGCGATTGTATTTCCGAAGTGGTGCGGCTGAACCGGGGCGCGGGCGCGGGTTGTATGACTCCGTCGATGTGAGCATAAGCATTCCTGGCCTGTGCGTGGGGATGCTGCGTGGCTTCAGTCAGGCTCAGCACCGGCGCGAAGCAGGCGTCGGAGCCTGCGAATATCTCGCACCATTCGTCACGGGTTCTGGTCAGGAATATCTCCTGCAGTTTTTCCGCGAATTCCGGCCAGCGGTCCTGGTTGTGCTGCTGCGCACGCAGGTCCGGGTCGCTGACTTCAAGCCGGTCCAGCAACTCGTTGTAGAACCGCCCTTCAATCGGCGCAACAACCACGTACTGATCATCTTTGGTCCGGTAGCTGTTCACGAAATGGGCGCCGCCGTCAAGGATGTTACTGCCTCGCTGTTCTTTCCAGATCCCTGCAGCCAGCAGTCCGTAAAAGGTCGTCATCATGGAGGCCGCGCCGTCGACCATGGCTGCATCCACGACCTGTCCCTTCCCGGACTTTGCCGACTCAAGCATGGCGGCCAAAAGACCCATGGCAAGGTACAGGGCGCCTCCGCCGAAATCACCGATCAGGTTCAATGGATAAGCCGGCGCTTCATCTTTCTTGCCGATACAGGCCAGGACTCCGGCGATGCCGATATAGTTGGGATCGTGTCCCGCGCTGTCAGCCAGCGGACCCTCCTGTCCCCAGCCGGTCATGCGCCCGTAGACCAGTCTTTCGTTGCGCTTCATGCACTCATCCGGCCCCAGTCCCAGGCGTTCCATGACCCCGGGCCGGAACCCCTCAAACAATGCGTCGGCGCCGGCGCAGAGGTCGAGGACAATATCCCTGCCCTGCGGTTGTTTCAGGTCCACGGCGATGGAGCGCCTGCTCCTGTTCATCAGCTTGTACTTCACGGGCATGGAAACGCCCAGTTCCACCTTGGTGAGGCGTTCCACGCGTACGATTTCTGCGCCCATATCCGCCAGCAGCATCCCGGTCAACTGGGTGGGGCCGACGCCGGCGATTTCGATAAGTTTATAACCGGTTAACGGGCCTTTGGCATTGCTCGCAGGCATCAGGACAGCTACCAGTAACGTATCAGGAAGGCGCCGACGGCAACCGGTTCGTCCTGGCTGACGGCATTGAACGTAACGTCGTACCGGACGGTGATGGCTTTATCCTTTCTCACCACTTCGGCGATGCGGGTGGTTGCGGTGACCATAACGCCGGCAACGATCGGGGCCAGCAGGCGGAACCTGTCCGCGCCGTAAAACAAGGCATTGATGCTACCGTACTCGAAGGACTGGAAGAACAGGGTCGGGAACAGCGCGGGCAACATGAACAAGGGCGAAATTACGCCGCCGAATTGCTCGTTGCAACGATCCTCGTCCCAATGGACCCATTCCCTGTTATCTATGGCCGTGCAGAACGACTGTATCCTGTCCCGGTCTATCTCGAACGGCTCGGAGGTGGCTATGACCTCCCCTTCGCGCTCCATAAACCATTGAATATCATTGATAATCGTTTTTTCCGGCATGATTGTTGTCATTTAGTGTAGTTTGCGGGTCCGGGAGCCATAACCGTTGTCAGTATAATGTCCGGCCGTAATTTATTGGCTATACTAATTCTACCATTACATAACATTCATAAAATGGCCAAGACTGCACAACTCAAGTCAAAAGATACCGGCCCCTCGGACGAGGAACAGAACGCGATCGAAGCGGCCATACTGGAACGCATAGACGCCGGCGAGATCTTCGAGGACATGGACGACCTCTCACCGAAGTTCCGGGCAATATTGAAGATGACGGCCGACCTGGCCGCGGTGAGTGAAGTATCGGTGCTGACCTGGGCATACACGGCTTACCGCACCGCGCCCGACATCGGCGCCAAGATCGCGGTGTGCGCCACGATCCTCGACGAGGTGGGCCACGCCTACCACCAGGGACTGCTCGCCGAACGCTTCGGCGTCGATATGCACCAGCGGGCCTTTGAGGACGATATCGAGACCATCTGGACCTGGCCGATCATGGAAGTGCCGCTACGGAACTACATCGAGTTCGTCGTCATGCAGGCGCTGCTGGACCGCGCCGGCCTGCACTGGACCAAGGACATCGAACTGCATTGCAGTTTTGCCCCGTACCGCAGGACCCTGAGAAAGGTCAATTTTGAGGAAGGGTTCCACATGCGTCACGGCGCCTTCTGGACCGAGTTCTACTGGAACCAGTCGGACGAGGCCCGGGAATGGGTGCAAAAAGCGGTGGACTGGCTGTTCCCGTTCGGGGTGATGTGGTTCGGCAAACCCGACGATTTGCGCAACCGGCCGGACATGCTGAAATACCGCGTGCGCGGCTGGGGCAATGATTTCATGCGCGACAAATGGCTGCAGTCCGCCAGCGCCTTCTGTGACAAGCTGGGAATAAAAATCCCGGCAAAATTCGACAAGGAAAAGAACAAGTGGGTGCTGGATATGCCATACCCGATGCTGTACGACGCAGAGAACTATCAGTGGTCCTGGGAGCAATGCACCCAGAAGGAGTACTGGTCCCACTCCCGCAAGGGCGGGCCGATGCGTCCGGGCGCTTATGAACGGTTGCGCCGCGAGGAATGGGGGGAAGCGCTGTGGTAGTCACCGCGGAAAAGGTGCGGGCCGCGGCAGGCCGGGTGCTCGATCCCCATATCAACGTCAACCTCGACGAGATGGGGATGGTGAGCGATATTTCCATCGGGGAACAGGGAGACGTGGAAGTGTCTATTGTCTTTCCCTGTCTCGGTTGTCCCGCGTACACCATGTTGAAGGAACAGGTCAGGCACCAGGTATCCAGGGTCGATGGCGTCAAGTCCGTGCGGGTCAAGGTTGACTGGGAAGGACGCTGGGACCGGTCGCAGATGTCGGAGCGCGCCAGGCTGTACGCTCAACAGCACGGTTATCGTATATAACCCGTATTTCTCACCAGTCCGACTCTTCAATCATGACCACAAGCAGTGATCAAACCGGCAGCAATATGACCTTCGAAGTATTCGGCCGCGATCAACTGGAACGGCCACTGTCGCACATAGGCAGTATCCAGGCGCCCAACCAGGACCTGGCGGTCGCACGCGCCCGTTTCATGTATTCGGAACGGCAGTGGGTGGAATTGTGTGTGGCTCCCTCGGAATCATTCGTTGCCTGCCTGTCCCCGGTCAGGCGCGGCAGTATCGGCATGGCGTGATCGTAATGGCGGCCTCTGCGAACCGGCACACCGGAAGGAACGGCGCCCCTGTTGAACGTCCTGAACGTGAAGTCCTGTGCCCGTGGTGCGAATCACCGAACACCAGGCTGGTCAGCCCGTATGGCCCCAGTGTTGCTGAAATGCTCTACAAATGCGAGGACTGCCAGGACAGTTTCGGCTGGCTGAAGTGGGAACAGCGCCTGCCGGATTGAGGCGGCTTCAGGGGACGGGAAACAATGCAACCGGACGAAAAGATTAAACCACTGCTCCAGGCAGAACTGCTGTGCATCGCCGACAGCAACTGGATACTGGGGCACTGGTATATCAACTGCATGCTGAACGGCCGAGAGCTCACGGATTTTACCTCCATGGCCGGGATCGCCGAGGAGAAACTGGGGCATACGCGGGCGCTGTTCAGGTTCATGGAAGAGTATTTTGAGTTGCCCGAGTTCCAGCTTGAATTCGGCCGTGACGCGGGTCAGATCCATAGCCCGGAATTTCTCGACCTGCCCCCGGAAAACTGGGCCGACTTCATCTCCTCCCTGTTTCTCGCCGACCTGGCGTTATGGCGGTTCTCCGCCACCTTCATGGAGGGAAATTTCGCTCCCGTTGCGAACCTCACCAGGCGCTTCGGCGAAGAATGCTATTTCCACCAGTTGTGTATCGACGGCTGGATGAAAAATTTTTCCGCAACGGAAAAAACCGAAGCCGGTCTGGCCCTGATGAAACGGTTGCCCCAGGCACTAGCCTGGTTCGGCTCCGAACAGCAGTCATCTGCCGAATCGTTACTTGAACAGGGTTTGAGAACGGAATCCGTGTGGTCGGCCAGATCGAAGTTCCTGGATGACGTCGCCGGAAAACTGGCCCCGCATACAGGAATCTCAAGCGCAGAACTTGACGGTATCGCCGCACAAGCCTTGCCGGAAAACCGGGACCCCCTGAGCCGGCGGCAACAGGGCAGTAAAATTCCCGCAGGACTCTGGGAAAGTGTGATCCCCACCAGCGAAGCCGCTCAAATCGCCAGGCGCCCCCTCGCCGTCAGCGTGAAGGACAATATAGACCTGTCTGGAACGATCAAAAAAGACGAAACCGAACCGGTGTTCTAAGCTTAGTGCTCTTTCCAAGAAATTTATTCGTCATTCCCGCGCAGGCGGGAATCCAGTGATAAAACGTCCCGAAGGGACACCTTGATGATGTGTCGCAAGCGACAGTTTAACAGACTGGATTCCCGTATTCACGGGAATGACAATGGGGGAGCGGGAATGGCATCATCAAGATCACCCGGTGAATGCCGTAATGATGATGGTTAATTATCCGCAATGCGAAGAACAATTCCATCCAGGTCATCAGTTACCCGTATCTGGCAGGCAAGCCTGCTGTTGCTGCGGCGCCCGGGCATCGCGCACAGCATGGCCTCTTCCAAATCCTCAATGGTCGGTAATCTTTCCAGCCAGCCTGCTTCGATATAGGAATGGCAGGTGCCGCATGCCGCGGCCCCGCCACATTCGGCCAGCATGCCCTTGAGCTGGTGATTAAACGCCCCCTCCATCAGCGAATAACCTGCTTCAACGTCAATTTCATGACGGGTATCATCAGCATCGATGTAAATGACAACAGGCATATCGGTTCATAAAAATTAGGGGCGGTGGCAGCTATGCCCTCTTTTCTATAGTAAACTATTCGCCTTGCCGGCTCCCTGATTAATACTGCCGGATTGTATTGAAGGTTAAGTTGCCCGTCATCTTCCCTGTGACAGATTAACGGTATGAATACTGAACATATATATGAAACCGGACTGGACAAAAACCAGGCTAATTACACGCCCTTGTCCCCCCTGACCTTCATAGAACGGGCGGCTTCCGTTTATCCCGATTACGTTTCCGTGGTCCACGGAGAAACACGTTTCACTTGGGCCGAGACCTATGCCCGCTGCCGGCGCCTGGCATCGGCCCTGCGCAACAGGGGGATCGGTAAAAACGACACGGTCTCGGTCATGTTGCCGAACATACCCGCCATGTACGAAGCCCATTTCGGCGTGGGTATGGCAGGGGCAGTGCTGAATGCGCTCAATTACCGGCTGGACGCGGACGCCATTGCGTTCATGCTGGACCATGGTGAAGCCCGGGTATTGATTACCGACCGGGAATTCTCCCCGGTGATCAAGACAGCCATCGCAAAATCAGGCCGGGACCTGGTAGTGATCGACGTCGACGATCCTTTATACGAAGGGGGTGAACTGCTCGGTGAGATCGACTATGAGTCCTTCCTGATGGAAGGCGACCCGGACTTCGACTGGAGCTTGCCGCCGGACGAATGGGATGCGATCGCGCTGTGCTATACCTCCGGCACCACGGGCGACCCCAAGGGGGTGGTGACCCATCATCGCGGAGCCTACCTCAATGCGATTTCCAACCTGCTCGTATGGAATACCGGCGCCCATCCCGTGTACCTGTGGACCCTGCCCATGTTTCACTGCAACGGCTGGTGTTTTCCCTGGGGCATCGCTGCCGTGATCGGAACCAACGTCTGCCTCCGGGCAGTCCGGGCCGATGCCATTTTCTCCCTGATCCGGAAGGAGCAGGTGGACCATCTTTGCGGCGCGCCCATCGTTCTCAACCTGCTGGCCAATGCGCCTGCCGAATTGAAACAGGGGGTAAACCACCAGGTTAAGGTCATGACCGCGGCATCGGCGCCGCCGCCCGCGGTGCTGCAAGCCATGGAAGAGATGAATTTCCCTGTGACTCACGTCTACGGGCTTACCGAGGTCTATGGGCCCGCGGTCGTCTGCGCCTGGCGCGAGCAGTGGAACGACCTGCCCATAGAGAAGCAGGCGGAGATCAAGGCGCGACAGGGCGTGCGTTACCCGTTGCAGGAGGCCATAATGGTGGCGGACCCGGAAACCCTGGAACCGGTCCCCAAAGACGGCGAGACGGTCGGTGAGATTTTCCACCGCGGCAACATCGTGATGAAGGGCTACCTGAAAAATGCCGGGGCAACGGAGGAAGCCTTCAGGGGAGGCTGGTTCCACAGCGGCGACCTGGCTGTCTGGCATGAAGACGGCTACGCGGAGATCAAGGACCGCTCCAAGGACATCATCATTTCGGGGGGTGAAAACATCTCCAGCATTGAGGTGGAAAATACGCTTTACCATCACCCGGCCATTCTCGAAGCGGCGGTGGTGGCCCGGCCGGACGAGAAGTGGGGCGAGACCCCCTGCGCATTCGTCACCCTGAAAGACGGGGAAATATTGTCGGAAGAAGAGGTGTTCGAGTTCTGCCGCGCCAATATGGCCCGGTTCAAGGTGCCTAAAACGATAGTCTTCGGTCCATTGCCCAAAACCTCGACCGGCAAGATCCAGAAATTCATCCTGCGCGCCAGGGCCAGTGAAATGAGCGCCTGATGAGTACTTTCGACATCACCAGCCACGAATTGATGGAGATCCTGTCCACCAGCAAGCGGGTTGCCCTGGTAGGTCTGTCGAACGACCCGATGCGGCCCAGCTATTTCGCCGGCAAGTACCTGCAGCAACACGGCTTTGACATTGTCCCCGTCAATCCGAACTACCGGGAGATACTCGGGGAAACCTGCTACCCGGACCTGCTGTCGATCCCGGGGAAAGTGGACGTAGTCGACCTGTTCCAAAAACCGGACCGGGTCATGCCGTTCGTGCGCCAGGCCATCGAGATCGGCGCGCGCGTCGTGTGGATGCAACTCACCATCGTCAACGAAGAAGCGGCGGAACTGGCGCGCAATGCCGGTCTGAAAGTGGTCATGGACCGCTGCATGAAGATTGAGTATGCCCGCCTGTACGGCGGATTGAACTATGCCGGCGTGAATACCCGGGTGATCTCGGCCAAACGCCCGCTTTTCATAAACCGGTGAAATCGACACGTAACACAAGGAATTAACATGGATGTACAGGATATACAAGATATGACTCAAATTATCCCTTTATCTATCGCCCCGGTTTGTGGTCCCTGTTATATCCTGTATATCCTGTGTATCCATGTTAAATTAAACCATGACTGATAAAGAATTCGGTATCGAGACGCTGTGCCTGCACGCAGGACAGATCCCCGATGCAGTGACCGGTTCCCGGGCGGTGCCGATCTACCAGACCGCGTCCTACGTGTTCGACGATCCCAGTCATGCGGCCAGCCTGTTCGACCTGCAAACTTTCGGCAACGTTTACACGCGTATGATGAACCCCACCACCTCCGTGTTCGAGGAACGCATGGCGGCGCTGGAAAACGGGCGCGCGGCGCTGGCCGTGAGTTCCGGCATGGCCGCGCAGATGGTTGCCCTGCTGACCCTGATGGAAGAGGGAGACGAACTGGTATCCGCCACAACGCTGTACGGCGGCACCTATTCCCAGTTTGACGTGACCTTCAGAAAGTTCGGGATCAAGGTTGTTTTCGTTGATTCGGACGACCCGGAGAACTTCCGCCGGGCGATTACGGACAGGACTAAAGCCGTCTATGCGGAAACCATCGGCAATCCGCTTAACAATATCCTGGACCTGGAAGCCGTTGCCGCCGTTGCCAACGAGGCCGGTATACCGCTGGTGGTGGACAATACCTTCGCCTCCCCGTACCTGTGCCGGCCGCTGGATTTCGGCGCGGATATCGTGACCCATTCCGCGACCAAGTTCATCGGCGGTCATGGTACATCGATTGGCGGCGTCCTGGTTGAATCGGGCAGGTTCGACTGGGCCAACGGTAAATTCCCCGGCATGACAGAACCGTCCAAGGGATACCACGGCGTGCGATTCTACGAAACCTTCGGTGATTTCGGTTTTACCATGAAGGCGCGCTGTGAAATACTGCGCACGCTGGGTCCCAGCCTGAGCCCCTTCAATTCCTTCCTGTTCCTGCAGGGGCTGGAAACCCTGCCTGTGCGCATGGACCGCCATTGCGAAAATGCCCTGAAGGTGGCGCAGTATCTTGCCGGGCATGACGCGGTCTCCTGGGTGAAATATGCCGGCCTGGAAGACAACGAATACCATGAGCTCGCGCGGAAATACCTGCCCAAAGGCGCGGGATCGATCCTGTGTTTCGGGGTAAAAGGCGGCGTTGAAGCCGGGGTCAAATTCATCGAGAACGCGCAGTTCCTGAGCCACCTGGCCAACGTCGGAGACGCCAAAACCCTGATTATCCATCCGGCTTCGACCACCCATCGGCAACTCTCCGAGGAAGAGCAGTTGTCGGCAGGCGTCACCCCGGACATGGTGCGGATATCGGTGGGCCTGGAGACCATCGACGATATCCTCTGGGACCTGGACCAGGCCTTGCGGAAATCCCAGGTATAGACAGACTTTTTCCAACACAGTAATCACAGATTTATCCGCAGATGACGCAGATGAACGCAGAATAAATAAAAAATAATCTGCGGAATTCTGCGTCATCTGCGGATAAATCCCGTACATCCATGTAAATGAAAAAATCAAAGACTATCCAGCAAAAAATCGGTGAGATACGCGACGCCGCGCTGGACTACCACCGGAACCCGCCCCACGGCAAGCTGACGGTCCACTCGACCAAGCCGCTGGCCAACCAGCACGACCTGGCCCTGGCCTACTCGCCGGGGGTGGCCGCAGCCTGCGAAGAGATCGTGCGGGAACCAGCGGAAGCATCCATGCTGACGACCAAGGGCAACCTCGTCGGGGTCATCAGCAACGGCACTGCCGTACTGGGGCTGGGTTCCATCGGTCCGCTGGCCTCCAAACCGGTCATGGAAGGCAAGGCCGTGCTGTTCAAGAAATTCTCCGGCATTGACGTGTTCGACCTTGAAGTGAATGAGACCGACCCGGACAAACTGGTGGACATCATCGCCAGCCTCGAACCCACCTTCGGCGCCATCAACCTGGAGGACATTAAGGCGCCGGAGTGTTTCGTCGTTGAGCGGAAATTGCAGGAACGGCTGAGCATCCCGGTTATCCACGACGATCAGCACGGGACTGCCATCATCGTCGCCGCCGCCATCACCAACGGTCTGCGGCTGGTGGGCAAAAAAATGGAAGAAATCAAGCTGGTCACCTCGGGAGCCGGGGCCGCGGCCCTGGCATGCCTGGACCTGCTGGTTGCCATGGGTCTC
This sequence comes from Gammaproteobacteria bacterium, assembly GCA_028819495.1. Taxonomy (GTDB): domain Bacteria; phylum Pseudomonadota; class Gammaproteobacteria; order Eutrophobiales; family Eutrophobiaceae; genus JAAXHV01. Next base: position 4,599 of record JAPPLI010000139.1, on the reverse strand, counting down.
AGAAAGGAGAATATCATCGTCACCGATATTGCCGGTGTGGTCTATAAAGGCCGCAGGAAAATGATGGATCCCTTCAAGGCCCGTTATGCCCGGTCCACGAGAGCGAGAACACTGGCCGCGGCAATCAAAAATACGGATGTGTTCCTGGGCTTGTCCGTGGGGAACGTATTGAAACCGGGCATGCTCAAGCGCATGGCGGACAAGCCCATCATCATGGCCCTGGCGAACCCCGTTCCGGAAATCGCGCCCGAGGTGGCGAAGAAGGCGCGTCCCGACGCCATTATCGCGACCGGGCGGTCCGACCTTCCCAACCAGGTCAACAACGTAATATGTTTCCCGTACCTGTTTCGCGGCGCTCTCGACGTGGGCGCGACCAGCATCAACGAGGAGATGAAGATTGCCTGCGTCAAGGCCATCGCCGACCTGGCCATGGCGGAGTCATCGGAGGTGGTAAGCCGCGCTTACGGCGGGCGCGACCTGATATTCGGGCCCGACTACATCATCCCCAAACCGTTCGACCCGCGCCTGATCGTGCGCCTGGCCCCGGCTGTTGCCCGGGCCGCCATGGAAAGCGGCGTGGCGACCCGGCCTATCGCCGATTTCAAGAGCTACCGCCAGCGGCTGATCCAGTTCGTCTTCCAGACCGGCACCATCATGAACCCCGTGTTCGACCAGGCTGCGCGTGACCCCAGGCGAATTGCCTATGCCGAAGGGGAAGAACGAAGGGTTCTGCAGGCTGCGCAACAGGTGATTGACGAAGGCCTGGCGAGGCCGCTGCTGGTGGGACGCACGGAAGTGATTAACCGCCGCATCAAGGAACTGGGCCTGGGGATGGTCAAGGACAGGGACTTCGAGGTGATTAACCCGGTCAAGGACCGGCGTTGCCTGGAACTGGCCGATCTGTATCACGGCATCAAGGGGCGGTCCGGCATCTCACCGGATGAGGCGCGCCGCATCGTGCGCACCCAGTCCACGGCGCTTGCCGCCCTGCTGCTGATGCACGAGGATGTGGATGCCATGCTGTGCGGCGCCATAGGGCCGTTCATCAACCACCTGACGCACGTGCGCGACATCGTAGGTAAGCGCGAAGATGTCAGGGATTTATCTTCCGTGACGGTGCTGGTGCTTCCGGAAGGCACGTTTTTCCTCTGTGATTCCCACGTGTTGCCCGTCCCCGAAGTTGACGATATCGTAGCTATGACCCTGCTTGCCGCGGAGGCCGTGCAGCGCTTCGGCATCAAGCCGCGCATTGCCCTGGTCTCCCATTCCAACTTCGGCACCAGGAATAACGCTTCTTCCGAAAAAATGCGCGCCGCGGCAAAGATCCTGCAGCAACGCGAACCGCAACTGGTGGTGGAAGGCGAGATGCATGCCGATGCCGCCATCTCGGAAGTCATTCGCGCCAATGCGTTTCCCGATTCCAAACTGCGCGGCCGCGCCAATACCCTGGTACTGCCTAACATAGACGCAGCCAATATCTCGTTTAACCTGTTAAAGATGCTGGGCGGCGGTGTTGCCGTAGGACCGGTACTGGTAGGGGCCGCCCGTCCCGCTCACATCCTTACGAACGCCTCGACCGCGCACGGCATCGTCAACATGTCCGCCCTGGCCGTGGTGGAAGCGCAGAGCCGGACACGGGCGTGATGATCTGACAGGGAGTTGGACACAGGCAAAATAATCCGGGCAGTGAACTCGCCTTGATATAACAGTACAGTTATAATTGACATTTATAACCTAACTGTTATAATTTGAAAATATAACAAGTTCGTTATATTAAGCGCGAGAACACGATGATACCTGTTACCTCACCCGAGACCCTGGGAAAAGTCCTTCGACATTACAGGAAAAACCGGGGATTGACCCAAGTTGAAGCCGGCGGCAAATTCAACCTGCCGCAGAAAACCGTTTCCAGGGTAGAGACAGGGGCTGTTGCCACACGATTGGATACGGTATTCAAATACATGGCGGCTCTTGGCTTGGAAATGCACCTGGAGCTCAGGGACAAACCGTCCAATGAAAAGGCGCCCTGGTAATGGCGTCATCCCTGTTTATCTACATAAACCGCCATTGCTACGAAACCAGAGGACATCCCATGCAAACCCGACACATACTGCTCTGCGCATGCATCCTGACAACACCTGTTCCAGTTATGGCTATCGACGAACCAAACAAAGAGGATATTGTTGAAGCTTGGTGCTGTCGAGACTACAAAACAGCATATCAGAAGCGCTTTGAAAACCAACCGTGCACTATCACCATAACCCAATATGATCCCTTCCCAGGAATCTACCTGCTTACGCTGGTACTGGTCGCATCACAATTTCACACAGGTAGCCTGACTGAACAAGAGTTCATGTCAGATGAAACTTATTCCCATTACCAGGACCCAATGACTCTTAAATGGATACAGCGACTCGAAAAACTGATGCCTACCCAAGAAAACGAACGAGCCTTTGCAGAGACCCTCGCAGAGATAAAAGACCAACTGCCCGTGGTAAGAACCCTGCTCCCCGACTCAGAGAATATGCATTTCGGGGAAATCCAGGTCGCCAATACCGCGCCATAAACTGCGCTCTTCCGAATGAAAGGACTCAATCGTCGTTGGGACTTTGGCCTGAATGAAGACGACGGCGGTTATAACTATGCTTTTATCATCAAGCCCGATGGCGCCGGCGTATACTATGATTTTTCAAGCATCACGCCGGGCAAAACAACCAAAGGCTCACAAGCCTACCAGTGCGAACTGGACAACACACCATGACCGCCCCGGGGCCCACTGTGGTATCGGCGCCTGCAGGGGGAGACATGAACTGGCGGGCCGTCCTGTTGGTCGTCCTGGCCCCGGCCCTGCTGGCTGGCTGCACCACCGGACCGGGCCTGTGGGCCTGTGATGTGGCCGTGGCGGTCCTGGAGGGCGCCAGTTGTGAAATTAACTGCAACACCAAGTACGGACGCCTGGGTCGTGAGAACTACGCCTATCAGCGTTGCCTGTATGACTGCCGCGAGACTGACAACAAGGACGAGTGCACCCGGGCCGCTGAAGAAGACGAGAAGAACAAGACACCTTGATCTGCTATACTCATCAACATGGGACGTCATACCGGACACATCAATGCGGCCTTGCGTCAAGTGGGAGTGCTGTTAGCGGCCACCGGGGTGTTGACTTGTGTACTGGAGCCGTCCCAGATAACGGCGGGCGGATTGGTTAGCCTGATTGGTTTGTGGTTGATCTGGGCTGCCAGCCCGGAGGAGGAAGACTGATGAATACGGGCGTTGTTCTGGTCGCGGTGATGGTGCTTGTGTGTGGCCTGATCATGTTGTGGGCAGCCCGCAAGACCCGCCGGGACTCAGAGTAAGCCCCCCAGCTTGCACGGAACGGGGATCAGCCTTGTCGAGCCCGATTCCGTGCACGTGAAGCCCCGCTACAGACACCGGTGATAACTCCGGTTCCAACCGCCCCCCCCTGCACCCGCATGGTTGGACAGGCTGCACGGGCACCTCTAATTTTCAGAGGTACCCTTATCTTTCAGGAAAGTAAATCTATCTCCTTCTCTGGCGGGTAAATACGACGGTGTCGGGCTTTTTCCGGACCACCACCGTCCCCGACAGCTTGTCGTGCCAGCCCTGCTTCCTCTTGTCGAACGCGATCCAGATAAAACCCAGCCCAAGCGGCAACATTGATAACAGGTAACCGACATACCTGGCGATATACCGGGGAGTGGATGGATGTTCTCCCGTAACGGCATCAACCACCTTGGCGGATATGGCCATCTTGCCCGGAGTCGCTCCATTGTATACCCAGAACAGGATTACATATGCCGCCGGCAGCAATGAGGAGACAAGAAAATCCATGAAGAGATCTACCGACGCGATGTATGCGCCGCCGAAAATGATTGAAGAAAGGGGTGTGGTGATAAGCGCAATCAAAAAACCGTCAATGAGGAATGCCCAGGCGCGTATCCAGAAGCCGGCATACTCGAGATCATCTCGCTCTGTAATATACATGTGGAAAATCTCTACTGTTATTGATCAGTTTTAGTGGCTGGCATTATTCGGGATTACTTGTTGTTTAATGAACGATGCCGAAAGCACAGAGCAAAGTGGCAATCTGACATAGTTTCGGTAGATAAGCATGCGATTGTGGACATGGGGACTATACTACTTTACTCGCTCATTCCCGATAAAGCATGTGCTACTATAGCGATAACTGGCGCATGTTATGAGAAAGTTATGGCTGCGCTGAGTTGCGAGGATGTCCAAACTACTAATTGAGTTCGGGCATTCGTGGGTCAATCTGAGACGCAATGAAGGCGTGTATCCATAACATTCCGTTCGCCATCGGGGCCAGTCGTGCCACTGATACTATGGCTCGAAGGAAGAATTGCAAAATATGTAGGCGTTCCCTGATTCAGGTAATACCATACCTTCATAACGCCAACGAGCCTGAATTCGGCCTGAAATGTTATACCACCTATTGTCACATTTCCTGGCGCGCTTTCTTTGTTTCCCTTCAAAGAGCGTGATGCCTGTATTATACCTTTACCTCTAGTACCCTTTCCAGTTAATATTGACATGTTCAGAGCCACACAGCGACGTCAA
>JAPPLI010000068.1 GCA_028819495.1 Gammaproteobacteria bacterium | reverse complement strand
TTGCCGGCGATGCTGCCGACAAAATGTATCCTGTTCCTGTCAGTTATCTTCATTTGTTACGAGTAGCCAGGTGTTTCAGCACGGGAAGCATGATTGCCCGGAGGGTGCGTTGCAGGGCAGACAATACCGGCCCCGCTACTTTCGTGTTCTGTGCCGAGGTAAACTTCCCGATATCGAGACTGTCACGGAGTTCACCGCCCAGAATCTGCATCGGGGCATCCAGCGGAAGACCTGTAGCGTCGGCGATGCGGTCCATCTTCTCGTAATGTGCGACCAGGGCAGCGGCGTCCACAAGCTCTTCCTGTCCGAGTTTATTAAGGATTTCCCGGCGCGTCCGTTCCAGCGCCGAATCATCTCCCGTTACGGCAGCCGTTGCGAAATCGGACAGCAGGGCGCCATGGGCCACTCCGCCGTCGGACCCGTTCGACCCATCGACGGCCAGGCGCAAATCCACTTCCTGGCCGGTAATCTCAGCGCTCGCACGGAGCGCTGCTGCATGTGCGCTGGTTCAGTAGAAACACTCGTTGAGGGCGGATACCCGGGTCGCAATCAACTCGGTCTGGCGCCGGTCCAGTGACCGCTGCGCGGTGAAATTCACCAGGTCGTCAAAGGTCAGGTATTCAGCCTGCGCCAGCTTCTGCAGGCCGCGCGCTTCGGCGGGAACCAGGCTCAGTGAACGTACTATGTTGGGAGCGACCGGCAACGGAACGTCTGCATAAATATCGGCGTCAGGGCCGCTGGGTTTTGCCAGCAACGGGACAAAAGCCCCGCAAAACAGCTTGCCGCTGGCTTTCTTCCGGGAGGGTTCACCCGGCTGTGGTTCAGGTAATGGACGCTGGGCGATACCAAGAGAGCGGCAAAACGCATCGACACTGACGGTCAGCACGGTAATGCCGATCAACTCCACGTATTGTTCGGGAGTAAGACCGGCTTCCAAAGCCTTGTCATAGAAAGTGCGCGACAACCGCTGCGGGTCGGTCGTTACCCGGTGAATCACCTCAACCGCAGCCGCCGGGAGGATTCCTTCGCTGTCATGTTCTCCCTGTACCGCGTAGGGAGACAGGGCTGACTTGCGCGCCGCGCAGAAGGAACAGTTTCGTGCCAGGCGTACTTCTGCGGCGATGGATACCCGTTCGCGCCCATCCCACCAGGTGCCCGGTTGCGAGAGTCGGGCCCATTCCTGTTCCTGGGCATCGGCCAGGTCGGCGCGCACCGGGACCGGGATGTCAGGATAAAATGAGTGATTCATGGCCTGGCTCGACAATTTTTCTCATCTTATACGCTTTGCGGAACAGGCCGACAGTGCCCCGGATACATTTAGATGGTTCAAGCGTACTGATCTTTGTTTTGCGCCTTGCCGTTTCTCTGGTGCGTTGCGCGATAGCGCGAGGGAGTGGTGCCCATATTGCGGCGAAAGGCCTTACAGAATGCGCCTTCCGATTCATAGCCGACCATCTCTGCGATCTGCGACAGGGACAATTTGCCGTTCCGGATTTCACAGGCCGCCCGGTGCATACGAGTTTTGTACAGGTAATTTACCGGGGTTTCTCCAATCACCTCACGGAAACGGCTGGCAAACGCCGAACGGCTCAACAGCGCCTCATTGGCAAGACTGGCCACCGTCCAGGGATGGTCGAGGTGGGAATGTATCGCATTGATTGCCCGTTTGATACGCGAATCTATCAGGCGGGAATCCCAGTTCAGGTCTCCCTTCACAAGAGAGAATTCCATAAATTCTATGGCGATGATCTCCGCGAGCCGCTTCACGATAGCTTCGCGGGCGTCCTTGGGAGCGGTGTACTCAAGCAGCACCAGGTTGATGATCTGCTCAAGACGCTGGTGTATCCTGACATCGTCCGGCGTGACCAGTATCGCCGCAGGTATAACATTAGGCAAGGGGTTGGAGGAGACGGGAATGGATGCTCTTATGATTACCGTCGCCGACGTTTTTAATGCGTTGGCAATATCGAAATCTTCCAGGTTGGTGAACGGGTCGGTGATCTTGACATCGGTTTTTGTCCTCATGGAATCCCGTAATTTGTGTCCCGCACCGCTGGGCAACGTTATAATGCTATTGGCGCCGACCTCAACCGGCTTTTCGCCCTCCATTTCGAACACGGCATTTCCCTTTCGGAACGCGTACAAGAGGGCAACATTGCCTTCAGGGACGGCAAGCGACCAGGGTTGTGAAAAAGCGGCTATGCTTATCCACGCTTCAGGTACCCGGATATCAAGCAATGAGTTCATAAATACTCCAGGCAATCCTCAAACAGCCTCAATTCGGACGTCTGAACCCAATTTCAGGACGCCCGTAAAACGGAGAAATCCGTTACCATCCTATCATTATACACAACTCGTCCTGCTGCCCGTTTTCAGGGAAACATGGCGGGAGCAGCAAACCAGGAGAACGTTACATGGGTCTGTTTTCAGGTCAGGAAGTTGAGGGAGGCTATATCCCCGGGGCTATTTCACGCCGGCTTATCCCGGAAAGTTCGGGTAACGACTTCAACCGGGTAGGAGCGCAGGATACCAAACGCCCGGACCCGCCGTTCCACGGTACGGTGCAGCATCCATGGAAATGGATGATGATCTATTTCCTGATGCGCTGTTACTTCGGCAACTTCGGCGCATTGAAATCCTGGACCATCCACTGGTTGCGGGAATATTTCGGCCACAAGCGCATCAGTCCGGAGCGCGTCACAGGGACACCGGAAGAATTTACTGTGAGGCTGAAGGAGGAAGCCATGGCACACCCGGAGGTTGAGGCTGTCGGCATAGCGCCCATGCGGGATGAGTACTACTACGATACATTCCCCACTTCGGACCTGCCCTGGGTCATCACCCTTGCGCGCAGGATGGATTACGACAAGCTGTCGCTGAACCTGACCGAGCGCAATTTCGACCAGGCATTGAAAGAAGTCATCGGCGGATATGAGCGCACCCAGAAGGCGGCGGTCGATCTCGCCAACTGGATCCGCGCACAGGGCTGGCAGGCGCGCGGCATCGGCACGCTTACGTTCAAGCCGGAAAACATGTTTCTCGCTATTCCGCCTGCGATCGAGGCCGGGATAGGAACGCTCGGTAAACACGGCTCCCTGATCAGCGACGAACTGGGTTCTGCATTTCGTATGTCCTGCGTGCTCACCGACATGCCCTTGATCGCTGACAACCCCCGGAATATCGGTAGTGAAGACTTCTGCGCCAGTTGCCAGAAGTGTGTGACCGACTGCCCGCCGGGAGCGATCTCCAACGAGAAACAACTTGTCAACGGGGCTATGCGCTGGTACGTCGATTTCGACAAGTGCGCGCCTTACATGACAGAGACCAAAGGTTGCGCAATATGCCTGTCCACCTGTCCTTACAGTCGGCCGGGAGTGGCCCCGAAACTTACGCAGAAAATGCTGAAGCGGCAGGAGCGCTTGGAAACCCCGCCTGAGCAGTCAGTTCCGGCATAGACTTAACCGGCTCATTGCATGGGATTCTTCAAAGGCGTAGAACGCGGCAATTACGTTTACGAACCGTCACTGATTGGACGCTGGTTGTGGCCGGATCATTTATCCGGCAACGATGTCAACCGTCAGGGGCAACGGGAAGTGACCCGGCCGGATCCGTCCTTTATGCCATTCGCGAAGCACCCGTTGAGTACTTATATGAACTGGTTTCACGTGAACGCCATATTTGCCACTTGGCGCACCCTGGTATTTGTCATCCGGCACAGCCTGCGTACGCGTTTCGGGCATCGTCCCACGACAAAAACGCGGGGAGATGATTCAGCCGAATCGTTTACCCGTCGCATGAAGGAGTTTGCCCTGCAACACCCGCAGGTGGATATTGTTGGAGTTACCCGATTCAAACCGGAATACTGCTATGAGGGCACGGGAGATCCGCAATATCCCTGGGTAATCATCATCGGTCGGGCGATGGATTACGATAAACTGGCGCGTAACATGGATCAGGATTTCAGCCATACCATCGACCAGGTTATCGGTGGTTATGAACGCTCACAGCAGGCTGCCTTCGCCATAGCCAACTGGATTCGCGGCCAGGGTTACGAAGCGAAAGCCCATGGCGGCCTGGATACGACTAAAGGCGAAATTTTCCTTACCTTGCCCCATGCGATTGATGCCGGGTTCGGCAACCTGGGGAAACACGGCTCTATCATCAATGACCAGCTTGGGTCGGCTTTTCGTCTTGCCGACGTGGTGACAGATGCGCCCCTGGTCCCGGACGAGCCGCGTGATATCGCTTCGGATGATTTTTGCATGAGTTGCCGAAAATGCGTGGAAGACTGTCCGCCCGGGGCAATCAGTGATGAAAAACAGTGGGTACGCGGCACTTATCGCTGGTACATCGATTTCGACAAGTGCGTACCCTACATGGCGGAAAACAAGGGTTGCGCGATTTGCCTGGCGACCTGTCCTTACAGTCGGCCTGGGGTTGCCCCGAAGCTAACGCAAAAAATGCTGCGCCAGCGCGAGCGGAAACGCGGCCAGGCATGACACGCCCCGCCGTCATTCCCGCCCCACTTCGTCATTCCGGCGAAGGCCGGAATCCAGTCAATCAAACCGTCGCCGCAGGCGACACATCAGCCGTGCTGGCCGATATTCCATTTCGTCGCGTCAAGGTGTTGTTCGGCGAATTCACGGGGATGAGTTTCCAGTGTCGTCGCGAGTGAGGGGTTCCAGCGGTTCCACCAGCCGTAATAGCAGATAATTCCCATGATCTCGACAATTTCCGTATCGTTGAAATGCCGTTTCAGGTCCTCGGCCAGGGTCTCATCGACCGCGTTGGGCACGGAGGCTGACGCCGCGGCAAAACGCAGGGCCGCGCGCTCGGCATCGGTGAACAGGTCGCTGGTCTCGAACTCCCACATTTGCGCGATCTTCTCATCGGCAACGCCGTAGCGTTGGGAGTTCGCGGCAGTGTGGGCAAGGCAATACTGGCACCCGTGCACCTTGCTTGCCATCTGTCCGACCAGTCCCCTGACATCAGGGGAGAGGCTGCAATCGTTATGCACGGCCTCGGAAAGCTGCGCCAGCGCCTGCACCATCTTCGGTTTGCGCGCCATGGTCATCAGCGCATTGGGCAGGTAGCCCATGCGCTCGTCCCATACCGCGAAGTAATCTTCCAGTTCCGGCGCTTGCGCGCGTTGCAATGGTTCGATGATTGCCATAACAGTTCCTCGCTTTTTCATTTGTTCCAATGAAGCTCTGAACAAGTCCATCCAGGACTTGTCAGAGCACGAAAAACAAAAATGCGATTTTTGTTTTTCTCTCAATTTCAATGACATAGCGTCATTGAAATTGATGATACATCCCTGTATCGTCGGAACCTCTGACTTAATCAGAGGTTCCGTAACGTTACGATCATTATTATACTTGGAGACCCGACATGAATGAACTGATTGCCGCGCTCATAGTCCTGTGTTACGCGTTCGCCACCGGGATATTTTACGTACTCTCCTGCCTGGAAAAGCCGGTGTGGCCGCTGATGCGCAATCCGGACAGTGAGAGTGCCGACGACAGGGATGCAAGGTTTGTTCACCAGGCGCTGCAGCGCTTGATCCCGCTATTGCCGCCGACCATGGTAACTACGACGCTCACGGGCCTGGTATTGCTGCTTCTGCAATCCTGGCAGCGGGATTTCGATCGGCCATCGCTGATAGTACTGGTATTTTTCCTGATCATGATCAGTTACCTGTTTTCCCGGCTGCGCGGATGCATCAAAGGAGTTTCACAGGTTCCCCATGACGGCGATATAGCCGGGGTACGCAACGGCACAGGGCGTCTGGCTGCCCTGCACCATACCGGCCTGTTCACCATGATCGGTGTTCTGCTCCTCCAGTTTTTCCTGATCATCGGATAACCGGAGCAGGTGTATCTAAAATGTTACACCTGAGAGATTATTGGACGATCTGACTGTAGAGTTGGACGTCAGGACTTTGTTACGTTCAAGCGTTTAATTTCTAATTCTCTAAAGGAAAACGTAATGAAAAGCCGGATAATGGCAGGTTAATCGGTTTTGTGTTGCAGAAGATGCAACATCGTATAACTCCGTAGATTCCGGGGGAAATAGAATGCGCGAAAGCTTGCAATCATTGTCAACCGCCGGGAAGTTCTGCAGCCTTTGCCTGACAGGCTTCCTTGCCTTTACGACCCATACCACTTTTTCCGCGACCCTTGAGGAAATTATCGTTACCGCACAGAAGCGCGAACAGGCGCTGAGCGACGTGCCCATTGCGATCCAGGCATTCAGCGGGGATTTCATTCTCGAAAACAACATATTCGAAATATCCGAGATCACCGAGAGGGTGCCGAATGTGCAATGGTCGGCATCACCCTTCCAGCCGATTGTGGCGGCGCGCGGTCTGGGCGCCAGCGGCGGCAACCGTGGCTTTGAATCCCAGGTGGTACTGTTCTCGGACGGTATCTATGGAGGTCGCCCGAACCAGTTTATTGCGCCCATGTTCGACGTCGAGCGCGTTGAGGTGGTAAAGGGTCCGCAGGCAGTGCTGTTCGGAAAAAACGCCACTGGGGGCGTGATAAGCGTAGTATCGGCTCGTCCAGGAAATGAATTCGAGGGACACCTGAGCGGCGGCTACGAGGCGGAATACGAGGGATATTCCGTTGAAGGCGTATTGTCCGGGCCTTTGAGCGACGAACTTGGCGCGCGCCTGGCCATACGTTACAGGGAAGATGGAGGTTACCTGGAGAACACTCATTTCAACCGGGATGAACCCGAGGTAGAACACCTGGCTGTACGCGGCGTGATCACCTGGGAACCGGGCGATGCGGTCGATATCGTCGGAAAAGTGGAATACACGGAAATGGATTCCGACGGCCGCAACGAGCAGCTGGTATGCGGAGTGGAAGGGATTGATTTCATCAATACCGGACCTATAGGTATCGGCAGCGCAGAGTGTATCAATGATGGCCGGCGCGATAGCGGGGCGGAATCCGGGCCTTTTGCACTGAACGGAGACAATCCCCAGACCAAATCCCTCGATACCCTGAACGCCTCGCTGAATATCGACTGGAACGTCGGCGACCATATCTTGACCCTGCTGGGAGGATATTCGCGTTTTGACAACCTGAGAGAGCCTCATGCATCGCCGGATTTCAGCAAAATCGGATTTATCGACAGTATTACCGACGGCGGCAAATACGAACAGTACAGCCTGGAAGCGCGCGTTGCCTCTCCGACCGGCGGGCAACTGGAATACATCCTCGGCGCATTTTATCTCGATTCCGATGAGCAACTGTCGCAGGATCTGGGCGTCTTCCTGCCGCCTAATCCTTTACTGCCGACCGGCGGCATATTGAGAAAGATTTTAGACGTCGACCAGGAGGTCGAGACCTGGTCCGCCTTCGGATCGGTTACCCTGAATGTCAACGAGCGCCTGAGCGCGACCGCGCAAGTGCGCTATTCCGAAGAGGACAAGGACTTCGCGTCCCTGGTCTACCAGCTTATTTCTCCATTCGGCCTTGACCCGAGTTTGAGGGCCGTATTCACGACGGTGGATTCTCCCCGCGACATGTTGCCGGTGCTCAACAATTATGACCTGGGCCGTAGCGAGGAGGTCGTAGATTATGCCTTCAACCTGAAATTTGATTTGACGGAAAATGCGATGGTATACGTATCCTACGGTAAGGGCAGCAAGGCCGGTGGTTACAGTTTCTTCCCGATCTCGCTGACACCGTTCCCGTTAGCGCCTGCTGATATCCAGTACGAAGATGAAGAAGGCCGCAATGTGGAGGGGGGTATCAAGGCCACCCTGCTGGACAACCGCGCCCAGTTCAACCTGTCAGTTTTTCATACGGAATATGACGACATGCAACAAATCACCTTCGCCCCGCAGCGCGGCGGTTTTGACATTGCCAATGCCGATGTTACCTCTGTCGGTGTCGAACTGGACGGGCAGTTTATCATCAGCGAACAACTCAGAATTGGCGGCGCGTTGGGTTATCTCGATGCCGAATTTGACAACTTCCTCGGCGCCGACTGCGCCAGTCCTCCAAACAGAGGTAACTGCAATCCCTTCGTGGGACAGACACTGGACGGCGACCCCTTGCCCTTTGCGCCGGAATGGACCCTGAACCTGTACGCTGACTTCACAATGCCTATCGGCTCAGATCACAGGTTAAAATTGTACGTGGACGGCAATTTCACGGACGATATATTATTCCAGATCGACCAGGACCCGTTGGACGTACAGGATTCATACTGGATCTGGAACGGAAGACTGGCTTTTCAGCCGCTGAGTGAACGCTGGGAACTCTCGGTACAGGCCAAGAACCTCGGTGATGAAGACCGGATCGCTATCTATACCGCGGATTCATCCACCTCCAACCTGGCGCCATTTGCTGGCGCTCACATGTACGCGTTGCGCCCGGGGCGCCAGATATATCTGCAGGCGCGCTGGAATTTTTGATTCAAAACATTGCCCGCATCAGCATAAAGAATTCCCTCAGGCTGCCGTCCATCAGTTCGAAATCCGGCGGCGGGTCTATGACGCCTTTTTCACGGCTGTAGGATTCATACTGGTCGATCATGGACTGCAGGCGTTCCGGTTCCAGGGACGCCAGGTTTGTAGACTCTGCGGGATCCTCGGAGATATTGAACAACTCCCATTCGCCGTTGCCGTAAGGATGGCGCAAACTCAGGATCTTCCATCCGCTGGCAACCAGGGCGCGCTGCCCGAACAGTTCAAAACCGGTACCGTCTCCCTCATCATGTATGGACGTTGACTTGCCGTCCAGCACCGGTACCAGCGAAACGCCGTCCGGTGGATGAACCTCCCGTCCGCGATAGTGATTGCCGGGGTGTTCTATTCCTGCAAGTTCCAGTAATGTTGGCGTGATATCCATGACAGATGCAAAATCAGTATTGATTACGCCACTATTGAAGTGCCGTGGGAAAGAAACAATCATCGGGGTGCGAATGCCGCCTTCACTTGCCACTGATTTGTAGTATTTCAGCGGCGTCGAACTGACCTGCGCCCACCCCGCGCCGTAAGCGACCCAGGAACCCTTTCGACCCAGGTTCTCGTAACTGTTGTCGGCGCCGAGGGTCATAAGCCTGAACAGGAGACCTTCCCTGATCCAGGGATCGAAGGCATCAGGTCCGTTATCGGACATGAAGACAATAAACGTATTGTCATATTCGCCGATGGACTTGAGATGTTTGATCAAGCGCCCGATGTTGACGTCCATATTATCGATCATGGCAGCGTAGACGGCCATTTCCCTGGCTTCGATGCGCTGTTCCTCCTCGGACAGATCATCCCAGGCCGGCGCCTCGTCAAGACGCGGCGGCAGCAGCGCCTCAGCAGGAATGATGCCCATTTGCTGCATACGTTCGAACCGGGCGCTGCGTAGCGCGTCCCAGCCCTGGTCGTAGCTGCCGTCGTATTTATCGATATACTCGTCAGGGACCTGCAACGGCCAGTGGGGCGCGCTATAGGCGGCATACGCGAAGAATGGACCCTCCTCGTCGGGCCCGCCGATGAACTCGATCAGACGGTCCGTGTAATAATCGGTGGAAAAGAAATCATCAGGCACTTCTGCCTCGCTCCCGTCGGACACGTATTTTACCGGCGGTATCCTGTTCTCTCCGAAATGGCTGTCCATGCCGCCGAGAACCGCAAAGCTGCGCTGAAAGCCGCGATCCACCGGCCATTGTCCCGGCTTGCTGCCGAGATGCCATTTGCCCACCATACCGGTGCGGTAGCCGGCATCTCCCAGCAGCCTGGCGACGCTGACGACCTTCTCGTTCATGCGATCTTCATAACCTGGCCGGCCGCGTTGGTCCGGTGCAAGAAAATGCATGGAACCGTACCCCGCAAGATGGTTGTCCACCCCACTCAACAACATGGCTCGCGTCGGCGCGCACGAAGAGGCGGTATGGAAATTCGTAAAAGTGATCCCTGAACGGGCCAGCGCATCGATATTCAGAGTGTCGATCTCGCCGCCGAACGCGCCGACATCGCTGTAGCCCATGTCGTCGGCAACAATCAGGAGGATGTTCGGCGCTCCGGACAGGTCAATCCCGGCAAGAGGATTGGGTCCGCTGACCAGTGGGGCAGAAACATCAGACTGGCTGCACGCGTACAGCAACTGCGTGAGACAAATCAGGATGCACACCTTGATCCGGAAGCGCATTGCTATATTATCCTCAAAAATCATCTGACCGGGGCGTAATGTTCATTTGGCATTCTAATCTGATCCCGTATATACGGTGTCCTTCGTCTGGCGGGGATAGACTGACAAATTAATATAATGTACGCATGAACCACAGTTGATTTTGAATGTCGGTTAGCATTCCATTGTTTTAAAGTTTCCGGTAGAAAGTGTCCGATGTATTAATCAAACCTGTCAAAGAAGGTAAAAGTCATGGCTGCACAACCTGATTATTTCAATCGCTGGGATTCCCTTGAGGACAAGTGGTCCGCCGAGAATGTCATTCACCTGGTTGATCCGGAGACGGGCACCCAGGATTCCCGTTGTTACTCCGATGAAACGGTATACCGGCGCGAGCTTGAGCGGATTTTTGCCCGCTGCTGGATCTGCGTAGGGCACGACAGCCAAATCCCGAAGCCTGGCGATTATTTCACTACGACCATCGGCGAAGACCCGGTCATCGTCACCCGCCACCGCGATAATACGATCCATGTCATGCTGAACCAGTGCCGCCACCGCGGATTGAGACTGTGCCGGGGGGATTACGGCAACGCGCCTTCGTTCACCTGTTCGTACCACGGCTGGTGCTACGGCACCGACGGCAGCCTGCTCGGCATGCCCCACAACGAACAACCCAAGAAACATTTCAACCAGGCGGAGTGGGGACTGAACAAGGTCGCCAAGGTGGATACGTACCGGGGTCTTATTTTTGCCACCTGGGACGGCAATGCGCCGTCGCTGGCCGATTACCTCGGCGAATCCACCTGGTACTTGGACGCGATACTGGACCGCAACGAAGGGGGAATTGAGTTGATAGGTTTGCAGAAGTGGACGTTACGCGGCAACTGGAAATGGGGCGCCGAACAGCACGCCAGTGATTTTTACCATGCCCAGGTCTCCCATGTGTCGTATGCCTCCGTGTATTTTCCACAAGCGACCATCAATCGGCTGAAACCGATCGGTGAGCCTGAGTACGGTTTGCAATATTCCTCACCGGCACTCGGTCATGGAGCGGGATGGATGACCTATCCCAACGATGTCGAACTGGGTATGGCGCTGCAAACGCATCCCAGGGAAGTGTTTGAGCACATGATGAGTACGGCGTGGCCGACGATGCGCGAGCGCCTGGGCGAGACGCGCACCGACAAGATGGCGGTGGTGCATGCAAATATCTTTCCCAACCTGACCTTCAATCGCGGCCAGGGTTACATGCGTCTCTGGCAGCCCAGGGGGCCGAATGAAACGGAGGTTTGGAATTACCTCTTCGTTGACAAGGCCTGGCCCGATGAAATCAAACATGCCTGGCAACAGTCCATGGCCCGGGTTTTCTCGGTGGCCGGCTGCCTGGAACAGGATGACACCGAGAACACCACGGTGGCACAAATGGGCGTCAGCGGATATATCGCGGCGCGTACCCGTCTCAATATCAAAATGGGCGAGCAGGTCGACCCGGGTGAGTTCGATGGGCCGGGAGATATTTCCTATGTATATTCAGAATATGCGCTGCGCGGCTTCTACCGGCGCTGGCTCGAGTTGTTAAGCGACTGAATCCATGAAACTGGCCATCCGGGAGAGCCGCATATGAACAATCCGCAACCAGTCCCCACTCATTCAAATGTTAGTGTAACGCCTGAACTGCAATGGGATATCGAGCAATTCCTGTATGCCGAAGCGCGCCTGCTCGATAACCGGGAGTTTGAGAAGTGGTATGAACTGCTGGCCGATGAAATTCACTACTATATGCCAGCCCGCTCTTTCGTCTATGAAGATCAGGTTCGTGAAGGCTTCAGCGCCGGCTTCGGGGGATCCAACTTTGATGATGACAAGGAGCGCATGGGCCACCGGGTGCGCAAGCTGCTCACCGGTCGCGACCATATAGAGCGACCCCATTCCATGTTGCGCCATCACGTGAGCAACGTGCAGATCGAACCTCTGGATGCGGCAGATACCTACCGGGTACGCTCGTATTTTATCGTCACCCGCCTGCGCCACACGCGTTTCAAGGATATATACAGTGGTGAACGGACGGACGTATTGCGGCGTGCGACAAGTCCGTTAGGCTGGGAAATAGTCAAACGGGAAATTATCCTGGACGAAACTACCATGCTGGGCGGCGGCATCGGTTTCTTCTTCTGACCGGGTTACGCCGTAATTCAGGAAACTCTGAAATATTGACACGGAAGTATCCAAACCTGTTAATTTGTTGTATATTCATAATTATTCAAATTGAATAAATCAGGCATCTAGATGGCAACAACAAGTCTCAGTCTGGGTGAACACTGGGAGGTGTTCATAAAAAATGAAGTCGCCAGTGGCCGCTATGGCAGCGCCAGTGAAGTAGTTCGGGATGCACTGCGAACGCTGGAAGAACGGAAGAGCAAGCTGGCTGCATTACGCGCCCATTTGGCCGAGGGGGCGGCTCAAGCCGAACGCGGTGAATTTGTGACGTTATCGCTTGATGAAATGCTGAGAAAGTTCAGGGAAGAACAGGATAGCAAACTCGTTTAATCTCACTTTACAGCAACTCCCCCGCCCATAATTTTTTCAGGAAGATTTGCCAGGGCAGCAAGGTTATCTCGCCGATCTTACGTTCGTATTTTTCGTTGGATACAACAATCCCCAATCTTGGTTTAAACTCGTT
>JAPPLI010000106.1:3879-12996 GCA_028819495.1 Gammaproteobacteria bacterium | reverse complement strand
CTCTGACTTAATCAGAGGTTCCTACGATACAGGGATGTATCGTCAAAATCAATGAATGTAAGGCATTGATTTTGTGAGCAAAACAAAAATCGCATTTTTGTTTTGCGTGCTCTGGCAAGTCCAGGATGGACTTGTTCAGAGCTTCTTTAGGACACCCTTTGCAGCCAGAGACTGCCTATGAACATCAAGGCCAGCCCCGGCGTCAACGCCACCAGCGCATGGTTGAGGTCAAGCAATAATCCGGCATTGGACAGGATCTGGTCAAGCAGGTACACACAGATGCCGGTGATGCCTGCCAGTACCAGGCGATAGCCGATGCCCGTCTGTATCGAACCGAACACGAACGGGACCGACAGCAGCAGCATGGCGAGCATGATCAGTCCGGCGCCGAATTTGCGCCAGTAGGCCAGCGAAATCTCGTCGTGCTGCTGACCCGTTTGCTTCAGGTAGCGTATGTGATGATATAACTCCGTCGGCGACAGGCTTTCCGCCGGCCTCGTCAGCGTGGACACTTCCTCGGAACTCAAAAAAGGACGCCAGGCCATGCGCTCCAGAGATATCGTATCTATCCGTTCGCCGGCAAACTCCTTCCTGTTGACATCATGCAGGCGCCATAGTGAATTACTGATAATGTCGGCGTGCTGCGCATGGATATAACCGCTCAGCAGGCCCTGGTCATCCAGGGTGAATATTTCCACGTCCTGCACATGGGAAGCGTGGATCGCTTCCCCCAGCCGTAATACCTGGTTTTCATCCCGCGTCCAGAGACCCAGGTCCTCGCCCAGTTCCGCGCTCTGGTTCAGGGCGTCCAGGCGATGGGCAATGGCCTTGCTCTGCATTTCCGGGGCGACGACCTGCTCCAGTACACCCATCAGTAATAACAGGCACAGGCCGACTTTGAAAGACGCCAGGCTGATGCGCGCCGGGGTCAGTCCGGCGGCGCGCATTGCGATGATCTCCGAATTAAGCGCCAGGCGCCCCAGCGCAATCACGTTACCGATCAGCGCGATAAAGGGGAGCAGCTGAATCAACCGCCTGGGCAGCAACAACAGGACTATGTAAAACGCATCCTGCATGCGATAAAAAGCCTGGCCGACATCCTCCATCTGGTCTATAAGGTCGAAAAAGCTGAACAACGGCAACAGGATCGCGGCGGCAATCAACAGCCCCACGCTGATCCGGCGCATCAGGTATGTTTCAACGGTGCCCATGGACCGGACCGGGATGCTCAGGTGAACCCCTGCAGCAGGCGCCGGTAAAATCTCTGGAACAGGTACAGGGAGACTACCAGCGCCATCAACGCGTGCAACCACCAGACACCGGGTATCTCGTCCATCACACCTTGTTCCACCCAGGTCTGGGCAACACCACTGAGGTTGTAATACACCGCAAAAATCAATGCGGCCATGAACACTCTTTCATTCTTCCCCTGCCTGGGGGAGGAATGGCTCAAGGGTATCGCGATCAATGCAAGCAGCAGCGTGGCAAGCGGCCTGGACAGGCGCCACTGGGCTTCGGCTATATCCTGCGGCATGTCGGATTCGAGCAGATCGGGGGTCGCCTGGGCCTTGCGCTTGTAGCCAATGCTCACTTCGGGGTCTTCATGAAACCTGATCAGCTTCTCGTAGGTGGCCACCTCATCCTCCATGGAATAGCGCTGCAACCTGTACACCAGTCCGTCGTCGAGTGATACCCGCAGTCTGCCGTCCTGCAGGCTCTCGTCCTGCCTGGCGTTCACCGCCGCGGTAATCTCACTGACTTCCCCCTTGCGCGTATAGTAAAATACCTTGGACATCTCGCCGCTCGTCCTGTCCTTGCCGGCAATGTAAATCACCGTGCCGGTGTCTTCGTTGCCGTAGAAGCGCCCCGCCTGGAAGCGGTCGGTGTTCAACTCGGCCTTGGCCCTGGCATCCAGTATGTAACTGTTCTCGTAGGCCCAGGGACGGCCGTACAGGGACAACGCTCCGACTGCCAGGGCGATTGGTATGGAAACCACCATAACGGGACCGATGATGCGTTTATTGCCGGCGCCGGCGGCGTTCAGGGCCACTATTTCCCGGTCCCGGTGCAGCCGGCCCAGGCCGATAACGACTGACGTGTAAAGGGCAATCGGGACCAGGACCTCCAGGGCGATGAACGTCTTCAGGAGGATCAGTTTGACCATGAAGTAGACGCCCAGCGTCTCCGTCACGGCTTCAGCCAGGTACCTTGCGCTGCTGAAACAGGCAAACAGGGCGACCAGGATGATTAGCACGAAACTGAAGGGTCTGAGTACTTCCCGTATGATATAGCGTTCGATGTGAGACATTTGACAACCATGGCTTCAGGGGCCGCTGATTTGATTGTATAGCAAAATTCATTAAACTGCTCACCTCACGCAAGGACATTGACCCGATAGAATCAAGAACGTTATGACCAACGCTATTATTTTGAGCGCCGGGCAGGGAAAAAGACTGCTGCCCCTGACCGAGACGCGCCCCAAGTGCATGCTGGCCGTGGCCGGCAAAACCATCCTGGAATGGCAGGTGCAGGCATTGCTCGCGGCCGGAATCGGCAGGGTTTTCATCATCACCGGGTTCAATTCGGATCTCGTTGAGGAGCATATCAACGACAGGTTCGGCGCCGACACGGACCGGATTGATATCATATTCAATCCCTTCTATGGCGTGTCCGACAACCTGGCTAGCTGCTGGATGGGCCGCCACGCGATGGATGACGATTTTCTCTTGTTGAACGGCGACACGCTGTTCGAACCGGCCTTGCTTGACTCGGTGCTTGCGAGCCCCGCGGCGCCGGTCACCCTCACTATCGACTTCAAGGACAGTTACGACAATGACGATATGCGGGTCGATCTGCGTGACTCCATGGTGAAAGCCGTCGGCAAAACCCTCCCGGATGAGCACACCATGGCGGAGTCTATCGGCCTGTTGTATTTCCGGGGCAATGGGCCGGCCTTGTTCCGCGAACATCTGGACCGGCAGATGAAACAGGGTGACGGGCTGCGCTTGTGGTTCCTGAGCGTGGTTGACATGCTGGCCAAACAATCCCTGGTGCGCGCCTGCAGCATCAATGGCCACCGCTGGTGTGAGATTGACTTCAAAAGGGACCTGGAGAAAGCGGGGAGTGTTGTTCTTCCCTGACCGATGCTGCTGACGGGTTTGGACAGGCTTTACAGGACTCTCATCCGCAGGGATAGCGGATGCGAAGCTTACAGGGATGTATTCACAGCGTGTCCTGTAAAGCCTGTCCAAACCCGTCCTCTGGGCAATGTAGTCAGTCGCTGGCGGTGGCAGGGTGGGATGGTGTTTTATTGCCGGTCGTCGGCAGTGGCAGGGCGGGATGGTGTTTTAAGGACACGCTGTGAATACGTCCATGTACGCTTTATCGTCAGCCGTCCTGGCTGACGACATTCCTTAAAACACCATCCCACCCTGCTCGAGAGAGCTCATACATCAGTGGCGTTGTTCCAGGATCTGTTTTGCCAGATCCAGGTCCTCGGGGGTGTCTATGTCTATACCGGCATGGGGGAACGGCAAATCGATAAAATCCACATTGACTCCCGTGGCTTTCATGATGGCCTGACGGGTCTGCTGCAAACTCAGGCGGCCGCAGGCATACCTTGCCAGCGCCCGGAAACCTAATAACCCGAGGGCCATGCGCCAGGGGCGTTTTCGATATGCCTGTGTGCGTTGCCATAATGAGATAATTTCCCTGGCCCGGGAGCCGTTCAGCGCGTACAGGTTACAGCCGCAGTAGCCGCCATCGGAAAACTTCAGGACCGTGCGCCGCACTCCGGGGTATGCGCGCCGTACCAGGGCATAGTCTACTAAGCCTACGCTGACGTCGGCGTGGCTCTCAACGACCCGATCCAGGAAATAATCCAGGGTCCCGGCGTCCAGTAATGCATGGTCCGCCGTCGTTATCAGGACCAGCGCGCCGGGATCTATCCCTGCCAGACCTGCCTGTACGCTACCGGCAAGACTGCGCTCAGCCGGGACCCACGCGACATTGTCCTTGTTGAGAACCTCCTGCAGCGGCGGGCAACTCTCAACAGCGTCCCGGTCCGGTCCGCATAAAACGACGGTGTCTACCCGTCCGGTCGTCTGCAACGCGTTGAGCACCCGGATTATCATGGGTGTTCCCGCCAGCGGCGCCAGTACCTTGGAGGTAACGCCGGAAACCTTTGCCACCGGGTCACCGGCGCTGCGGTCGCCAGCGGGCACCAGGGCGACGATTTTCTGATCAGGCGCCATTTCCGGTTTGAAAACGGCCCGTTTTCAGTGAGAAAAAGTTCATGTTTTACAACTGCTTGCGGTAGATCCGGTAAGTCTTGTACAGCCTGCTGCCGATGCGGTCCAGGATGCTGCGCATGCCCTGGTTGTCATCCAGTATCCAGGACATTTCCACGCCGGTGATCCCCCTGGCTATGACGGGTTGCCTGAGGTCGTGGATCACGAGTAATGCCAGCGCGATTCCCAGCGGGGTATTCTGCAGTTTCTTGCGCACGCCCATTAACGGTATCCTGCCGGTCCTGATGCTGCGCTTGTGCAGGGCGTTGATTAGTTTGAAAATTCCCGTGGGAAACAGGTTGCCGTCCAGGTCGCGCAGCACTTCGTTGAGGTTGGGCAGGATGGCGATAAACGCAACCGGGTCCCCCTCGTATTCCGCGATGCGGATAAAGTCGTCCGGCACGAACAGTCTCAGGCTGGTTCCCAGTTCCGCGAACTCCTCCCGGGTGAACGGGACAAAGCCCCAGTTGTCCGACCAGGCATCATTGAAGATTGCGCGCAGGGTTTCCAGTTCCTGCTTGAAGCGCTTCCGGTTCAAGCCCCTGAGCCGGACGGAAGCGCCGAACCTGTCCACCAGGTTCTGCATGACCCTGGGGATGGCGAAATCGGGTTTGATCCAATAGGCATACAGGTCTTTCGCCGCGCTGTAGCCCTGTTGTTCCAGTAATTCCGCGTACCAGGGATGGTTATGGGGCATCATGATCGCCGGCGGGGTGTCGAAACCGTCCACCAGCAGGCCGCATTCCTGGTTGATGGAGAAGTTGAACGGGCCCGTGATCTCTTCGGTCCCGTGTTGCGCCAGCCAGCGCTCGCTCTCCGCCACCAGGGCGCGCATTACCTCCGGGTCGTTTTCGCATTCGAGAAAGCCGAAATGGCCGGATTTCACGCCGTAATGGCTGCGGTGCAGGTCATCGACCTGGGCGCTGATGCGGCCGGCGGGCCGGTCACCCCGCCAGGCAATCCAGCCCTGCCAGCGGCCATGGGCAAAATAAGGATTCAGGGAGGAGAAATGCAGCCTGCGTTCGATCTTCAACGGCGGGACCCACATGGGGTCCTGCGCGTACAGGCGCCAGGGCAAGCGGATGAACGCAGCCAACTGGCGCCGGTTACCGACCGGGACGACCCGTACCGGGCCGCCCGGCTTGTGTTTTTGCCCCGAAAAGGACTTTGACCGCTTGTTACTCATCATTTAGTATATGTAAAAGCCTTTTCCTGTTGATCGACGAAACCGCAAATGCCGTCAAACGTCCTGAACGATACGATGTTGAAATTCGGAGCGCCGGATACCTGCATCCACACTTATTCCTCGTGGCTCGTACTGCTGCGCCCCGCCCAGGTGACACTCGGCGCCCTGGTGCTGGTCGCGCGTGAACCGGTCACGGCATTTTCCCGGATCAGCGAAGCCGGTTTTACCGAACTGGCCCGGGTTACACGCGACGTTGAGGTGGTATTATCGCATCTTTTCCACTATGATAAACTGAACTACCTGATGCTGATGATGGTCGATCCGCACGTCCATTTTCATGTGGTGCCCCGTTATGCGGCTGAGCGCCGCTACGGAGGGGAGGTATTTTCCGATAACGCCTGGCCCGGTCCGCCGGACCTGGCACAGAACAACCGCATAGACGGCAAGGTATTTGACTGCTTGAGAGACGATCTGAGAGCCGCATGGCCAAGTTGAGAAAATTCCTGAAAAAAATGCTGGAAGTTTTCTTCAGGTTGTGTCATATTTGTCGCCCTAGACCATGTTAAAGATATAAAATAGCCGTATTTTATGTTTATAATTTATCAAGTGGAAAGAATTGGTTGAATATCTTATGCTTGCGGATGGACGCTCTAATAAGCCAAAAATAAATCTGCCTTTGTCAACTGGCGTTAAAAAGAACGAGACGGGGGTTTATTCATCGTGAACCGAGAAGCGACGAAAACTGATAATACAATCGGTCAGAACCTGGCCGGTTTCTCCTGTTTGTCCGAAGCGCTGGATTATGCTGCCGCCGGCGTCACCGGCTGCAACTTCTACGACGCAAAAGGCAGGCTCAGCGCCGTCGTGCCTTACAGCGAACTCCAGCAGCAAGCGAGGCTGGCCGCCCAACGCCTTCTCAGCCTGGACCTGAAGCGCGGCGACCACATCGCGCTCGTCGCCGATACCCATCAGGATTTCATCGTCCTGTTCTTCGCCTGCCAGTATATCGGACTCGTCCCGTTCGCCATGCCGATACCCCTGAACCTCGGCAGTCATGCGGTTTACGTACAGCAACTCAAAGGCCTGCTGACCAGCGGCAGGGCCAGGGTGGCCATCGCGCATAAGGAATTCATCAGCTTTCTCGAGGAAGCTGCCGTCGATAACGAACATCTCGAATGGATCGGCACGCCGGAACAACTGGCTGACATTACTCCGTCAGAGCGTCCCATGGAACCGAGCAGGCCCGAAGAACCGGCCTACCTGCAGTTCACGTCGGGCAGCACCCGCTCGCCGCAGGGCGTCATCATTACCGGCAAGGCGGTAATGAGCAACCTGCAGGGGATCACGAGAAACGGTCTGAGAGTCCACAATGGCGATCGCTGCGCGTCCTGGCTGCCGTTCTACCATGACATGGGTCTGGTGGGTTTCGTTCTGGGCCCGATTGCATCCCAGTTATCGGTGGATTACCTGCGCACAAGGGATTTTGCCATCCGCCCGCTGCAATGGTTGCGTTTGATCAGCAGGAACCGCTGCACCATTGCCTTCTCACCGCCGTTCGGTTACGAACTGTGTACCCGCAGGATTCGCAGCGCCGACCTGCAACAGCTCGACCTGAGTTGCTGGCGCATTGCCGGTATCGGCGCAGAGATGCTGCGCTCCAGCACTTTCAAGGCCTTCGCGGAGACCATGGCGCAGACCGGTTTTGATTCCAACGCCTTCCTGCCCTGTTACGGACTGGCGGAAGCATCGCTTGCCGCGACCTTCTCGGAACTCGACCGCGGCCTGGACGTGATGTCGGTGGATGCGCTGACCATGGCCGAACGCGGTATAGCCGTGCGCATGCAGTCGGACAGCCGCAAGGTGAACGAAATAGTGAATTGCGGGAGCGCCCTGCCTGAGCACGAGATCAGGATTGTCGATAATGAAGGCGAATTGCTGCCCGACCTGCGCGTCGGCAGGGTACTGGTAAAAGGACCCAGCCTGATGAGCGGCTATCTGGATGACCAGGAAGCAACCGACCGGGTGATACTGGAAAACGGCTGGCTGGATACCGGCGACCTGGGCTACATGTACCGCGATAATCTCTACCTTACCGGACGCCGCAAAGACATCATAATCGTGAACGGCAGGAACATCCGGGCCCAGGACCTGGAAGAGATAGCCGAGGAAATGGACGAGATCAGGATGGGCGAATCCTCTGCATTCGATATCGAAACCGACGATGAACAGCAGATCGTCGTGCTGGTGGTGGAATGCCGCCTTACCGAGAGCACGGCCAGACAATCGCTGATCAAGCAACTGCAGCGGAAAGTGTACGAGGGCTTCGGGATTTACTGCTATGTGGACCTGGTCGCGCCGCACACACTGCCGCGTACTTCGTCAGGCAAATTATCCCGCGTGGCTGCGCGCAAGGGCTTTATCGAGAGAGTAGACCTGAAGCAGGCCGCCACTTCTCAGGCCGAAACCGCCTAACCCCCTTACTGCCATGACGGAGCGTGTGGCGCTGACGGGAGCCACAGGCTTTCTGGGGAGCAACCTTCTTGCCGCACTTGAAAAGTCGAACTATCCGGCCAGGGCCCTGACACGGCGTCCACGCGCGGATACGACGAGTACCTCCTGGATAAACGGCGACCTGAATAACCGGCCCGCGCTGGATGAACTGGTCGAAGGATGCAGCAGCATCATACATTGCGCCGGCGCCACCCGCGGAAATTCACTGGAAGACTTCCTGGAAGTCAACCTGAAGGGTACGGAAAACCTGCTCAATGCCGCCCGAAAAATAACGCCCGCGCCCAGGTTCCTGCTGATCTCATCCGTCGCCGCCAGGTATCCGGAGTATTCCTGGTATGCGCGCAGCAAATCGATGGCGGAAACCCTGTTGATGTCCGACGACTATGCCGCCCTGCCCCGCACCATTTATCGCCCCGCCGCCGTTTACGGACCCGGCGACAGGGAAATGCGCCCCCTGTTCCGCCTCATGCGGCGCGGCTTCCTGGCGGGGACCGGCGCCCCCGGCGCCAGGATCAGCCTGATCCACGTTGCCGACCTGGTAAACGCCCTCCTGATGTGGCTGCAAGCCGGGGAAGCGCAAGGACTGTTCGAACTGGACGACGGCACCAATGAAGGCTACCGCTGGAAAGATATCGCCGCGGCAGGCGAAGCAGCCTGGAAGCGCCGTATAATCCACATCCGGGTACCCGCGACCCTGCTGAAATGCGCGGCCCACGCCAATCTCCAGCTGGCCCGAGCCTTCCGCTATCCAGCCATGCTGACCCCCGGCAAGGTCAACGAGATCACCCACAAGAACTGGGTATGCGATAATACGCCGCTAACAACTACCCTGGGCTGGAAACCGCAAATCAGCCTGCGAGACGGAATTGACACTGCGACATAACCTACCCGGAAGGGTTATCATATAAGCCATGGAGGAATGTCATCCGCAGGGACAGCGGATGATAAAGCGTACAAGGACGTATTCACAGCGTGTCCGGAATGGCTTATATGATCCCCATAATCTACCGGAAGGGTTATCATATAAGCCATGGAGGAATGTCATCCGCAGGGACAGCGGATGATAAAGCGTACAAGGACGTATTCACAGCGTGTCCGGAATGGCTTATATGATAACCCTTCCTGCCGGGA
>JAPPLI010000106.1:0-3779 GCA_028819495.1 Gammaproteobacteria bacterium | reverse complement strand
GGACGTATTCACAGCGTGTCCGGAATGGCTTATATGATAACCCTTCCTGCCGGGAATCTGCATTGAACCCGAACCTGGAGAACGGTTAATAATGGCAAGTTATGAAGAAATCCTGGAAAAAGTAATCAGTGAACTGTCCGCCCTGACTGCGACGGACGCCAACCTGACGGAAAACTCGGAACTCGTCACCGAACTGGGCCTGGATTCATTCAAGGTCCTGGACCTGCTGATGGACATAGAGGATGAATTCGACATATCCATGCCGGTCAACATGCTGGCCGACGTACATACCGTCAAGGACCTGGCAGAACGGATACACACCGTCATCAACACGGAAACCGGAACATGAGCCTGTTTGACAAATTCCAGCCCCTGGTCCAGGACCGGCAAAGCCTGCTGGGCCAGGGCGTAGATCCATTCGGCGCACCCATTGAAGAAATCTACTCACCGACAGAAGCGCGTATCAACGGCAGGAGAACGATCCTGGCCGGCACCAACAATTACCTGGGCCTGACCTTCGACAAGGAATGCCTGGATGCGGCCCATGCCGCGCTGGACGAACTGGGCACCGGGACAACCGGCTCAAGAATGGCCAACGGCAGCTTCTCCGGCCACCGGGCGCTGGAACGGGAAATCGCCGCATTCTACGAATGCGATAAGGCCATCGTATTCACCACGGGCTACCAGGCCAACCTGGCGGTGATATCCGGCCTGGCGAATAACGAAGACACCATAGTCATAGATGCCGACAGCCACGCCAGCATCTACGACGGGTGCCGGCTGAGCGGCGCAGACATCGTGCGCTTCCGCCACAATAACCCCGACGACCTGGACAAACGCCTGAAACGCCTGGGAGAGCGTGCGGCAAACACACTGGTCATCATCGAAGGCATCTACAGCATGCTGGGGGACAAGGCCCGCATCCGGGAATTCATCGAGGTGAAAAACGCTCATCAAGCTTTGCTGCTGGTGGATGAAGCCCATTCGCTGGGCGTGCTGGGCGAGCGCGGCAGGGGTTTGGTGGAAGAGGCCGGTGTCATCCACGAAACGGATTTCATTGTCGGCACCTTCAGCAAAAGCCTGGCCAGCACCGGCGGGTATTGCGTCAGCAACCACCCGCAGCTTGACCTGATACGCTATGCGAGCAGACCGTATATCTTCACCGCGTCGCCCTGCCCTTCGGTGATCGCGTCCACCCGCGCCGCGCTGAAACGGGTGGAAAACGGCGCCGACCTGCGCGCCCGGCTGTGGCGTCACGCACGGCGCCTGTACCGGCACCTGCGCGACGCCGGTTATGAACTGGGCCCCGAACCGTGCCCGGTGATCGCGGCCCTGCTGGACACACGGGAGCAGGCGCTGGCGCTGTGGCGCGGCCTGCACGAGCACGGGGTCTATGTGAACCTGATCTTCCCGCCGGCGACGCCCGACGGCAAATCACTGGTGCGCATAAGCGTCTGCGCCGCCCATACCGATGAACAGATAGACAAAATCTGCGAGGCGTTCAGCGTATTAGCGTGACGGACGACGGCCTGTACCGCCGGGTTTTCAAAAACTCCGCCATGCTGACCGCGGGCAAGCTGTATACCGCCCTCGCCGGCCTGGTCTACCTTGCCCTGGCCACCCGCGCCCTGGGCGCCCATAATTTCGGCGTTCTCATCCTTATTCACGCCTACGCCGTCGCGATCCGGGACTTTATTACTTTAAAGACTGCGCAGTGCGTGGTCAGGTACGGCGCGCTGTGCCTGGAGAATAATGCGCGGGAGGATTTCCAGAAACTGGTCAAATTTACAACGCTGCTGGACATCGTTTTTTGCATTATCGGCACATTGGTGGGTATCCTGGCCTTATCCAGGGTCGGGCCCTGGTTCGGTGTAACGGAAGATCTGGAGCTTGTGGCAGCCGTTTACTGCTGCATGATCCTGTTCAACTTCAAGACAACTTCCCTGGGCCTGCTGCGTCTGTTTAACCGCTTTGACCTGGTGGCGCTGATGCTGATGGTCGTCCCGACGATCCGCCTCGCCGGCGCCTGTACCGCCTACTTCTTCTACCAGCATATCAGCGCATTCCTCTTGTTCTGGTTTCTCGCCGGCGCCGTGCAGTGTCTGGCCACCGTCTGGTTCGGCTGGCGTGAATTCAGCCGCCAGGGATTCGGCAAGGATATGAACCTCAGCATGAAATACCTGATCAGGCCCCATGAAGGAATTATTTCGTTTATCTGGGCCTCCCACGTGAACAGGACCCTGTATACCTCGACTGTACATGTTGCCACCCTCATCATCGGCGCCATGTCCGGACCGGCGGGCGCCGGCCTGTTCAAGATCGCCCAGGAATCCGCGGCCGTGCTGATCAAGCCCGCCCAGTTATTTACTGAAACGGTTTACCCGGAAATGACGAAAATCGCGGTGACAAGGCAATTCAGCCGTCTATGGAATGTGATCAGGCACTCGGCCCTGGCCGGCGGAGCTATTGCCGGCTTCATCCTGTTGCTGGTTTTCCTGTTCGGACAGTCCCTGCTGGGCCTGTTCTTCGGCGCGGAATACGCCGGCGCCTATGACATCCTGGTACTGCTCATGATCGGGGCTGCCATCACGATGGCCTCCTTCGCCCTGGAACCCGCCCTGTTTTCCATAGGCCGTCCCGAGATATCCATGCACATCAGGGTCTTCACCACCATACTGAACATAACCGTCCTGGTCCTGTTGCTGCCGGAAATCGGACTGGCAGGCGCCGGCGTCGCAGCCATCGCCGGGAGCCTGGCAACAGCCCTGCTGCTGCTGTACTACTCCCGCCGCCTGATCAGAAAATCCGCAGATGACGCACCGGAGGGGTCAGAGTAAGAATTTCGCCAGAAATTTTACTCTGACCCCTGCATTGGTTCGAGTCCGGGGGATAGGAGGGGTCAGAGTAAAAATTCTTCGAATTTCTTACTCTGACCCCTTGGGTTAATCTGCGCCATCTGCGGATAATTCCTTACGCAGTGCCTGCGTGATCTCGGCCATTATCGATACCGCGATCTCGGCCGGGGAGCGGGCGCCGATGTCCAGTCCCACCGGAGCTTTCAGGCGGGCGATTTCAGCCTCTCCCAGCCCGGCTTCCCGCAGGCGCTTCACCCTGGCGGCCTGGGTCCTCCTGCTGCCCAGGGCGCCGATGTAGAACGCCGGTGACCGCAACGCCGCCTGCAGGGCCGGATCGTCCAGCTTGGGATCGTGGGTCAGGGTCACCAGGGCGGTGCGAGTGTCCGGCGCCAGGACCTCCAGGGCGTAATCGGGCCATTCCGTATTGAGGGTCACCCCGGGGAAACGGGCCTCGCTGGCGAACGCCTGCCTGGGGTCCACCACGACCACGTCGTAGCCACAGGACAGCGCGTAGCTTGCGAGGTGTTGGCCCGTATGCACCGCGCCGATGATGAGCAGGCGCAGCGGCGCGTTGAATGGCTGGACGAACCAGTCCTGTCCCCGGACTTCGCGCCGCACACACCGGTCCGTTCTCAATGCCTGCATGGCGAGTTCATGCAGTTCCGCATCCTGCTCATCCACGTGCAGGCCGGGTTCGAGGACAAAGCTCTCATGGGTATCCAGGTCCCTGAACAGCACGCAGGGCCTGTTTGCCGAGCGGCAGGCGTTTATCTGTTCCAGTGACTCTTTGCGCATCTATGTACTCTTTCCAGGTGATATTGCCATGTTCAGCGGGCCGGGAAGCGGTTGAGCGCAAGGCGCGCCGTGCCGGGAATGGCGAGTCCTTGCCAAGCGGCGCAACGCCGCGGGCGACCGCTTCCCGGC
>JAPPLI010000038.1 GCA_028819495.1 Gammaproteobacteria bacterium | reverse complement strand
CGACCTTATCTCCGGCAGCCTGTAATGCGCCTGGTTATTTTCTACATCCGTATTCCGGTAATTGTCCCGGCAGGGTATGGAAAGCAACTCGCCGTCGGTCGTGTAGCGCCAACCGTGATAAATGCAGTTCAATACTCTTGCGTTACCCTGGGTATTTTCCAGTACCCTGGCGGCTCTATGGGCACAACGATTGTGCAGTACCTTGATGGTGCTGTCTTCGTGACGGATAACGATGACGGGGTTGCCGGCGATTTCAGTGGTCAGGTAATCACCAGGGTCGGATAACTGGCTTTCATGGCACAGGTAGTTCCAGGACCGGGCAAAGATACGCTTTATTTCCAGCCGGAATATTTCCGGATCGATATAAACGTCCCGGTGTACGCAATCGGGGCGTACCAGGGAGGAGATTTGAGTCGTATCGTATTTATCCTTCATCCTTGTCTATCGAAAAGCCCGTTGAGAAATACCCGGGCGCCAAGGTTACCTGAACAAATGATACGCTTTTCTGAATTTCCTGTTGATGTTTATTCCGGCTGGCGCAGTGTCGGCGGCCATTTCATTTCACATATCGCACCGACGTCTCCCGGTGCGGGATGGGCCAGCCGGCTATGACTCAGCCCCAGGGAAATTAACATTTCTGCCTGCTTCAAGCCGGCTAAAGTAGGATCAATAACGGGCACATCAATAACTTCATGCAGCTTATTGGACAACCCTACCATTCCGGTGCAGCCAAGCACCAGCACGTCAACCCCGTCTTCCTCTATTGCAAGTTTTGATTGCGTGCACAGGTTTTCGAACACTTCTTCTTCCTGGCAATGCTCAACCGGCTTGCCTGTGGTGCGGTAAGACACCACACGGTCGGATAATCTATAGCCTACCACCATGTCGCGTACGGCATACATCATGGCATTGTGATGCCTGCTCCGATAAGTGCCGCCCACCGACAGGATGCCAACCCTGACCCCACACATCATTGCGGTAAGTAGCGCGGCTTCACCGACGCCGATAACCGGAATGGAGACATTTTCACGCGCTTCCTTAACACCAGGGTCACCGAAACAGAATGACATGGCGGCATCGTAGCCCTGTTTCTCCGCCTGGATAATTCGCTCAACAATATACGGCGTAGTCGTTGCGCAATAATATAGCCCTTCTATTGACTCCATCCCTCCGTACGGCACATTAACGCAATCCAGTTCGAAACCTGGTGATACGTAAGGCTTGAGAGTAGTATTCATCATGCCAATCCATTTCGTGGATACGACAGGATTTACAGCTAATATTCGTTTTGTCATTGTTGCCATCCTTAAGTTTGAGGTGTTCGAATTATATCCATTATGTTACAACATCAATGCCATTGCGTTTGCAGACCTCCGTTGCGAAGCGGCGCAGAAGATCATCCAGGAATTCTGTATATTCTTCCTCGGACAGCAGGTACGCGGTTGTCATATTTTCCTTCAACAATATATTGAGTTCACTGAAAAATTCATCTTCCAGCAACTCCGGAAACAGGTCCAGCAGGCGACTGATCGTATCAATAAGCCGGTAGGTCGCAGCAAACACCCCTTCATCCAGACCGCTGCGTGCAGAGCTTGCAAGGAACGCGGTTAACGAAAACACGTCCTCGTTAAACCGGGAGTTTGAACTCATCGCAACACGCCGTACCTGTTATGGTAAACCTGGTTTGCGGCTTTGTGCTGTTTTACCGATTTTGCCGAAGGTGCGGGTGTGCCAACGGGAATAATCAAATCAATACGACAGTGATCCGGTAACCCCAATATTGTCTGGACACCGGCCATGGCGGCTACCATGGTAAATTGCGAGCCAAGGCCCAATGCCGTCGCGGCCAGCAACACGTTTTCTCCGGCCGCTCCCGCATCTACCAGGGAACAACGCTCGCCAACCTCCCCAACCTTGTCCAGTGCCACGGCCATGTCTGTAAAGATGATTATCAACAAGGGGGGATCGGCAAGAAGAGAGGGTGAGATTTGCCTGATTGCCCTGATTACCGCCGGATCGTCCACCACGATACAATGCCGATAGGGTCTGTTGGATGCGGTGGGGGCGCGGCCCAGGGCATATACCAGCTTGTCCACGTCCGCTTGCGCCACCTGCTCCTTTGTATAATCCCGGCAGGCCCTTTTCAACTTCAGCGCTTCAAACAAGTCCATGTGGTTATATCCGGCTCAAACATTGTTTATTATGCCGCTATAATGAGAATACCCTCCGTAAATCAGAAGTTATACTGGACACTGACACCGTATGTGCGAGGTTCACCTATGAAGTTCTGTGAAGGAAATATCCCGCCGGTATTGTCGTAGTGATAGGTAATATAGGCATCATCCGTAAGATTTTTACCCCACACTGCTGCTTCCCACTTTCCATCCTGGGTAATTACACCTACCCGCCCATTCCACAACCAGTTACCTGCCTGAGAGGCCTGGCCACGATTGAACAATGAGTAATACACCCTGTCCCTGTACAGGAGGTCAGATGAAATATAGGCATTAAAACCGCTATCGGCCAGGGGAAATTCATAACGAACCCGCCCGTTAAACATAAAATCGGGAGCATTTGCCAGCTTGTTGCCGGTTGCATCCGCCGTGCCGGGAATGGTGTTATATTTTTTAACTTCAGTTTCCATCCAGTTAATGGTAGCCTGGATATCCAGGCCGGCCGCGGGATGCAACAGCAGGTCCGCTTCCAAGCCGTATATTTCGGCATCGCCGGCATTAGTCAGCAAAATGACTGGGATGCCACTACGTATCTCCGTCACAAATGCCTGAAAGTCTTTCCAGTCGGAATAATATGCGGCGGCGTTAAACCGTACTCTATTATTCGCCCAGGTTGACTTGATGCCTGCCTCGTAGGCATATACGGTTTCCTGAACAAACGGCTCCACTTCGGCAGGACTGAAGGCAATCGACCCCTTGTATCCTCCGGTCTTGAAACCACGGTTAAAAGTAAAATACGTAAGAATGTCATCGGTAACCTGAAAATTCAGACCTGCCTGACCTGATATTTCATTATTGGAAATTCTATCTTTGTAACCGCTCACGGTAGGCGGTAGAAATTGTGTAGTCCCGTATGGGTTGAGATCAGATGCGTCGTAGCGCATTTCTTTATCCTCATAGGTATAACGTAAGCCGCCGACCACCGACAACATGTTCGTTAAAGCAAAATCGACATGTCCGAACACCGCGACACTGGATGAATCCTGGGTCCAGTCGGTTTCCGCAACAGTCAGGAAAAGATGCTCCTTGAGGTCTGCATAAAAATTAAAATAGATTTCATCGTCAGAGTAAAACGCGCCGAGAACCCAGTCGATACGGTTCCAATCACCACTCAACCTGAGTTCCTGACTGAAAGTCGTGGCATCGTCAGTTAACAGGCCATCGATCATGATTATGGCAGAACCGTCTGCATCTTCTGACCAGACCCGCTCAAATTCAGAGTACCCGGTAACAGAGGTCAAGGTCATTTCCCCGATATCCCAGTCTGCCTTCAAGGTCAATCCGAAGGTCTCAGTATCGTTATCATTACCGTGGGCCGAGCTGTTTGAGTGGGTATACCGATCATCTGCATTGGGGTCGAAAAAGCCCAGAAAGCTGACACAATTTCCTTCATCCCGGTACCCGGCAATAGCAGCCGCACATGGATTAAACGAGAACGGGGCGTCGACAAACCCGACATGTTCGCGTAAAAGGGTGTCGGAATTATCTTCTGCATAGCGTCCAATGAGTTCAACTTCGAAATTTTCAGCAGGCTGCCACTGTAGTATGCCGCGTACCGCCACCTGGTCGATTTCACCTACTTTCTCACCGTTAACGGCATTCCTCATCCAGCCGTCGCTTTGTTGAGTGGTCAAAAACGAGAGTCTCCCACCCAGATTATCTGAAACAGGCCCACCTATTGCTCCCTCCGCCTCCACCCTGTCAAACTCACCGTAGCCGGCGCGAAGAAAACCATTGAGTTCTTCTCCAGGCCGCCTGCTGATAAAATTGATGGCGCCGCCGGTGGTATTACGCCCGTACAGTGTGCCTTGCGGACCTTTCAATACTTCTATGCGCTCCAGGTCAAACATCTGAAACGCCATCATCGGTGAGAAGGGTTGAATTACCTCGTCTATGTAGAGCCCGACTGTCGGACTATTGTTGGTGAAAATGTCATTCAGTCCTATGCCGCGGATGGTATACACCGGGTTGAGGTTGCCGCCCATGGGTGCGTTGGCGTACATTCCGGGGGTCATCCATGAAATTTCATGGGAGCTGAGAAGATTCATTTCCTGGATTCGCCTTGCCGTGAATGCGGTAATGGAGATCGAGACATTCTGAATGTTTTGTTCCCGTTTTCGGGCTGTCACTATAATTTCTTCCAACACAGATTGCGCTGGTACAGGAGAAATACTTATGGCAAAGACGATGAAAAGGTTCAGGACAACAGCATTAATGGAATTGATTTTCATGACATTCGTTCCCCCCAAGGACAGACTGCATGATATTTACTGCATATTGTATCCAAGATACAATATCCAATTGTTTGAGTCAATTTTATCTGCCAGGATCGCACGATGAATCGAACAGTTCATTTGTTACGTAACCGGACATTTCTGATAATTAAAAATAAACTTTTATGGACACAGACAGAACACTCAGGGTAGGGGTAGACATAGGCGGTACCTTTACCGATCTGGTTGCGATTGATACCGAGCGAAATGAACTGCTGTTGGCTAAATCGCCCTCGACGCCGTCAGATTTTTCGGTCGGAGTCATTGAAGTATTGAACGAGGTCAGCGATGACTTTGACCGGATCCAGATTTTCATTCACGGCACTACCGCGCCCCTTAATGCCTTCCTGGAGAGAAAGGGCGCAAGAACAGCGCTGCTTACGACAAAAGGTTTTGGAGATGTTTACGTTATTCGACGGGGCAACCGTGTTCGGATGTACGACTTGCAATACTGCAACCCGGAACCATTGGTGCCGCGCTCGCTGACGTATGAAATAGAGGAACGCCTGGATGCAAAAGGCAACGTCCTTACACCAGTCGATGAGGGTGACTTGTTTCAGGTACTAACGGACCTGCGTGAGCAAGAAGTTGAGTCAGCCGCAATATGTTTTTTAAACAGTTATATCAACCCGGTTCACGAACAAGCGGTTGCTGATTTTCTGCGCCGCAACGCGCCGGAAATCTTTGTCGCTCCCTCCTACGATATTTGCCGTGAATGGCGCGAGTTTGAACGCACCAGCACCGTTGTCATCAATGCCTATATTGCGCCTATCTTGAAGAAATACCTGGATACGCTTGCGACCTCTTTGAAAGAAAAAGGGTTTAACAGGAAAATATTTTTAATGCAGTCGAACGGTGGTCTCATAAGCGCAGATGAAGCCCAATCAAAAGCGCTGCTCAGCCTTATGTCAGGGCCGATAGGCGCCAGTGTTGGTGCAAAGGTATTGAGCAAACGAATTAATCAACCGAATTTGATCTGTATTGATATGGGTGGAACCAGTTTTGAAGTAAGCCTGGTCATCAATGGTAAGGAGGCTGTCGTTTCTGAAACGGAAATTGAAGGCTTCCCCGTGCTGACGCCACTGGTGGACATCCATTCCATCGGCGCCGGCGGCGGCAGTATCGCCTGGAACGATGCAGGAGCGCTTCATGTCGGTCCGCAAAGTGCGGGAGCGGAACCCGGCCCTGCCTGTTACGGCATGGGTGGTGAAGAGGCAACCGTGACCGACGCTAACGTGGTGTTGGGGCGGATCGACCCGGACAACTTCCTCGGCGGGAATATGCAACTCAATGCCGGGTTATCCCATTCGGTCGTTACTGAACTCTCGAAAACTTTTACTTTGAGTGTTGATAAAATGGCAGAAGGAATACTTGCCGTGGTCAATTCTAAAATGGCCAACGCCATTCGCACCATGACCATAAGCAAGGGTATCGACCCCAGGGGGTTTGCATTAGTGGCCAATGGCGGGGCCGGTCCGATGCATGCGGTTTTCATAGCCCGCGAGCTCGGTATTGAAACAATCATCGTGCCGGAAGTTGCCGGTGCATTTTCAGCATGGGGCATGTTAAGGTCAGACATTCGCCATGATGCCTCCAAATCGTTTAATGACAGCTTTGGGGATATCAGGTGGGAAAAAGTACAAGATAGTTTTATCGGACTGGAGAGAGAACTTGAAAACCTCATGCATGATGAGGGTGTCGAACGCAAACAGATGCGCTATTACCGGTACCTGGATATTCGCTACGTCGGGCAGGAATATTTTGTCAGCGTTCCCATGTCTCAGGATATGACACCGGACGCGCAATATGCAGAGCACTTCAAGCAGGACTTTCACGAG
This sequence comes from Gammaproteobacteria bacterium, assembly GCA_028819495.1. Lineage (GTDB taxonomy): Bacteria > Pseudomonadota > Gammaproteobacteria > Eutrophobiales > Eutrophobiaceae > JAAXHV01. The sequence goes on along the minus strand of JAPPLI010000038.1, from coordinate 6,804 downwards.
TTGTACCAGCAGACTTACGGACATTCAAACCCGGAGGAAAGAGTGGAACTCGCTAATATCCGTGTGGAAGCAAGGGGAGAAATCGCCGCTCAACAGGAACGGCAGCCGGAACTGGTAGCTGACCTGGACAGGATGCAGTCGTCCCGAATTCGTCCGGTTTATTTCGACGGGGAGCACCTGGACACGGATTTCAGACACAGGACGGCATTAAATCCGAAAGAATCCCTCCAGGGGCCAGTGGTAATTGTGGAGAAGTCGTGCACGACGGTTGTGCCGCCTGGATATATTGCACAAATTGATCAATTCAGAAACCTGTTAATAGAAAAGCAAGACGGGAGTCAAGCAAGATGAATGTTGATCCGATTACCACCGAGGTAATACGTAACGCCTATAACTCAATCGCGGAAGACATGAGCGCGGTACTGAACCGTAGCGCCTACTCGCCAATTATTTACGAGATGCACGACTATGGCGTCGCGATTTTTAATGAAGATGTGCAGATGTTGGGTCAGGCGCCCGGCCTGCCTTATTTTACCGGTGGTCTCGAACCAGCGATTAAGGCCGTTGTACAAAAGTACGGACTGGAAAACATGAAAGAGGGCGATGTTTTTGTCGTTAATGATTCGTTCATGGTGGGCGCCCACTTGAATGATACCGACATCATAAGTGTCTATTGCCATGAAGGGAAACCGGTAGGCTTCGGAGTTGTCAGGACACATTGGTCAGATATCGGAATGGCGGACCCGGGCATGCCGTTGGGCACAACCGAGATCTTTCAGGAAGGGATTCGTTTGCCACCTACCAGACTTATCTCGGAAGGAGAGTGGGAAAAAGATATTGTGGACATACTGTGTCTGAACTCCAGGCTGCCGCAATCGCTCAAAGGTGATATGAGCGCACAGATTGCCGCGGCACGTATAGGGGAACGCCGTTACCTGGAGCTCATTGACCGATTTGGCCTGGACACAGTCAGGCAGGCGACGATAAATATTTTCACTACCACTGAAACCAAATTCCGTGCGTTTGTATCCAGTATTCCAGACGGTACCTATTCTGCAGAAGGATATAACGACAACGACAGCATCAGTGATGACCTGGTGTTTGTCAAAGTGACGGTAACCGTATCGGGTGATGAGATAACCATCGACACCACAGGGTCAAACAAACAAACCAGGGGTAATATCAATTCGACTATAGCTACTACCGTCACAACGGCAAAATTGGCCCTGGCGATGCTCTATCCCAGTATTACCCCGGAAGTCAATCACGGCAGTTATACGAACCTGAAGGTCATTGCAGAACCCGGTTCCGTGTTTCATGCCCAGGAACCTGCAGCCTGCATGCGGCCCATCCCTACCATGCTGATGCTGGACCTCATATTCAAGGCCCTGTCTCCTGCCATCCCCGATAATGTCACGGCAGGTCTGCCGGGCGATTCATGGAATGTGCATTTCTTCGGCCGGCACCCGGATACGGGAGAATTTTATGTGCAAGGGGAATCACTCGATGGTGGTTGGGGCGCCAGTTCACAAGTGGATGGCGTCAGTTCCACCACCCATTCCGTTGCCGGCGATTTCCGTAACTGTCCGACGGAAACGATGGAGAGTCGCTACCCGGTTTTAATCAGGCGGCTGCAACTGGGTAAGGACAGTGGTGGCGCCGGCAAATTTCGTGGAGGATTGAATGTCGTCAAGGAATATGAACTATTGGAAGATGCAGAGGTGGATCTCCACTTCGACAGGGCAAAAATGCCGCAATGGGGCTTGTTCGGCGGACATGACGGCGTCGCGCCCCGGGTGACGATTTATCCGGCGGATAATGCTGAACCCATGGAAGTATTGAAACTTAAAAAAACTCCCATGAAGAAAGGTACGAGGATTGTCGCCAGAACCGGTGGAGGGGGAGGGTTTGGTGACCCGAAGGAGCGTCATACGGATGCGGTTCGCGAAGATCTGTCAAACGGTTACATCAGTACCAATACCGCCAGAGATATTTACGGTGTTGAGGTATAAGGTGTCAATATGAGTGTCTTTGTATTCGAAAATTGCGCTCTCTTTGACGGCATTGCGGATGAACTGCAACCCGGCATGAGTGTCGTCGTTGAAAATGACCGGATAAGAGAAGTATCAAGCAAACCGGTTAAAATTCCTGGAGCGGATGTTCTGAATGTTAAAGGACGTACCTTGATGCCGGGCCTCATCGATGCACACGTACACGTGTATTCCGCCTTTCTGAATTATGACCTGACCGCGGACATGCCGCATACCCTGATGACGGTACATGCGGTACAGCGACTTAAAGAAATACTTGATCGGGGTTTTACCACAGTACGGGACGTAGCTGGAGGAGATTTCGGGATTAAACGTGCCGTGGAACAGGGATTGACCCCCGGGCCGCGTCTCTTTATCGGAGGGAAAGCGCTTAGCATGACCGGCGGTCATGGCGATCATCGCAGACTCACCGACCCGGCAATTCCCTGTGCCTGTTCAGGAGGCAATAATGCACTGGACATGTTGACGCGAATTGCCGATGGGGTGGCAGAGGTGCGTCGCGCCGCAAGGGACGAACTGCGCAAAGGCGCCGACCATATAAAAATTTTAGTTTCGGGCGGTGTGGGATCTCCCTACGATCCATTGGAAGGCCGACAATTTTCCGAGGAAGAAATCAGCGCTGCCGTAGATGAAGCCGGGGCATGGGACAAATACGTCTGCGCTCATTCTTATACTTCCCGCTCCACACAGCTCGCTGTTAAATGCGGTGTGCGAACTATCGAGCATGGAAATCTGATCGATGAAGCTACCGCGAGACTGATGGCGGAAAACGGGACTTTCATGGTGCCCACATTGGTTGCTTACGGGGAATCTGCGCGTCGTGGACCGGAACTCGGCTTGTCATCTGTTGTATTAGACAAATTACACAAGGTAAATGAGGCAGGTATCCGTATGTTGGAACTCTGCCGTAATGCCGGGGTAGAGATGGGTCTTGGCACAGATTTGATGGGTGAATTGAACGATGCGCAGTCACGTGAATTTCTGATCAGGAGTGAAGTTTTGCCGGCTGTTGAAATCCTGAAATCCGCAACGTCTGTAAACGCGAAAATACTGCAACAGGAAGGTCAACTTGGTGTAATCATAGATGGGGCGTTTGCCGATATTATCGTCGTTGACGGGAATCCCTTGCAGGATCTACAGTTGTTACAGGATCAGGGCGCTCACCTTTCCGTAATCATGAAAAATGGCGTTTTCCATAAAAACAACATTACTTTATGATTAAGCGGGAAATTTTGCCGGCCGTAAAAAATTAGAAAAAAAATTCATCTGATTATCCGGGAGTCATAATGCCTAAATCTGCACGCATCACAGCTAAACCAATGGGGGAGCAGGTAGCCGATATATTAAGACAATGGATCGTGAACGGTCATCTGTCGGGTGGCAGCCATATCCGCCAGGAAGAGATCGCCAAAGAACTGGGAGTAAGCCGATTGCTGGTCCGTGAAGCACTGGTGATACTCGAATCCGAGGGGCTTGTTAACAGGGAAACTTATAAGGGTACGGTTGTTACCGAGGTTTCTCTTGAAGGTGTTAATGAAACATGCGCCTTGAGGGTTTTACTTGAGACATATCTGCTGGAACATGCAATACCCAGGATTACAGAACAGGACCTGGACGGGCTGAATGAAATCATTGCAAAATCGAATCACTGCAATAGTGAAGATGAGTGGGCAAAGTTGAACCTGGAATTTCACCTGGCGTTATATGCCCCGGCAAATCTGTCGTTGACTTTACAAACGCTGGAACAGGTATTGCGGCGTGCTGATCGTTATTCCAGGATACAACAGGAATTATCTTCTGCGTTGCGCCAAAGCAGCAATAAACAGCACCTGGAAATTGTTAATCAAATTCGAGCTGACAATCCCCATGGCGCCATCGAAGCATTGAAACGCCACATTGAATGGAACAGCAATGAAATATCAGGGGAGCTTTTCAAATCGTATCAGAGGGATGAAGCGTAACGACTGATGAACCCTGTAGCCGACCGGGATACTGGTTCCCATGGTGGACTGATTATCTCCACGCCTGTACTGGTTGCGACCATCTTTGTAATCTGCACTGCATTTTCGTCCCAGATGCTGACGCCGCTCTGGGTAGGCGCCATCATTGATGATTACCAGTTCACAGAAAGGATAGCCGGTAGAATCGCGTCAATAGAATTTATTACCGTAGGAATCGTCTCCCTGCTCATAGCCGCACGAGTCCACCTCTTTAATGTCCGTTCTTTAAGCATAGTTGGGCTTATATGCTTGTTGCTTGGAAATGGCGGATCGGTTTTAGCAACCGATATTACTTTATTAACCATGTGCCGAACCGTTGCCGGGATCGGAAAGGGTTTGATTGTCGCAGGTATCTTCTCACTGTTTGCTAGAACAGCCAGTCCTACCAGATCATTCGCGGTCCTGAATGGATCCTACTCGGCGTTTTCAGCGGGATTTTACCTGATTGTCCCGTTCTTTGTAGAACGTAACGGTGCATCGGGCGCATTCATGATCATGTTCATTATTACGGTTCTGAGCTGCCTGTTGGCCTGGTGGGTTCCGACAGGCCGTACTGCCCCAACGGTTACAAGAAGCACATCCGGGCCGGGCTCTGTCGGGCTTGCGGGTATTCTCGTGCTGTCAGCCCTGGTAATCATCTGGGCAGGCAATTCGGCCATCTGGACATTTATAGAACGCATCGGCGTCAGGGCCGGGTTGGAAATTACCCGGATCGGCGCAGTGCTGTCTCTATCTGCACTACTGACTATACTTGGTCCAACGCTTGCTCATATCCTGCACACCCGCTATGGATACAGAAAACCCATCATCATTGCTTTAAGCCTGAAAATCATCGTTGCCGCGGTACTGTGCAATATCATCAGTAGTACCGCTTTTATTTTCGCGACACCCCTCCTTAATCTGATTGCATTATTCATCATTCCTTATTTAATGGGTCTGATGTCGATTGCGGACCCGAAGGGCCGACTGGCCGCGGCAGCTGCCGCTGCAATGACAGCAGGAAATTCGCTGGGTTCCTATATTGGCGGTATAACAGTGACAGAGGCCGGCTATGGTGTATTAAGCATGATTTCCATCAGCCTTTTTGTTCTGGTTATCGTGTTAATTCATCTCACGATAAAACAAATGCCTGCTATGAAAACAGAACAATAACTACCACTTAAGTCCGGAAAATGTATTTATCCAGTTTATTGACCCTTCATTGCCTGCTCAAAATCCGCGCATAAGTCCGCTGCCGCCTCAATGCCGACCGCCACGCGAATCAAGCGCTCAGATATGCCCGCAGCTTCCCGTTCCCCGGCATTCAAATCTGCATGTGACGTTTGTACGGGTCGAGTGATCAATGTTTCGACACCGCCCAGGCTTGGCGCAGAGACTGGTAATTTCAGTCCCGATATCAGTTTGTCAGCCACGCGGTAATCGCCAGCCACCTCAAAACTCAATACCCCGCCGCATCCGTTAAATAGCGTTTTTGCGCGGTTGTATTGGGGGTGGCTGGACAGGCCCGGATAATTTACCCGCACCACGGCCGGATGAGCTTCCAGGAAAGACGCCAACGCCTGTGCATTTTCGTTTTGTTTTTCCACCCGTAGGGCCAGGGTTTTCATACCGCGCAGCAAGAGGGAACAGGCGTGCGGGTCCAGGCAACCACCCATGAGATTTAAACGGTGTGTAATGCGAGTAATCACATCGCTATTGCCAATCACGCAGCCGGCTACAATATCCGAATGCCCGTTCAAATATTTTGTGCAACTGTGCAATGAGAGGTCAAAACCCATATCCAGGGGCCGGAAATTCACCGGCGAGGCAAAGGTGTTGTCGATCATGGATATGAGATGATGGGATCGGGCAAACGCAACAACAGACGGGAGATCGGCAACTTCCAGCAGGGGATTGGTCATGGTCTCGACATAAATGGCGCGCGTATCAGGTCTCAGCCGTTCTTCCCAGACACCCGGTTCGTTTCCCGGCACAAAATCTACATCAATCCCGAAGTTAGCGATCTCGTGCGCCAAAAAAGAGTGAGTTCCTCCATAGAGACAATCTTGTGCCAGCAGGTGGTCGCCTTTTTTTAACACGGTCAATAAACTGGTGGTAATCGCAGCCATCCCCGACGCGGTCACCACGGCTTGCTCAGCGCCGGCAATCCGGGCCAATTTCTCCTGAACCGCCTTGTGGTTGGGGGTGTTGTTCAGGCGAATGTACTTCAGATCGTGGTACGTGTCTTCACCGGAATATGCAAATGTTGCACTCTGAAATACGGGAAGCGAGACCGCTCCACTGTATTTTTTATCTTCTTCACCTGCATGGACCAACAGTGTTTCAATATTCATGCTAGCGTCCTCGGTTATAAGTGTTCAGCAGTAAAAGGCAGGATGAGGTCATGAAACATAAGTAAGCCTTCCAATTCAACAACTCCCGGCCACGTACGCAATCCGGCCGTACCAGGGAACAGATATGGGCTGTATCATAGTCATCCTTCATGTTTTTACCGAATAACCTGCTAGAGTAGGCTGATAATTTATCCAGTATAAGACTAATGAAAAATATCGCCACGCATAATCACGGGTTGTCCGATGAAAATCGTATCACTTATCGCGGCTGGTGGATCGTGGCGATTGCCGCGGTCGCCATGTCCACCGGACCCGGCCAGTTTGCTTTCGGCGCCCTTGGCCTGTTTATCAAGCCGCTGGGGGAAGAGTTCGGCTGGGATCGCGCTCAAATCAGTCTTGCAGCGACTTACTCCACCATTT
>JAPPLI010000080.1 GCA_028819495.1 Gammaproteobacteria bacterium | reverse complement strand
TTGACGTCGCTGTGTGGCTCTGAACATGTCAATATTAACTGGAAAGGGTACTAGTGCGGCTCGCTAATTATTGCATCTTCTGGGAATTTGTTTATAGTCAGTCAACGTATGCAGGTTTCCACCAGGCAAGTTTGCCAGGTGGATTAACGGGAAGCCTGGTGAGCTTTTTCAAGCGATTCCAGCACTGCCCCCGCAACGGTGATCAGCCCTGGTCCCGGATGTTAACCACTGTGCACGGCACGGGAAGGTGTCCGGGACGTTGACTGGCGACAGTCAGCGCTGTAAGTCCGGAGACCGGCCTGGATGCACCGGCCGGGACCGGCCCGCATTTCTCACCGCCTGGTGTGAAACACGGCTGAAGCCCGGCGCCGTTAATGACATGTTGCGGAGGGCGGCATAGGGCATTCACCTGCTCAATATCCCCTCTTTGCTGCTGTCTGAATTCGTTTAAACGAGATTCTACGGGAGTAAAGAAAGTGAAAAATCTGTTTGTCAGGGCGCTGCTGGCCTGCGCCGGTCTTTACGGGTCTGTTATTCTGGCTGCCCAGCAGGAAGAAATCATCGTCACCGGGACGCGCGCGCCGATAGAAGCCGGCAGGTTGCCGGCCGCCGTTACCGTGATTGATCGGGAGGATATTGAGAGACTGCAGGCGAAATCCCTGCCCGAACTGCTGCGTGGTATCGCCGGTATAGACGTGACGATCAGCGGCGGCTACGGCAAAACGACCGGGATCCGCATGCGCGGCACCGAGAGCCATCACGTGCTGGTCCTGGTGGATGGCGTCAGGGTCGGGTCGGCAACCCTGGGTACTGCTGCGTTTCAGCATCTTCAACCCGCCTTGATAGAGCGTATCGAGATCGTGCGCGGACCCCGATCCAGCCTCTGGGGTTCCGAGGCGTTCGGCGGAGTCATTCATATCTTCACCCGCAGGGGTTCGGGCGAGACACCGCGTTACAGCCTGGATGCCGGCGGCGGTTCTTATGACACCTTCGAGGTTACCGGCGGGGTCAGCGGGCAATACCGGGACTTCGACTACAGCGCAGCAGTTTCCTGGTTCGATAGCCGCGGGATCGATGCGAGACGCCCGACGCCAGGCCGCTTCGGCGTGGATCAGCCGGACAATGACGGCTACGACAACATAGCCGTGCAGTTCCGCGGCGGCTATGAATTCGGCGCTGACGGCAGGGTCGAGGCCTTCATCAAGAGGGCTGAAGGAACAACCGAATACGACGGCAACTTCCAGAACGAGACCGATTACCTGCAACAGGTCGTTGGTGGAGCGCTGTCATTCGACCCTGTGGAGGACTGGAATACGTCCCTACGCTTGAGCGAATCCCGCGACGAGACTGAAAATTTCGCTCCGTCGGGGGATTTCTCCTCGCGTTTCGATACCCGGCGCCGGCAGTTGTCATGGCAGAATCATGTTTCCCTGTTCGATATCAACCTGCTGTCATTCGGCGTCGATTTCCGGGAAGACAAAGTGGGCAGTTCTACCGGCTATGCCCTGACAAGCCGGGATAACACCGGCGTGTTCGGGCAGTATGGCCTGGACTTTTACGGCCACCAGTTGCTGGCATCGGTGCGCTGGGACGATGACGAGGTGTTCGGCGACAAGACGACTGGCGGGGTCGGCTGGAGTTACGCCTGGGGCGATGCGCTGCGCCTGTATGCTTCATACGGCACCGCTTACAGGACACCCACCTTCAATGAATTGTTTTTCCCCTTCTTCGGCAACCCGGACCTGAGACCTGAAACGGCCGATTCCTGGGAGGCGGGCCTGGAAGGCCGGCACGAGTATCTGGAGTGGAGTATCCGGGCGTATCGGATCGATGCGAAAGACCTGATTGCCACCGTCTGTGACGAGTTTTTTAACTGTGCCCCGGTAAACGTAAACGAGGCTCAGGTGACCGGTGTAGAAGGCGAACTTCTCGCGCAGTGGGGCGGCTGGGATGCCATGCTGGTCATGGAATACCTTGATCCCGAGAATGAAATTACGGGGAACCGGTTGCCGCGCCGTGCGAAGAAGCGTTTGTCGTTTGACCTGAGACGGGACATCAACAGGTTCACATTCGGCGCGCGTCTGCTTGCCGAGGGAAATCGCTATGATAACGTGTCCAATACGATCAGGGTCGGCGGTTTCGCTACACTCGATCTGCTGGCGGAGTACCACTTTAATGACCGCCTGACCCTGCGCGCGAAGTTGGCGAACCTGTTCGATGAAGAGTACCAGACCATCAATACTTACAACTCCTTCGACCGGAACTTTTTCCTGTCGTTTCACTATCGGAGTAGATAGACCGGGGCAGGGTGGGATGACATTTTAAGGACACGCTGTGAATACGTCCATGTACGCTTTATCGTCAGCCGTCCTGGCTGACGACATTCCTTAAAATGCCATCCCACCCTGCTCAATGAATTTAAGTTATTATGTCCGTGAATTCAGAGAGGTAGAAACATGTCTGGGAACACCATTAATGCAGATGAGCACAAGCGGAAGATGCAGGAGCAGCAACGGCAGGTGCGCGCCAAAATAGCGGACGCGAAGACCAGGCGCGGGGTCATCATTTACCTGTACGGCAACGGCAAGGGTAAAAGCAGTTCCGCGTTCGGCACGCTGGCCAGGAGCGTGGGCCACGGTAAGAAAGGCGCCGTAGTGCAGTTCATCAAGGGTAAATGGAAGACCGGGGAACAGGCGATTTTCAGACAACTGGGGGTGAAACACCTGGTCATGGGAACGGGATTTACCTGGGACACCCAGGACCGGGAGAAGGATATCGCGGCCGCCGGGGCGGTCTGGAACAAGGCAGCTCCATTGTTCAAGGACCCTGCTTACGACATTATCATCCTTGATGAGATAACCTATATGTTCAAGTATGGTTACCTGTCAGCAGCCGAAGTAAGCGAGGTCCTGCTGGCCCGGCCGGAAAAGCAGAACGTCATCGTCACAGGCAGGGATCCGATACCGGAACTGCTGGAGATTGCCGATACCATCAGTGAGGTAAAGGAAATACGCCATGCCTTCCATCACGGCGTCAAGGCGCAAAAGGGGATAGAGTTCTAATACGGATACAGTATTAATGCTTCATGTCCTCCCTTCCCGTTCGTCATTTGCGAAAGCAGGAATCCAGTGAGCAGACCTTCATTATAAGGTGTTGTTTTACCTGTTGGATTCCTGCCTTCGCAAATGACGAACGCGGGGGTGAAAGAGGCGAATCCCAGGATACAATCATCCTGTCTCCAACATCTCCCGTGCGTGGTCGCGGGACTGTTGCGAAATCCTGACGCCGCCCAGCATGCGGGCGATTTCTTCCACCCGTTCTTCATCGTTGAGGACATCGACACGGGTTTCGGTGGTTTTCCTGTCGGAGGTTTTTGTTACCCTGAAGTGGTTGTCTCCCTGTGAGGCAACTTGCGGCAGGTGGGTAACGCACAGGATTTGCCGGTGCTCCGAAAGCCTGTGCAACAGGCCGCCGACTATTTCCGCGATCCCGCCGGCGATCCCCGCGTCCACCTCGTCGAATATCATGGTCGGCGCGCTGCTGTCCCGGTTGGCGCTGACCTGGACCGCAAGGCTGATACGCGACAGTTCCCCGCCGGAGGCGACTTTTCTCAACGGCAGCAGCGCCTGTCCGGGGTTGGCGGAAACGAGGAATTCCACCTGGTTGTTCCCGTTTCTGTGTGGTTTCAGGTCCGGTCCGGGGGTGACGTTGATCTGAAATGCGCCGTCCGGCATGCCGAGGGTGCGTATCCTGGTACAGATCTCCTCTGCCATCAGCGCCGCGCACCGGCGCCGGCGTTCGCCAAGCTCATCTGCGGCTGACCGGTACTCTTCCAATGCCTGTTGCTGTTCCTGTTCCAGTTGCGCCAGGCGCGCCTGGTCGTGTTCCATCCCGGCCAGTTGCTGTGTTATCGATTGCTGGTGCGCGTACAGTTGTTGCGGTTGCACCCGGTGCTTGCGGGCCATGTCGTGCAACTTCCCCAGGCGTTGTTCCACCTGTTGCAGGCGCTCGGGGTCCTGGTCCAGCCTGCCCAGGTAAGACCGCAATTCGTCGGCTGCCTCGGCAACGTGCACAGACGCATTCTCCAGCAGCGCGTTGATGCCGGCCGGTCCGGAATCAAAACGTTCAAGGGATGCCAGTTCCCTTTTCACGGCATTGATCCTGTCGTTTACCGACTGCTCGCCGGCATATAGTCCGTCCAGGGCCTGCTGCGTTGTTTCGAGCAGGGTGTTGATATTGAACAACCGCTTGTATTCATCTTCCAGCCGCTCCACTTCATTCTCTTCCAGTTCCAGCGCCTGTAATTCCTGCACCTGGTACCTCAGCAGTGAAATACGATCGCCGGTTTCTCCGTCGGGTTCGGTCAGTGAGCGCAACTCCCGGTTTACCGCATCCCATTTTTCATACGCCCTGTTTACCTGGAGCGTAATGTCGCCGTAATTCCCGAAGCCATCCAGCAGTTCTCTTTGTTCGTCTCTTTTCAACAGCCTCTGGTGTTCATGCTGCCCATGGATATCAATTAACAGCGAGCCGATGTCGCGCAGCAATTGCAGCGGCACGGCAGTGGTGTTGATATAGGCCCGCGAAGGCCCGTTCCTGTTGACGGTCCGGCGCAGCAGCAACTCGTTATCCGCGATGCTGATGGACTGCTCATCCAGTAACTGCAGTAACTGTTCATTCGCCCCGACATCGAACATGGCGCTGATCCCGGCGCGTGCGCATCCCGTGCGTATAACGGTGGTATCCGCCCGGCCGCCGAGCACCAGTCCCAGGGCATCGATCAAGATGGATTTGCCGGCGCCGGTTTCGCCGGTCAGCACCGTCATGCCTTCCGTGAACGACAACTCAATGTTTTCTATTACGGCCAGATTGTCGATGCAAAGATGCTTCAACATGATATTTTTTGTTGCGCGTGTATTACGGGGACAGAATTAATTCTGTCCCCTGCGCTGTCTGTGTCCTCTGTGGCAAAAAAGCCTACCCCCAACTCAGTTTATCCCTGAGGATCTTGAAGTGATCATGGTCCGCGGGGTGGATAAGCCGTATTTTCTTGTCCTTTTTTTCTATGTTCACCTTGTCGCCGGTCACCAGTTCGCACACGATCTCGCCGTCACAGGTCAGGTAGGCGCGGTCAATCTGCGGCGTGCCGATGATGACTTCCACGACGTTGTTGCCGTCGATCACGACCGGACGGTTACTCAGGGTATGCGGGCAGATCGGCACCAGCACCAGCGCGTTCAGCGCGGGATGCAGTATCGGTCCGCCGCCTGCCAGCGCATAAGCGGTTGATCCGGTGGGAGACGAGATGATCATGCCGTCGGAGCGCTGCCGGTGGAGAAAATTACCGTTGACGAAGGTCTCGAGTTCAATCAGTTTAGCGACGTTGCCCTTCTGTATGATGACGTCATTGAAGGCATGGCTTTCCAGGAGGGTCTTGCCCTTGCTTTCGATTTCACAATGTAATTGAAAGCGTTCGTCCTCGATGAAGTTTCCGCGCAGGATTTCGTCCAGCCGGCGGACCACGGCATTGGCGGGAATATCAGCCAGGAACCCGAGACGCCCGCGGTTGATGCCGAGCAGAGGCACGTTGTAATCGGCCAGTAAATGCGCGGCCCGCAACATGGTGCCATCGCCGCCTATGGCAATGGCGAGATCGCAGTTCCTGCCGAAGTACTCCGCGTTTCCCTGCGGCAGGTTAATGTCGGGCACCAGCCTGGTGGAGACCTCATCGAGGATCACTTCCTTTTCACGCTCCCTGAGGTAATCAATAACTGTCTGTAAAGTATAAATTATTTCAGAGGTGCTATTATTGGTGATTATGGCTATGGTGTTAAACATGGTCATGGTTTATATTGGCCGCGGGCATGGCCCATCATGTCCGGGCCGGCAAATCCGTATGATTTTGCGCTGACATGGATTGAGTGTTAAATTTTCCATTGGGAAACTTTGCCACATTAAACTGAACAATGCCAAAAAATCGTCCGCAGTCCATACATGATTTAAATGAACGCAGCCTGTTGTTGTTTAAATCCCTGGTTGAGCATTTCATCCACGATGGTCATCCGGTCGGTTCGCGCACCTTGTCCAGGGATACGGACCTGGCCCTGAGCCCGGCTACCATCCGCAATGTAATGGCCGACCTGGAGGACATGGGGTTGTTGCGATCTCCCCATACCTCAGCCGGACGCGTACCCACGGCACGCGGGTTCCGCCTGTTCGTGGACAGCCTGCTCAGCGTTGAACGGATGGAAGAAAAAATGATGCAGCGCATGGCGCGGGAAATGGCTGCGGAAGCGGATGTCCAGCACCTGGTCGTGCGCACGTCAAGCCTGTTGTCCGATATTACCAAGCTGGCCGCCGTGGTCATGCTGCCGCGCGTGAGGCAGAGTTCGCTCGAACACATCGAGTTCATCACCCTGTCCGGGAACCGGATTCTCGTCATTCTGGTGTTAAGCAACAAGGAAATCCAGAACCGGATCATACACACGGCAAAAACCTATTCCCAATCACAGTTGCAACGGACCGCGAACTATCTTAACTCCACTTTCCGCGGCAAGGACCTGGATACCATCCGCGCCGAGATGCTCACCGAGTTGAGAGAGCTGAAGGAAGACGTGAACGAACTGATGCAGGCCGCCATCGAAGTGGCGCAGAAGGCGTTTGTCTCCCCCACTGCCGAGGATGATGTCGTGATTTCAGGACACACCAACCTGATGGGGGTGGCGGAACTGGGCGACCTGGACAAGTTGAAACGATTGTTCGAGAGCTTCAACCAGAAGCGCGACATCCTGCACCTGCTGGAAAATGCAATCAACGCCAAGGGGGTGCAGATCTTCATTGGCGAGGAAGCAGGTTACGAGGTGCTGGATGATTGCAGTATCGTCACCTCGCCATACCAGCGTGAGGGGCAGGTCCTAGGCGTGCTGGGTGTAATCGGGCCCACCCGAATGGATTATGAAAGAGTCATTCCGGTCGTGGACGTGACCGCAAGAATTCTGGGCTCGGTCTTGAATTCTGCAGAATAAGCCATATCTTCTAACAGAGGCAGGGAGCGCGGTGGACAAATGTTCCTTTGTCCGTCATTTGCGAAGGCAGGAATCCAGTAGACAACAAAACTCCTTATAAGGAATGTTTACTTACTGGATTCCCGCCTGCGCGGGACAAATCGGCAGGACAGCCGATTTGCACGGCGATAGCCGCCCGTAGGGTTGCATCCAGGGAAGGATGCAATGAGTGACGGTGGGGGATGCAGGAATGACGGACGAAGAGCAAGAGAAAGTTATACATCACACTTCCACAGATTGAACAGGTCTGAACGAGTTACACCATGGCTGAAGATAAAGAAAAGAAACATGCGGGGAACGGAACTGAGGCAGTAGCGGCAGAGGAATCTTCCGAAGGGGAAGCGGGCGCCGCTGAGACTGCTGTAGAGACAGAGAACGAGGTACAGGATCAGGCGCCGCAGGTTGTCAGCGCGGAAGAATATGCCGACCTGTTACAGGAAAACGAGCGTCTGAAGCTGGAGAGGCAGGAAAACGTGGATAAGGCGCTGCGCGCCACGGCAGAACTGGATAACGTGCGCAAGCGCGCCTCGCGTGACGTTGAAAACGCCCACAAATATGCCCTGGAACGCTTCGTGAACGAGTTGTTGCCGGTTATCGACAGTATGGAGTTGGGCATCAACGCATCGCAATCGGCGGAAGACCTCGAGAGTCTGCGGGAAGGGATGGACCTTACCCTGAAGAAGCTTTTCGACTGCCTGGAAAAGTTCGGGGTGAAAGCTATTGACCCGGCCGGCGAGAAATTCGACCCGGACTGGCATGAGGCCGTCTCCATGCAGGAACTGGAAGGCAGCGATTCGGGCCAGGTCGTGACCGTGATGCAGAAGGGCTACGAACTGAACGGGCGGCTGGTCAGGCCGGCAATGGTTGTAGTAGCTAAATAGTGGGGTCGAATAATGGGGTCAGAGAAATGGTGGGGTCAGAGTAAAATCACCACAGGCTTTGCTGTTGCCAACATTCCCGGCGATTTTACTCTGACCCCGTAATCCTTGAATTTCAGGGTAATGACCCTCACATATATCCCTGGATAAACAATCTCATACTGAGGAACACGAAAGAGGCTTGAAACATGAGCAAAATTATCGGTATAGACCTGGGCACGACCAATTCCTGCGTTGCCGTTCTGGAAGGTGGTCAGGCCAGGGTCATAGAGAACAGCGAAGGCGGCAGAACCACGCCGTCCATCGTCGCGTTTTCCGACGATGACGAAGTCCTGGTAGGGCAGTCGGCCAAGCGCCAGGCAGTTACCAATCCCGACAACACCTTGTTTGCGGTCAAGCGTTTAATCGGCCGGCGCTATGAGGATAACGTAGTGCAGAAGGATATCAACATGGTTCCCTATAAAATCGTCAAGGCGGACAACGGCGATGCCTGGGTTGATGTAAAAGGCAGGAAGATGGCCCCCCCGGAGGTCTCCGCGCGCGTGCTCATGAAAATGAAGCAGACGGCGGAGGATTACCTGGGTGAGAAAATAACCGAGGCGGTGATTACCGTACCGGCCTATTTCAACGATTCGCAGCGCCAGGCGACCAAGGACGCAGGCAAGATCGCGGGACTGGAGGTGCGGCGCATCATCAACGAACCCACGGCCGCGGCGCTGGCTTACGGCATGGACAAGAAACAGGGAGACTCCAGGCTTGCCGTATATGACCTGGGCGGCGGCACCTTCGACGTATCCATCATTGAAATCGCCGAAGTGGACGGCGAGCACCAGTTCGAGGTGTTGTCCACCAACGGCGATACTTTCCTGGGCGGCGAGGACTTTGACCTGCGCATCATCGATTTTCTCTGCGACGAGTTCAAGAAGGACCAGGGCATCGACCTGCACAACGACCCCCTGGCCCTGCAGCGTCTGAAGGAGGCGGCCGAGAAGGCCAAGATAGAACTCTCATCCAGCCAGCAGACCGACATCAACCTGCCGTATATTACGGCGGATGCCGGCGGTCCGAAGCATCTCAACATCAAGATGAGCCGTTCCAAACTTGAGGCGCTGGTGGAGGACCTTGTTGACCGTACCATTGAGCCCTGCCGCGTAGCCCTGGAAGACGCTGGACATTCCGCCTCGGACATCACCGACGTCATCCTGGTGGGCGGGCAGACCCGCATGCCCAAGGTACAGGAGAAGGTCAAGCAGTTCTTCGACAAGGAACCGCGCAAGGACGTGAACCCGGATGAAGCCGTTGCTGTCGGCGCGGCAATCCAGGCCGGCGTGCTGGGCGGAGACGTGAAGGACGTACTGCTGCTCGACGTGACGCCCCTCTCACTGGGCATCGAAACCCTGGGCGGAGTGATGACCAGGCTCATCGAGAAGAATACGACGATACCGACCAAGGCGCAGCAGGTATTCTCCACCGCGGACGATAACCAGACCGCGGTGACCGTGCACGTCCTGCAGGGCGAGCGCGAGATGGTCGCGGGCAATAAGTCGCTGGGCCGCTTCGACCTGACGGATATACCGCCTGCGCCCCGGGGCATGCCGCAAATCGAGGTGACTTTTGATATCGACGCAAACGGCATCATGAACGTGTCGGCAAAGGACAAGGCCACCGGCAAGGAGCAGTCCATCGTCATCAAGGCTTCCAGCGGCCTCTCGGACGACGAGATCGAGAAGATGGTCCAGGACGCGGAAGCCCATGCCGAAGAAGACCGGCAGGCCAGGGAACTGGTCGAGGCGCGCAACCTGGCGGAGAACCTGGTGCATTCAACGAAGAAATCCATGGAGGAACTGGGCGACAAGGTGGAGGACCAGGAGAAAAAAGATATCGAGGCTGCGATGGCCGAAGTTGAGGAAGCCGTAAAAGGCGATGACAAGGGAGTCATAGAGGAGAAAACCGGCAAACTGACCGAAGTGGCGGGCAAAC
Organism: Gammaproteobacteria bacterium; assembly: GCA_028819495.1. GTDB lineage: Bacteria > Pseudomonadota > Gammaproteobacteria > Eutrophobiales > Eutrophobiaceae > JAAXHV01. Next base: position 3,278 of record JAPPLI010000080.1, on the reverse strand, counting down.
TTGCAGAGCGGGTATACCAGCAGGCCGCGGCTGCCGATGCCGGCGCCAACGGTGAAAATAAACCCGCCGGCGCGAATAACGGCGCAGCCGAAGAGAATGTTGTTGACGCCGAATTCGAGGAAGTGGATGACAACAAGAAGTAAATCTGCGAGAAATGCAGGTAATGGCTGCGAAACGAGACTACTATGACGTCCTTGGCGTATCAAAAAATGCGTCCGATGCCGACATAAAGAAGGCATTCCGCCGCCTGGCGATGAAGTACCATCCGGATCGCAACCCGGATGACAAGGAAGCGGAGGAAAAATTCAAGGAGGCGAAGGAAGCAAACGACATCCTCAGCGACCAGCAGAAACGGGCGGCTTACGACCAGTTCGGCCACGCCGGGGTCAGCACTTCGGCCGGAGGGCCGGATGCCCAGGGATTCAGCGGGTTCGGCGATATATTCGACAGCGTATTCGGCGATATATTCGGCGCGCAGGGACGCGGCGGCCAGCGCGCCCAATCCGGCGCGAACCTCCGTTACGACCTGGAATTGAACCTGGAAGAGGCTATTGCAGGCTCCACCATCAAGATAAGGGTGCCCAGGCTGGTGACTTGCAATGAATGTTCCGGCAGCGGCGCCAAACGGGGCTCGAGTCCGGTCCGGTGCCCCACCTGTAACGGCGCCGGACAGGTCCGCATGCAACAGGGGTTTTTCTCGGTACAGCAGACCTGTCCCAAATGCCGCGGGAGGGGAAATATCATCGATGACCCGTGCCGTCCGTGCCAGGGGCAGGGACGGATCCGGGACAGCAAGACCATTTCCGTAAAAGTCCCGCCCGGTGTCGATACCGGCGACCGTATCCGCCTGACCGGCGAGGGCGAGGCCGGCGAGCTCGGCGCGCCGCCCGGAGATCTTTACGTGCATGTCATCGTCAGGGACCACGAGATATTCACCCGCGAGGGTTCGGACCTGTACTGTGAAGTGCCCATCAGTTTTGCCGCTGCCGCACTGGGTCGGGATATTGAAATTCCGACGCTGGACGGCAAGGTCAAACTGCGCATCCCGCAGGAAACCCAGAGCGGCAGGCTGTTCCGCCTGCGCGGCAAGGGCGTGCGCTCCGTCAGGTCGTCGGCAAGAGGCGATTTGTTATGCCGCGTGATGGTTGAGACCCCGGTGAACCTGAGCAGGAAACAGAAAGACATACTGGAATCCTTTGAAGAGTCCATGGTGGATGATGAACCGCGTTACCGCCCCCGCGCCAGCAACTGGTTCGACAGCGTAAAAAAATTCTTCGATAATGCCAGCCAGTAATAGTTTGGCCGCCATTCCGCGAACGCCGAATCCCAGGGGTCAGAGTAAGAAATTCGCCAGAATTTTTACTCTGACCCCATAATTCCCGAAAGAACGGGAATCCAGTAGAATACCAGTCTCGAAGAGACACCTTCTTATTGACTCATGACAAAAGCAGCAATATGCGGCGCCGCGGGCAGGATGGGAAAAACCATCCTGGAAGTCATCGGCGACACCGACGGCATCGCGGCCGGCGCGGCGATTGAACAAAGCGGCTCACCGGCGCTTGGCCTGGACGCGGGCGAGCAGGCCGGAATAGGCACACTGAACGTCAGCGTAACCGACAACATCGAATCCGTCCTGGATGACTTCGACGTACTGATAGACTTCACCCGGGCCGATGCGGTGCTGGAAAACCTGGAAACCTGCCGGGCCGGCAACAAAAAGGCGGTCATCGGCACGACCGGGCTGACCGCCGAACAACAGCAGGTACTGCAGGCAGCAAGCGAGGAAATCGCCATCGTGTTTGCCCCCAACATGAGCGTAGGCGTCAACCTGTGCTTCAAGCTTGCGGAACTGGCCGCGAGCGTAGTCGGTGACAGCACCGACATCGAGATTATCGAGGCGCACCACAACCGCAAGATCGATGCGCCCTCGGGCACCGCAGTACGCCTGGGCGAAATCGTGGCCGCGGAACTGGGACGCGACCTGGCGGAGTGCGCAGTTTACGGCCGGGAAGGCTTTACCGGCCCGCGGGAACGCAAGACCATAGGTTTTGAGACCATACGCGCCGGCGACATCGTCGGCGAACACACGCTCATGTTCGCCGGTGAAGGTGAACGGGTGGAGATCAGGCACGTTGCCACCAGCCGCAAGACCTTTGCCGGCGGCGCAGTGCGCGCCGCACAGTGGATCATGGACAAGGAAACCGGTTTGTACAGCATGCAGGACGTGCTGGGGTTGAGTTGATAGGAATGGGTTAGAATGTTAAGCTTCGTATCATGATAATCACAGATACACACAAGGCTATAAAAATCATCGCTGATTCCGGTGTTCCGGACGAGCAGGCAGAGGCGATTGTATCCGCCATGAATGAGCACGGCGCAGATATAGTAACCAGGGATTACCTGGATATGAAATTGAAAGATCAGGAAAATCGGATTATGTGGAAAATGCTCGCCCTGTTTATTGCCTTTGCTGCCCTTATCAAATGGCTGTAAAATAGAACGGCCCTGCTTGGGTAACAACAGCCATTTCTTCCTGTAAATCTTACAATTATCGCATTCAGAGATTGCGTAGCGCTGAGAACCAGCAAACTTAACAGGATTACACTTCCCATGTCGATATCAGCGCCACTTAAACTGTATAAGGATTTGATAGTTCCCGAATGGATTGATTACAACGGCCACATGAACGTGTCCTACTACGTCCTGGTGTTTGACCGCGCCACCGATGAATTTTTCGACTTCATGGGAATGGACGCCGAATACAGGGCCGCAAACAATGTCTCCGCCTTCACCGCGGAAATGCATGTCAATTACATCGGTGAGGTAAAGGAAGGGGAGGAGGTATACGTAACCACCCAGTTACTGGGTTACGATGAGAAACGCTTCCATTACTTTCACCGGATGTACCAGGCCGAACAGGGCTACCTTGCCGCAACCAGTGAACTGCTGTGCCTGTTCGTGGACATGAGCCAGAGACGGGTAACGCAGATGCCGCCCCCGATCCTGGACCGCCTGGCCGAGATTAAACAAAGCCACGCGGAACTGCCCCTGCCCGAACAGGTCGGCAGCGTGATGAGAGTGAATCGGGTGTGACATTTGTCAGTTGTCTTGCATAAGCAACCCCGGTGTTGTAAAGTGCCGCCATCTCATTGAAAAAGTTCATTACATCAAAAATTACATCAAAAATCGCTTGACAAGCGCCGGGAGAATCGACACAATGTTAACCGCAGACCGCAGACCGCAGACCGCAGGGCCGTTCCTGCCCGGTAACCGCTTCC